>CP054689.1:1312500-1675000 GCA_013348725.1 Ectothiorhodospiraceae bacterium 2226
TGCTCCCCGCTCCCGCATGCCATGCGGTGAGTGGCGCAGTTTCCTCGTGCCCAACCCTTCCGAACACGCGGCGTCATGAGGCGCGGCACCTTGATCGGCCTCCTCGACGGGGGACGCGCGCCGCACGCGCACCACCCCGCGGCTTCCCCCACCGCGCCGCTGCGGTGACCCGACGAGGCGGCTCATGCTCAGACAACACCCACATCTCGGCAGCGCGCTCGTCACCCGACACCTCCACATCGTGGCGGTTGACGCGGGCCCGACGCCCATTCCGGCGGCAACCAGTTCGCTGCGCGGGTTGCCGCCCGCCGTGCGGGACCCACTGGTGCACGTGGTGCAGACCGTGCTGGCCAGCCGGCATGCCATCGCGGACTTCTTGCTGAAGCCGGCGTCCACAGCGCCCTCGTGGTCATGCACGGCCCTGCCGATTAGCGAGCCCGGTCGCTACGAACCCAGCGCCGTGCAGCTGTTCTTCTCGCGCCGCGCCCCCAGCCCGGAGGCACCGATAGGGGCGGTCGCTCATGCCGCGCGCGACGCGCTCGCGCCGATCCGCAACGTCGCCCGCCTGCTGGCCGATGGATCGCGTTCCGCACAGGAGTTGCGCTGGAACTTGGCGCTGATCGAAACCCAGGTCGGCTATCTCGGGCAACTGATCGACGAAATGGAGTCGATCGCGCAACTGCGGGCGGGGCGGGTGCGCCTCGCGCGCGGCCTGATCAAGCTGGAGCGCGTCGTGCAGCAGGCGCTGGATGCCGTGGGCGCGAGCACCCGCCCCACGCTGCACCGCGCGACACCGGGGCCGCTGACCGTGTGGGCCGACGAGGCTCGGCTGCGCCAGGCGCTCGACACCCTGTTGCGCCTTGCGCTGGTGGAGAGCGATGGAGGCGAGGCGCGCGTCACGCTGAGCCTGACGCGCGGCGAAGCGGTGATCGATATCGGGGTGCCGGACGCGACGCCGGCCGGCCCGCTCGCGGCCCTGCTGTCGCCGGATACCGCGGAGGTGCGCCCACGTCCGGACGTGATCCTCGCCGCCCACCTGTTGTGGGCTCAGGGCGCCCGTATCGGGCCCGGCGGACGCGCCGCGTTGTTGCGCGTTACGTTGCCGTTGTCTGCTGCGCGTCCCTACGGCTAGCGCGGTCGATAAAGGGCGAACGCCGCGCGGGCTGGCAGGCGGATGACCCTGCCGGCAAAATGTGATGCAATCTCCAACAGTCGCGGCGGCGGCATGACGAAGCCGCCGCTAGCCTTTACAGTGCCTGCGCTCACCCAGGTCGTTGGGAACCCGCCGCCCCCACGCCGGTCGTAACGGGGCGTTCGTTCAAGGAATGAGGACAGCCGAATTGTTGAGGGCCCGCATGGAACTGGCCGCCTTCGCGGCCTTGCTGCTCGCCGTTTTGCCCTACGCGCACGCCCAGGAAGACGCGCCCGGCGTGGAAGGTCCGTTCCACGGCATGGCGCTGCACGGTGACCTCAAGTACGGCCCCGACTTCCAGCACTTCGAGTACGCCGACCCCGACGCGCCCAAGGGCGGCATCGTGCGCCTCGGCGCCGTCGGCACCTACGACAGCCTCAACCCTTTCATACTGCGCGGCACCACGCCGCCGAACATGACCAATGTGTTCGACACCTTGATGGTCAGTTCGAGTGATGAGCCCTTCTCGGTGTACGGCTTGATCGCCGAGTCCATGGAGGTGGCCGACGATGACTCGTGGGTGATCTTCACCCTGCGCCCGGAGGCTCGCCACCACGACGGCACTCCGATCACGGTCGAGGACGTCATCTTCACCCTGGAGACCCTCAAGCGGGACGGGCATCCCTTCTACCGCTCCTATTACGCAAATCTCGAGCGCGCCGAGGCGGTCGGCCCGCGCCGGGTAAAGATCCACTTCAACATGCGCGGCAACCGCGAGTTGCCGCTGATCGCGGCCCAGATGACGGTGCTGTCCAAGGCGTACTGGTCGGAGCGCGACTTCGCGCGCACCACCCTGGAGCCGCCGCTCGGCAACGGCCCGTACCGCGTCGCGCGGGTCGACCCCGGGCGGTCGCTGATCTACGAGCGCGTGGAGGATTACTGGGCGGCCGATCTGCCGGTGCGCCGCGGCCAGCACAACTTCGACCGCATGCGCTACGACTTCTACCGCGACAGCACGGTCGCCCTGGAGGCCTTCAAGGCGGGGGAGTACGACTTTCGCGCGGAGAACGTGGCGCGTAACTGGGCGGAGGGCTACGAGGGCCCGGCGCTCGCGCGCGGGCTGATCCGCATGGAGGAAATCGAGCACCAGCAACCGAGCGGCATGCAGGGCTTCGTGATGAACACGCGCCATCCCGTGTTCGCCGACCCGCGCGTGCGCAAGGCGATGGCCTACCTGTTCGACTACGAGTGGACCAACCGCGCGCTGTTCCACCGCGCCTATGCGCGCACCACCAGCTATTTCTCCAACTCCGACTTGGCGGCCGAGGGCCTGCCGAGCGAGGCGGAACTCGCCCTGCTCGAGCCTTTCCGCGGCCAGATCCCCGACGCGGTGTTCGAGCGCGAGTACGTGCCGCCCGCCACCGACGGCACCGGCTCGATCCGGCCGAACATGGTGCAGGCCTACGAGCTGCTAACCGAGGCCGGTTGGGAGATCCGCGACCGACGCATGGTCCACGCCGAGACCGGGCAGCCGCTCACCTTCGAGATCCTGCTGGTCAACCCGAGCTTCGAGCGCGTGGCGCTACCCTACGCGCGCAACCTGCGCCGCCTGGGCATCGAGGGGCGCGTGCGTACCGTGGACAGCACGCAGTACCAGCACCGCTTGGACCACTTCGACTTCGACATGACGGTGATCGTGCTGCCGCAGTCGCTCTCGCCCGGGAACGAGCAGCGCGATTACTGGACCAGTGCCGCGGCCGACATGCCCGGTTCGCGCAACTACGCCGGCATCCGCGACCCGGCGGTGGACGCGCTGGTCGACCGGCTCATCGCGGCGGAGACGCGCGCGGATCTCGTCGCCGCCGCGCGCGCGCTCGACCGCGTGTTGCTGTGGGGCCATTACGTGGTGCCCAACTGGCACACGCGGGTGTTCCGCGTCGCCTATTGGGATAAGTTCGACCGACCGGCGGTCAGCCCGCCCTATGCGCTTGGGTTCGAAACCTGGTGGGTGGACGCCGAACGCGAGGCCGCACTACGGCGCCAGGGCGGCCCGCGCTCGGTGCGCGGAGGTAATCGCTGATGCCCGCGTATATTCTGCGTCGTCTGCTACTCATGATCCCCACCTTGCTCGGGATCATGATCATCAACTTCATCGTGGTGCAGGCCGCCCCGGGCGGCCCGGTGGAACGCGTGGTGGCGGAGATGCGCGGGCACGGCGTGGAGGCCACCGCGCGTATCGGCGGCGCAGCCGAGGGCGAGGTCGCGCGTGGCACCGACACGGGCTACCGCGGCGCACGCGGCATCGACCCCGAACTGATCGCGGAGCTCGAACGCCACTACGGCTTCGACCGCCCGGCGCACGAGCGCTTCGGGCAGATGCTGTGGAACTACATGCGGCTCGACTTCGGCAACAGCTTCTATCGCGATCGCAGTGTGATCGAACTCATCGTCGACGCGCTACCGGTGTCCATCTCGTTGGGGCTGTGGACGCTGCTCCTGGTGTATCTGATCTCCATCCCGCTCGGCATCACCAAAGCGGTGCGCGATGGCTCGCGCTTCGACGTGTGGAGCTCGGCAGTGGTCATCGTGGGTTACGCCATTCCGGGCTTCATGTTCGCCATTCTACTCATCGTGCTGTTCGCCGGCGGGAGCTTCTTCGACATCTTTCCGCTACGCGGCCTGGTCTCCGAACACTGGGAGGAGCTGTCCTGGCCGGCGCGCATCGCCGACTACTTCTGGCACATCACCCTGCCGGTGCTCGCCATGGTGATCGGCGGCTTCGCCGGACTGACCATGCTGACCAAGAACTCCTTCCTGGACGAGATCAACAAACAGTACGTGGTGACCGCGCGCGCCAAGGGCCTGGCGCAGCGCCATGTGCTCTACGGCCACGTGTTCCGCAACGCCATGCTGATCGTGATCGCCGGCTTTCCCGCCGCGTTCATCGGCGTGCTGTTCACCGGCGCGCTGCTGATCGAGGTGATCTTCTCGCTCGAGGGCCTCGGCCTGCTCGGTTTCGAGGCGGCGGTGAACCGTGACTACCCGGTGATGTTCGGCACCTTGTTCATCTTCACCCTGATCGGGCTGGTACTGAACCTGATCGGCGACCTGATGTACGTGGTCATCGACCCACGCATCGACTTCGAATCGCGGGAGGTCTGAGCCATGTTTCGTCGCCTGAGCCCGCTCAACCAACGCCGCTTCGAGAACTTCCGTGCCAACCGCCGCGGCTGGTGGTCGCTGTGGATCTTCTTGACGCTGTTCGTGATCAGCCTCGGCGCCGAGTTCATCGCCAACGACAAACCGCTGGTGGTGAACTATGACGGCCGGCTGTACTTCCCGGTGGTGCAGTACCTGCCCGAGACCACCTTCGGCGGGGTGCTGCCGATCGAGGCCTATTACCGCGATCACTACGTGCAGGAGATGATCGAGGAGAGGGGTTGGATGATCTGGCCGCTGATCCCCTACAGCTACCAGACGGTGAACTACAACCTGGCACAACCCGCCCCCTCGCCGCCGAGCGCGGACAACTGGCTGGGCACCGACGATCAGGGGCGCGACGTGCTCGCGCGCATCATCTACGGCTTTCGCATCTCCATCCTGTTCGGCCTGGCGCTGACCGTACTGAGCTCCATCATCGGGGTGATCGCGGCCGCCACCCAGGGCTACTTCGGCGGCTGGGTGGACCTGCTCGGCCAACGCATGGTCGAAATATGGGCCGGGCTGCCGGTGCTGTACATCCTGATCATCATGGCGGCCATCATCGAGCCCAACTTCTGGTGGCTACTCGGGCTGATGCTGCTGTTCAGCTGGGTGGCGTTGGTCGGCGTGGTGCGCGCCGAGGTACTGCGGGTGCGCAACTTCGATTACGTGCGCGCGGCCCGCTCGCTCGGGGTGAGCAACATCGGCATCATGTTCCGCCACGTGCTGCCCAACGCCATGGTGGCCACCCTTACCTTCCTGCCGTTCATCATGAACGGCTCCATCACCACCCTGACCTCGCTCGACTTCCTGGGCTTCGGGCTGCCGCCCGGCTCGCCCTCGCTCGGGGAGCTGCTGGCGCAGGGCAAGAACAACCTGCACGCGCCGTGGCTCGGGATCAGCGCCTTCCTGGTCCTGGCGGTGATGTTGAGCCTGCTGATCTTCATCGGCGAGGCGGTGCGCGATGCCTTCGACCCACGCAAGGCGATGGCGCGCAGCAACGTAGCAGCGGGTGAACCGACCAAGGCGATGGCCCATGCCTGAGCAAACCCTCTTCGAAGTGCGGGATCTGGCGGTCGCGTTCGGCAACGGCGCGGCGCGCGCCGTGGACGGCGTGTCGTTCGACGTCCGCGCCGGCGAGACGCTCGCCCTGGTGGGCGAGTCCGGCTCCGGCAAGTCGCTCACCGCGCTGTCGCTGCTGCAACTGCTGCCGCCGGGCGCGCATCACCCCACCGGCAGCATCCGCTACCGCGGACGCGAGCTGATCGGCGCGCCGGAGCCGGTGCTGCGCGACATGCGCGGCAACCGCGTGGGCATGGTGTTCCAGGAACCGATGACCTCGCTCAACCCGCTGCACACCATCGAGAAGCAGATTCGCGAGACGCTGGTGCTGCACAAGGCGATGAACAAGAAGGCGGCGCGCGAGCGCACCCTGGAGTTGTTGCGCCTGGTCGGACTGCCCAACGCCGAGTCGCGCCTGAACGCCTTCCCGCACGAGCTCTCCGGCGGTCAGCGCCAGCGCGTGATGATCGCCATGGCACTGGCCAACGAGCCCGACGTGCTGATCGCCGACGAGCCGACCACCGCGCTGGACGTCACCATCCAGGCGCAGATCCTCGAGCTGCTGAAAGACCTGCAGCAGCGCCTCGGCATGGCGTTGGTGCTGATCACTCACGATCTCGGCATCGTGCGCCGCATCGCCGAGCGCGTGTGCGTCATGAACCAGGGCAAGATCGTGGAGCGCGGCGAGGTGGCGGAGGTGTTCGCCGCGCCGCGCCACGAGTACACGCAGCGCCTGCTGGCGGCCGAACCCAAGGGTCGGCCAGGACCGGCCGACGAGCGCGCACCTGTGGTGATGGAGGCGCGCGACGTCAAGGTGTGGTTCCCCATCCTCGGCGGGCTGCTGCGCCGCCCCAAGGACTACATCAAGGCGGTGGACGGCGTCAGCCTCAAGGTGCGCAGCGGCCAGACCGTCGGCATCGTGGGCGAGAGCGGCTCGGGCAAGACCACGCTCGGCATGGCGCTGCTGCGCCTGACCGGCAGCGAGGGCACCATCGTGTTCCAGGGCCGCACCATCAGTGGCGAGCGCAGCAAGGCGCTGCGCCCCCTGCGCCGCGCCATGCAGATCGTGTTTCAGGACCCCTTCGGCAGCCTCTCGCCGCGTATGTCCGTGGGGCAGATCATCGAAGAGGGCCTGCGGGTACATGAGCCCCGCATGCCGGCCTTCGAGCGCGAACAGCGCATCACCGAGGCGCTGCGCGAGACGGGGCTGGACCCCGAGGCGCGCCACCGCTACCCGCACGAGTTCTCCGGGGGGCAGCGCCAGCGCATCTCGATTGCACGCGCCATGGTCCTCAAGCCCAAGCTCGTGGTGCTGGACGAGCCCACCTCGGCGCTGGACGTGTCGGTGCAGGCGCAGATCATCGAGCTGCTGCGCGCGCTGCAGGCCAAGCACCAGCTCGCGTACATCTTCATCAGCCACGACCTGCGCGTGGTGCGCGCCCTCTCGCACGAGGTGATCGTGATGCGCGGCGGCCGGGTGGTGGAGCACGGCTCGGGCGACCGGATCTTTGAGGCGCCCACCGACGAATACACCCGCCAGCTCATCAAGGCCGCGTTCGACACCACGCTGTTCGGGGCCGACCGCGAGGCCGCGCCGGCCTGAGCGCGCGGGGCCGATTGCTGGCCTGAGGGCACTGGCCCCAGCCCCTAGCGGACGCTAAAATCCGAGCTATGGGCATGCGGTTCAACATCTTGGGCGGGCTGGTCGTTGTCCTTGCGCTATCGCTGCCGGCGGCGGCCGAGGACGTCCTGGACGCCGGCTACGCCGCCTACCGCGCGGGCGATTACAGCGCGGCACTGGCCGCCTGGCAGCCGCTGGCCGAACAGGGTCACCGCAAGGCGCAGCTCTACGTCGGCTACATGTATCGTCAGGGCATCGGGGTGAGTGCAGACCCCCGCCAGGCCGCCCGCTGGTACCGAAAAGCCGCCGAGCAGGGTGTCCCTGAGGCGCAGTACCAGTACGCCCTGATGTTGGAGCTGGGCATCGGCGTCGAGCCCGACTATTGGGCCGCGGAAGGTTGGTACCAGCAGGCCACCAGCCACGGCTACTGCCCCAGCCAACTCAGCGCGGGGGGCGCGCTCGGCGACCGATAGGCCCGCGCCCGTACTTCGACGAACCTTATGTCCGCTACCCTCCTTTCCTGCGCCCGCACGGCGCCCCGGCACGGTTTCCACTGATGCGCTTCCTGCTACTGATCCTCGGCGGCCTCACGCTCGGCGCCGCCGCCCACCTCGCCCAGGTCTCCGACGAGGGCTGGCTGCCGCTCGGCCCGCAGGCCGAGGGGCATGTGGCCGCGCTCGCGGTGAACGAACGTGGCCGCCTGTATGCGGGCACGCAGGATGGCGAACTCTATACGCGGACCGACGACAGCTGGCGCGCCACCGCGCGCGAAGCGCGCCTCGTCGCGCACCCGATCACGGCGCTACTGCCGGGCGAGCCGTTTTTCATCGGCACCACACAAGGCCTCTACACCCTGGACGGCAACCAGGCCGCGCCGGTCGCCGCGCTGCCGGCCCTGGCGGTCCGCGAGCTGATCCGGGATGGCGCCGGCGGCGTCTTGTTGGCCGAGGTCCAGGGCGATATCTACCATGCCGCCGCAGGCGAGGCGTGGCGGCGCGTGCCGCGCGCGGGCTTGCCGGATGGCGTACCGGTGTATCGTCTGCTCGTCCACGGCGGGCGCCTGCACGCGGGCACGGTGGGCGCAGGGGTCTACACGCTCGGCGACGACGAACCCTGGACCCCGCTCGGCACGGGACTGCCCGAGGACACCAAGGTATTTGCGCTATGGCCGCTGACCGAACGCGGCCTGGTGGCCGGCACCGACGCCGGTGCGTGGCGGCTCGATGAGGGCGGGCAGTGGCGCCGCCTGGGGGTGGGCCTCGATCGGCAACGGGTCCTCGACCTCACCACCTATCGCGAGGGCAATACCGACGTGTTGCTGGCCGCGTCGGACGAGGCGCTGTGGCGCCTGCCGGTCGACCAGCCGGATGCCTGGTGGCAGGCCACCGATACCTTGGTTCCGCTGGCGAAACCGGTGGCGCGGGTCGTGGTGAGCGACGGGGAGCCGTATCTGGCAGCCGGCCCGGTGTACGGCTGGGCCGTCAGTCGTAGCGATCGCCTCGGCGTCGCCTTGCTCGGCGGCACGGGCATGGTGCTGATCATTCTGGCCCTATGGCTCGGGGGCAGGCAGCGGCGCCGGTGAGGAGGCGATGGTCGGGTCGCCCCGACACGAAAAAGGCGCGGCGCCCTACGGCGCCGCGCCTTACCTCCTAACTAGGGCGCGGTCAAACGCCCGCTGAGGCGTGGGGCTTAAAGACCGCCCTCGGTGCCTTCGGGGGAGGTGGTCTCCTCACCCGGCTGCACCTCGACTCCCTCGGGGGCACCCGGGGCGCCGACGTCACCCTCGACGCCCGGCGCGCCACCTTCCTGCTCCTCCATGAACTGCGCGAACTCCGCCTCGCTGATCACGCCGGTCTGGTCGCGATCGATCTCATCGAAGCGCTCGGCGAGTTCGGCATCACCCTCGACCTCTTCGCGCGTCAAATAGCCGGTGCCGGCCGTGTCGAGTTGCTCGAAGCGCTCACGGTGCTCGTCGGAGGCCCAGGTCGCCACCTCGTCTTCGCGCATGCCGTCCGCGCCCGGAGGCGGGGAGGCCCCGGGCGCCTCGGCCGCTTCGTCGGGACCGGTGCCACCCACGGCGCCGTAGGCGCCATCCTGCTGAGTGATCGGCGAGTCGCCTTCCACGGCGTCGCCCTGCGCGGCACCCGCGCCGGCATCGGTCGCCATCGAGGCGCCGGTGAACATCGACAGGGCCAGAACCAAGGCCGCCTTGTCTTTGATCGCCATAGTTGTTTCCTCCATTCGCTGTAGGTTTCCTTACCTGGCGGGCTGTCGCGGCATGGCCGCACCCGCTGCGCCGATATGGCTGAGCTAAGCGTAGCAAGCGCTGCGCCAAGCTTCAGGAACGGGGCGATTTCAAGGCGATGGAGGGGGGTGGCATCCCCGGCCGCGCCGCCGGGCGGCCGCGAAGCGTCGCCGCTGTACGACAGTCAAGCCAATTCGCCGGGCCGAGGCCGGCGCACTTGCCCTTGCGGCGGCTAGATGCCGCCCAACAGGCCGAAGAGTCCGCCCAGCATCAGAAGCACGATCAAGCCGGCGGCGCCGAACAGGATCTGTGCCGCGCGCCGCTGCGTCTTCCACAGCATGAGGCCGACGTAGGCCGCAAGAAGGGCGAGACTCAGGCCGATGACCAGCAAACGCATACAGTATCTCCGAGGCCGACCCCGATGAACGGAAGCAACCCTACGAATGGATGAGCAAGAGCGCTACGGTACCGAAAAGCGTCGCGCGGCGAAAATCGGTACCGCGATTCAGCGCTGGCCTTGACGCAGACGCCACCCCAGGACGGCCAGCGCGCCCAAGATCATCAGGGGGTGTAGCGGATCGGGCGTCCCCGCCCCGCGCAGTGTGCATCCGCCGCCGCCGGCCAGCCGCTGGGCCTCCCCGGCCTCCTGCGTCTCTTCGCCGTCGGAGCCACCGTCAGAGGGTTCGCGGGGCGCAGGATCGTCGCGCTGCTCGCTCTGGTCGCCCTGGTCGCTGTCGCCGCCGCGTTCGTCGCGGTCGTCGTCTTTCTTGTCCTCGTCCTTCCTATCCTCGTCCTTCCTATCGTCGTCCTTCTTGTCGTCGTCCTTCTGATCGTCGTCCTTGTCGTCGCTCATCTCGGGGACGATCAAATAATGGGCGTTCACCACCGGCGAGTCCTCGAAGTTGCCGCGGTCGCGATAGGCCATCGCGCGCAGCAGCGCGGACTCTTTTAGCGTGATGCGCTTGCCGCTGTCGATTTTCTTGCCGTTGCGCCGCGTCGGCGTGCTGCCATCGAGGGTGTACATAATCTTGGCGTGACTCGTGTCGGTCGACAGGCGAACCTTCACCTCGCGCTCGTAGGTCCCGGCGGGCGGATCGAACGTCGGCGGGTCGACTTGGCCAGCACTGAGTTCGTAGTCGGCGCTGGCGATCAGCGAGTCCGCCAGGCCGTCCTGATAAGCCATCGCGCGGATGCTCGCATCGTCATCGAGGACGATCTCCCCGCTGTCCCCCAGGGCGTCACCGTGCTCCCGACTGGGGTCGCTGCCATCCAGCGTGTAGCGGATGATGGCGCCCTCGGTCGCCGTGGAGATGCTCACCGATTCTCCCTGCACCAAGGGGCCGTCCGCTTCGATGCGTGGCTTGGCGGCCTGCTCCAGGGTAAGCGCGCTCAGCGACAAGGTGCACGCCGGCGCGTAGTCGGCATCGCTGGCGCAGGCGGCGGCGGCAAACTCGCCCGCCTCATGGCCGGCAGCGGCGACCAGCAGCAGGCCCTCCAGGGCGTGCCGCGGTGCCAGCAGCTGGAAGCGTCCGACGGCATCGGTAACGGCCTCGATGCGCCGACCGTTCAGGATCAGGCCGGCAAACCGCACCTCAGCCTCGTCCAGTGCCTCGCCCGCCTCGCCGAACACGTGACCCGCGAAAGGCTGAGCCACCCACAGCTGCGCGGGATTGGAAACGCCCTGCAGGCCATCGGCGCTCACAGCCAGGCGCACGCGCGTGTCGTCGGGCACATCGCGGGTGGCGAGATCGACCTGCAGTTCGCCGGACGGCGGCACGTGGAGCGGCTCTGGCGGCAAAACCACCGCTTCGGTGGGCAGACCCTCGGCATCGAGGACGTCGAGATGCAGTGTCGCGCCCGGCACGGCGCCCCGTAGCGTCAACCGGACGTTATCGGCACCCGCGAGGACTTCGTCAGGGCTGAGGGTCGCAT
The DNA here is from genome assembly GCA_013348725.1 of Ectothiorhodospiraceae bacterium 2226. Lineage (NCBI taxonomy): Bacteria > Pseudomonadati > Pseudomonadota > Gammaproteobacteria > Chromatiales > Ectothiorhodospiraceae > Ectothiorhodospiraceae bacterium 2226. The sequence continues at coordinate 1,323,694 of CP054689.1, forward strand.
CCAGGAGTACCTCCACCGCCAACTCGACACGCCAGCCGAGCGCGACATCGGTCACGGCGACGCGATGCAGGCCGGCGAAGGCGCCGTCGGTCGGCGCGGTGTAGCGCCAGCCCCCGTCCCGCAGGCGCTCGAGCGTACCGGCCACACCCGCCGCGTTCGGCTCGACATGGGCAAGGTAGGCACCGCTGCCGCCCACCGCCTGGAAATCGAGTTGGGCGCCCGCTTGGAGACTCAACTCACTCGGCAGAGGAACACCTTGGCCTGTTTGCAGATGGAGCGTGTCCGCGAGCGCGGCGGTGGTCCACGCGCCCCACACCAGCACCAGCATCATCTGCCACGCCCACGCAGGCGCGCACCGCCTTAAGCGGCCTTCCTTGTCGCTCATGAGTCACCCCTGCGCAGCGTCACTGCCGCGCGTCGTCCTTGATGTTATCGGCCACCGGGCCGTCGGCTAGCAGCGCACACCACGGCGCAAGCGCCATACCGCCAGCAGCATCAGTAGTGGCAGCAGCGGATCGGGGCGTCCGTCGCCGGCTCCCAGCGCGCAGCCACCACCGCCGCCGATGCGCGGCCCGTCGGCAGTCGGCTCGCCGTCTTCCGGCGGCGCCTCGCCGTTGCCGTTCCCATTGTCATCGTCGTCGCCCGGCGGCGGAGTATCGCCCCCGTTGTCGTCGTCATCCCCCGGGAGCGGTGGAGGCGTGCCGCCATTGTCGTCGTCATCGTCATCGTCGTCGGGAGGCAACGGAGGCAGTCCGCCGTTACCGTTGCCGTCGTCGTCGTCATCGTCGTCGGGAGGCAACGGAGGCGTGCCGCCGTTGCCGTCATCGTCGCCGGGGGGCGGAGGAGGCGTGCCGCCGTTGCCGTCATCGTCGCCGGGGGGCGGCGGAGGCGTGCCGCCGTTACCGCCATTGCCGTCGTCGTTGCCGTTTTCGTCGTCGTTACCGTTTCCGTCGTCGTTACCGTTTCCGTCGTCGGTGCCGTTTCCGTCGTCGTTGCCGTTGCCGTCGTCGGTGCCGTTTCCGTCGTCGTTGCCGTTGCCGTCGTCGTTGCCGTTACCGTCGTCGTTGCCGTTGCCGTTGCCGTCATCGTTGCCGGTGCCGTCGTCGTTGCCGTTACCGTCGTCGTTGCCGTTGCCGTCGTCGTTGCCGTTACCGTCGTCGGTGCCGTTGCCGTCGTCGGTGCCGTTGCCGTTGCTGTCATTGCCGCCGTTGCCGTCATCGCCACCGTTGCTGTAGTCGCCGCCGTTACCGTCGTCGCCGCCGCTGCCGTCATCGCCGCCGTTGCCGTCGTCACCGTCATCCTCGCCAGGCGTGATGTGGAAACTCGCGCTGACCTCATCGGACAGCTCGTACTCGTCGTCGTCGGCCGCTGCCGCCAGCAACAGCATTGATTCCTCGGAACTGTGCGCGCCCCGGAAGGCAATGGCGCGTAATAGCACAAACGACTCCGCGACCTCGCGTAACTCGAAGCTCCCACCATTGCTCACCTGAACGCCGTGCGTCGGTGAGGGCGGCGAGCCGTCCAAGGTGTACGCGATGGTCGCGTTCTTGGTCGGCGTGCGCAGCGTCACGGTCACCGATCCCGCGAAAAGACCGCCGGGGGGGTCGATGCTCGGTGCGTGCATCCGGTCCGTCGTAATGTCGAACTCGGCGCTGGCGACTTCGGAGTCGGCCATGCCGTTCAGGTAGGCGATCGCCTTCAGCGTGACGCTGTGCTCCAGCGCCACCTCCCCACCGTTCTCCAACACCTCGCCGTGCTCGCGGCTGGGCGCCGTGCCATCCACGGTGTAGCGAATCAGCGCGCCCGGCGTGGCGCTGCTGATGCGCACACCGCTTGCGTCGGTGCTGAGCGTGCCGCCGTCGGGGTCGAATCCGGGCGTCCGCACCTGCTCGAGTTCCGGCGGCGAAAGCGTGAAGGTGCATGCAGACGCGTAGCTTGCGTCGCTCGCACATCCGCCTGCCGCGATAGCCTGCGCGGTATAACCGTCGGCCACCGCGCGCAAGTCGGCGTCGGCGCGCGGGGCCAGCATGCCAAAACGGCCGGCCTCATCCGTGACGGTCTCATAGCCGCGGCCCGCGACGCTCACGTCCAGCATTTCCACCCGGGCGCCTTCGAGCGCAGCCCCGCCCGTGCCGTACACGACGCCCGCATACTCCTGCGCCGGCAACACGGCGACGATGGGACTCGTCGCCTCGGCAGAGGTCGCGCGCACCGCCACCCGCACCCGTTGTGTCTCGGACACGCGCGCAGTGCCGATTTCGACGCGCAGCGGGTTGCCGTCGCTCGGCTCACTCGTGACGGGCGGCACCGGAGTCGGCAGCGCGAGCGCTTCGCTCGGCAAACCGCGCTCATCCTGCACCGCGAGACTCAGGCTCTCGCCGGCCTGCGCACCACGCACGGTGAGCTGCACGCTGTCGGGTCCGCCCAGCGCCTCGCTCGCCGACCAGCTCGCCTGCAAGGGGACGCGCACCGTGAAGTCGAACGCGGTTTCGCCATCGCGCACTTCGATGCGGTGGGCCCCCGCGAAGGCGCCCGTAGGGGGTACGGTATAGCGGTAGGTGTCCTCGCCCGTCGCCTGCAGGTCACCGAGGACGCCCGCCTCGTTCGGGTAAGGGGTGAGCGTGGCGGCACCGCTGGCACCCTGCACGCGCAACTCGAGCGTCTGGCCCGGTGCGAGGGTGTAGGGACTTGCCAGCGGAGCGCCGTCGGGGCTACTCAGGTGCAACTCGGCGGCCACCGCGCCGGCGCTCAGCACGCAGAGGACCAGACCACAGGCGAGGATGCGTCGGCCGACGCACGCGCGAATGAATGCGAGTCGTGATACGCTCATGCGCATTCCCCCTCCTTGGGCTGGCTCCTTGGGCTGGTCATACGCCACGGCGCATGCACGGGCAAATCGTCAGCTTTTCCGCAGCTTGCGGACATCGTTCTCGCGAGGCCGGCGCCCCCCACCGGCTGCTTGAGCTATAGTTGACGCCACTGACGAGTGCAAGGAGGCGGGGCCTCGCGGCCCTCGCAACAATAATGATGGAACGACCTTACCCAGGGGCTCGTCGTGGCGTGCCGGCGCGCGTCGCGGCGTGGTTGATCGTTAGTGCGCTGTCCCTCACCCTCTGGCCGGCCACCGCCGCCGCCCAGCAATTGTATTGGGGCTTCGGCATGGGCTTCACCCGGCACGACACCAGCGCCGCCGACTGGGACGACGGTTCCCTGATCGATGGCGGCGTGAGCCGTAGCGACTTCGGTTTCAAGCTGATCGCGAGCTATGAGATGAACCCACGTCTGGCGTGGGAGGCCGCGTTCGTCAGTCTGGGCGAACACAGCTTCGAAGGAAGGTCGGACGGCGGGGACTTCTGGCTGAGCGGGGACGTGCGCGGCAAGGCCAGCACCTTGGGTGTCTCCGGCTCGGGCGTGGTGCGCTGGCCCATTGGCGAGCGCAGCTCGGCCTATGCGCGCGGCGGTCTGTTGTACTGGAATACCGACGTCACCATCGACGACGAGCGCGCGCGCGAGTCGGGCGGCAAGACCGGCGCCAGCCCCTTGGTGGGCGGCGGGCTCGAGTTCGAGCTCGACCGCGCCATGCGCGTGCGCGTCGAATGGGAGCGCTACCTGAACATCGAGAAAGGCGTCTTCGGCAAGTACGACGTGGACATGCTGTCGGCCAGTTTTCTGGTCACCTTCTAGCGGGGTGGCGGGCGTTGCGCGGGTTCATGAGCAAGCGCGAATAGTCTGAAAATCTAATACTATCAGCCACTTGGCATTGTGATCCACGTTGACCTATAGTCGCCCCTGAGCGGCCTCCCGCCGCACCGCCGGGCGCTCCTCGGGGCGGACAACAACAACGTGGCGACAGCGAGCGGCGCGCGCCCCGGGGCGAGCGAGCGCGCCGCGAGACCTCAGAATGCAGGAAAAGCCGAGCAACGGCATCAAGGGCCTGAGGCACTGGCGCTACGACCTGAGCGCCGGTCTGCAGGTCGCGCTCGTGTCGCTGCCGCTCTCCCTCGGCATCGCCATCGCCTCCGGCGCCCCGCCGGTCACGGGCGTGGTGTCAGCCATCATCGCGGGGCTGATCTTCCCCTTTCTGGGCGGTGCCTACGTCACCATCAGCGGCCCGGCCGCCGGGCTCGCGCCCGCGCTGCTGTCGGGCATGCTGCTGCTAGGGGGCGGTGATCTGGCCGCGGGCTACCCGCTGGTCCTGGTTGCCATCTGCCTCACCGGGCTGTTGCAGATCCTGCTGGCGTTCATGAACGCCGGACGCTTCGCCATCTTCCTGCCCGTGACGGTGGTGGAGGCGATGCTGGCCGCGATCGGCATCATGATCATCCTCAAGCAGATCCCACCGCTGGTGGGCGATCTCTCGCCGGTGGCGCCGACCACGCTCGCCTCCATCGCCAAGCTGCCCGACACGCTGCTGCGCATCGAGCCGACAGTGTTCCTGATCGGCGCGGTGGGGCTGATCCTGATGTTCTACCTCAACACCGCGCGCCAGCAGTGGCTGCGGCGCATCCCGCCGCCGCTGTTCGTCGCGCTGCTCGGACTGGTGCTGGCCGCGGCCCTCGGGCTGGAGGCACCCTACCTGATCACCATGCCGGACAGCATCCTGGAGGGCGGCATCACCCCTCCCGCCTTCGCCGAAGTCGCGAGCCGCCCGGAACTGTGGGTGAATCTGCTCATCGTGGTGATCACCCTGACACTGATCGACGGCATCGAGTCACTGGCCACCATCGCGGCGGTGGACAAGATCGATCCCTTCCAGCGCAAGTCCCATCCCAACGTGACGCTGCGCGCGATGGGTGTCTCCAACGTGCTCTCCAGCATGGCGGGAGGCCTCACCATCATTCCCGGCGGCGTCAAGAGCCGCGCCAACATCGACGCCGGCGGGCGCACGCTGTGGGCGAACTTCTACAACGCGGTGTTCCTGATTCTGTTCCTGGTCGTGGCCACGGACCTCATCGCGCTCATCCCGCTGGCGGCCATCGCCGCGATTCTGATCTATGTCGGCTGGCGGCTGTGCGAGTACCGGGTATTCCGCAAGACCTACGCCATCGGCCGCGACCAGATGGTGATCTTCCTCATTACCGTCGCCGCCATCCTGGCCACCGACCTGCTGTGGGGGATCCTCATCGGCATCGCCGCGGAGATCCTGATGCTGGGCTACCTGCTCACCCCCTCGTTCCGCACCGTGCTCACCGGCCGTCTCAGTTTCACCCAGTCGCTGGAGTTGCTCGCCAAGAACCTGGTCGGCCTGTTCCACAATCCCATCATCAAGGTGCACAACGACACGCGGCAGGAGCGCCCGCATTACGAGGTCTCGCTGGGCACGCTGGTGTGCTTCAACCTGCTGCCGCTGGACAAGCTGCTGCAGGCCCTGCCGGCCGACGCGGGGCTGTCGATCATCGTCACCGAATCGGGCCGCATCATCGACCACACCGCCATGGAGTACCTGCACCAGATCCAGGAGGACGCGGTGCGCGAGGGGCGGCCCTTCGAGCTGCTGGGGCTGGAAAACTATTATCAATTCACCCAGCACTCGCTGTCGGCGCGCATGCACGACGCGGCGCTGGTCAAGCGCGAAGCGAGCCTCTCGGCGCGTGCCACCCTCATGCTGGGCGTGGCCCAACAGCTTGGCCTGGCGTTCAATCCCGCCACCCTGGCGGCGCTCGACACCCACGGCTTCGTGTACCTGCGCCGCGGCGACCGCAAGCAGGAGCGCAACGTAATGAGCGGGGCCTATCGCGGTTGCGAACTCAAGGTGTTCGATTACAGTCACACCGCGGCACCCGATTATTACGCCGAGCACCGGCACACGCTGATCATCGTCAAGCCGCCGGCGGAGAGCCCGGCGCTGCCCGACTTGGTACTGGCTCCCGGCCACTACCTCAAACGTTACCTGGTCGACTACCGCGAGCTACAACCGTCCGCGGACATCGGCTTTCCCGAGGGCTATCGGCTCTACACGCGCGGGGCCGACGCCGAGGCGCTGGCCGCCGCCACGCGCCTGCGCGGCTTTCTGCAAAGCTATCCCGGGGTGTACGTGGAGGTGCGTCGCAATGCGCTGCTGACCTTCCGTCCGGAGCGCGAACTCGAAACGGCGGAGGGCATCGAGGGGCTGCTCGAGGTCGTCGAATACGCCTACGAGGGCAAAGCCCCCGCGTCCGCGCCGGCGGGCGCCAAGCCGGTCGGGGGCGTGGAAGGCTGATCGCTCACGCCCGCCGCGGGCGTGTGGCGCCGCCCCCCGTTCAGGACGCGCGGCTCTGGCGGGCCTGCATGCGGCTCAGAACCTCTTCGACGGCTTCGGCGCGCATCGGCTTGGTGAGGTGCATGTCGAAACCCGCGTCGAGCGCCTCGGCAACATCGCCGGGCCCGCCGTAGCCGGTCAGCGCGACCAGGAACATACCCCCCAGGCGGGGGTCGCCCCGCACCGCACGCGCGATGTCGTAACCGTTCAGGGCGCCCGGCAGGCCGATGTCGCAGAGCAGCAGCTGCGGGGGCTCCTGGCGCAGGCGCCGCATGGCATCCTCGCCGTTGTCGCACAGGTTGACCTCGTGACCGCCGAGCCGGAGCATTTCGGCCAGCATCTCAGCCGCGTCGGGGTTGTCCTCCACGACCAGTACCTGGACCGCCTCGTGGGATCGCGGGGTCTGCGGCGCGGCGACCTGCCCCGGTTGGGTCAGCGGCAGGCGCACCACAAACTCGCTGCCCGCGCCAGGGCCGGGACTCGCGGCGGTCACGCTGCCGCGGTGCAGTTCCACCAGCCCCTTCACCAGCGCGAGACCCAGCCCCAACCCACCGGCGGTGCGGGCGAGGCCCTGGCGCACCTGCCGGAAGGGCGAGAAGACATGTGGCAGCAGCTCCGCTTCGATGCCGGCGCCGGTGTCGCGCACGGTCACCGTCACCTCGTCCTGCGCGCGGTCCATGGCGACCGTGAGCGTGCCGCCCGGATCGGTGAACTTGATCGCGTTGGTGAGCAAATTGTCGAACACCTGCGCGAGGCGCACACGATCGCCGGTCACCCAGACGCTCTCGTCCGGGAGCGACGCCACGAGCTGCAGCTCGCGCGCCTGCACCGGGGCGCGCCGGTCCTGCAGGATTTCCGTGAGCAGGTCGCGCAGATCCACCGTCGCCACTTCCAGGAAGACCTTGCCCGCGACGATGCGCTGGACGTCGAGCAAGTCGTCCACCAGCCGGGTCATATGCGCCACCTGGCGTTGCAGCGCCGACTGGGTACGCGCCACCACGTCGGGTCTCAGCCCGGTGCGTACCAGCACTTCCGCCGCGCTGCTGAGCGCGGCGAGCGGATTGCGCAGCTCGTGCCCGAGCATGGCCAGAAAGCGATCCTTGGCTTGGGCGGCGTGCTCGGCACGCTGGCGCTCGCGGGCGGCCTCTTCGTACAACTGGGCGCGCTCCACGGCCAGGGCCGCCTGCACCGCGATGTCCTCCAGCAGGGCGCGTTGTGCCGCATCGAAGTCTTGCGGCGTCGCAAACCCCATCGCGATCGCCGCCAGCGTTCGGCCGCCGACCATCAGCGGCAGGGCCGCTATCGCGCGGGACTCGGTCGGCAACCCCGGATAGTGCGCCTTGATCTGGGCGGCGTTGTGCAGCCACACGGCCTCGGAAGCATGAAAGGCGTCGGTAACGGGCAGCGGCGCGTGGAGCGGCCCGGTGACGAAGCGTTCGGCGACGGCCGGTGCGAGCCCGTCGTACTTCACCGTGCGCAACTCCTCCCCATAGGGGGCAACCATCAGCACGGCCGTCGCGCCGACACGTTCGCGCAGGGTGTTGCAGATCACGACGCCGATGTCGAACACCGACGCCGCGCTGGAGAGCTCGGAGGTGATGTGTTGCAGCAGCGCGAGCCGCGTGCTGGCGTCGCGCTCCAAGCGCAGCAAGCGCCGTCGTTCATCCTCGTGCGCCTGGCGCTCACGCACCTCGGCCAGGTAGGCCCTCGAGAGCAGCTTGTCATCGGTCGCGGCCACGGCATGCAACTCGCCGTGGGCGGCGCACACGCTGGCGTAGGCGCGCGTGTCCCCGCGCTCGAAGGCAGCTTGCTCGTAACCGCACCACAACGCGAAGTCGTAACGACGCTGGAGGTGGTTCCAAATATCCTCCAACTCGAGCGCGCTCGGCGTCCGCCCGCCGCGCACCAGCACATCGACCACCTCGCCATAAAGGCGCGCCTGGTGGCCGCTGCCCTGGAGACGCTTCACCAGCGCCTCCAGCGCCGGGCGTAGACGCGCGACGTCGACCGCCTCCGGCCAACCCAACTCGGCCAGCAGCTGCTCGGCATCGATGAACTGTACGCTCGCGGGATCGACGCCGCGTGCATGGAGCGCGTCGCGCAGCGGCGCCAGCCGACATGGCGGGACGAGCACGGCGCGGGCCCCGGGGGCGGTGCCGGCGAGGAAGGCGGCGATGCAGTCGGCCGGATAGGCCGCCTCCCGAAAGAAGTGGACCTCATGATCGGGGCGCGGGGGGCTGCTCGCTTCCCGCTGGTTGACCGCCGCCAGCAGCTGCGTGGCGGTATGGACCGGCTCCCAGCGTCCGCCGCGCGACACCAGCGCGCACTCGTGATTCTGCAGGACCTCGAGCACGTCATCGGCGCTACACCGGTCGAGGGGATAGCTGCACAGCGCGAGGATGCGGCGACTGTGGAATGCCTCGTGCACGGCCGCCTCGTACTCGGCGAAGCTCGCCCAGTCGCCGCGCTCTAGCCAGAAGACATTGCCTGTAATGCGCAGCCCCCTGTAACCCTCGCTCAGCGCCTCTTCTTCGAGATCGAGCCAGGCCTGCAAGACCTTCGAGCCGGCGGCGATCTCCCCGTACCAGCGGGCGTGATCCAGCAAGCGGATCTGACCGCTCCGCTCGCGCTCGGCGAGGTCCGGCACCACCTCGGCAAGCGCGGCGCGGGCCTGATCGACCTCCAGCGGCTGGCCGCACACCCAGAGGCACTTGTCCCCCTGCGCCAGCCCGACGCGAAAGAACGCCACCAGCGGCTCGCGCAGCTCCGCCTCGGAGCGATAGAAGTGGCAAACGTGGGTGCCCCACGCGACGTCTTGCAGGGCGGGGAGGCCGCTCGGGACCTTGCCTGATATCTTCCGTGACACATGCATGCGGGGCAGGTTACCCGTTCGCCGCTTCGCGCGCCAATTGGGGCAAACGCGGAGAACGCGGCGCGCCGCACATTTTTGGGACCCGCGTCACACGACGCGTGTCGCCGGCCGCTGCCCGGCCTTCTCGGCCGCTAGCGTCACATGGCGGGCTGAACACACCATCCCGTGTTTTCAGACTAAGCGAAGTGACAAGCGTGGCTTTCGCTTCGCTTCGTAATCCACGGCTTGCAGATGCAATAAGCGCAGCGCATTGCGCCATGGGGCGGTACGGGCATCCTCCCGCTGCCGGCGCATTGCGCTGCGCTTAATGCGCCCGACTGAGTTGATCAGAGCTTCCCTAACACTGGGCGCCGGCGCGGTAGGCCTCGCAGTCCTTGCGTACCGGGCGCCGCTCACCCAGCCAGCGCACGATGCCGTCTTCCACGTTGTACACGTCCTGATAACCGCCCTGCTCGGCGAGCGCACGCGCCAGCACGCCGGTGCGGCTGCCGGTACGGCAGATCAGTACCACCGGCTCGTCCTTGGCGGCGATGCGCTCAAGCTCGGCGGGGAAACTCGGTACGAAGCGACCGTTGGCGTCGAAGGCCGTCAGCAGGTAACTGCCCTCCACTACCCCGGTCTGACGCCACTCCTCGGGGCGGCGGATGTCCACCACCTTCACCCCCTGTTCGATGAGTTCGCTCAGTTCGGCATTGTCGATGTCGCTGAAGGGCGGCGGCTCGACCGCCACCAGTTCGACCTCGAAGCGCAGCGTGGCGTTGGGGGGAATCACATCACCGGCGCCCGCCGGGCCATAGCCGAGGTGCGGCGGGATCACCAGTTCGCGCTTGCCGCCCTCGCGCATGCCCATCAGGCCCATCTCCCAGCCCGGAATCACTTGGCCCGCACCCAGCACAAAGGCAAGCGGCTGACCACGGTCGTGGCTGGAATCGAATTTCGTGCCATCGCTCAACCAACCGGTGTAGTGCACCTGGACGGTCGTGTTGCGCACCGCCTCGCGCCCCTCGCCGGGCGCGATCTCGGTGATGCCGACCTGCGCAGTCCCCGCTGGCGCGGCGCCCGCGGCCCCGACCAACGCCAACATCAAACCCGCGAACCAGAATCGCTTTTTCTTCACACATATTCTCCGCAACGCGCCCGCCCGGCGCGCCACACTCGTTGAACGGCAGGGACCGCTGCGGGCGGGCCCGATCTTGGAAAGCCCTAAGCCTCCGGATCGGCCGCCGCCCTGTCAACCGGCGGATTGGGCGGAGCGGCGTGCGCCGCCCCGCCCGCGGGCTCTACGGCAGATCGAGGACGGTAACCGCGCCAGCCGTCACCGTCGCATTGGCGACGGCGCGGAACTCGATCGCGTCGGCCGTTTCGGGATCGTCGTCCGTGCCCTGGCAGGTAAATGCCGCGGTGTAGTCGCCCGGGGCCAGATACGCCGCGCGGTACCCGAACGCGCCGCTATCCTCGTCCATGCTCACCCGCGCACTCATGAGCGGATCGCCCGCGTCGCCGCGCACGTCCTGCACCTCGGCGTCGTGGCCGGCGAACACGTACACCGCGTCGCCGCCGGTGCAGGCCTCATCCAGCATCAGGTCGGCGTCCACCTCGCCGGCCAGGGTGCCGCTCTCGGCGGTGTCGATCAGGCGCAGCGCGGGCCGCAGCCGATAGCCCTGACCTGCGGCCGCCGGACGGTGGATCGACTTGCGCAGGTCGAAGTCGATCGTGAAGTCCGCCTGGCCGCCGGCCGGCACCACGAAGCCGCTGACCAGCTTCAGGCCGGTCTGGTCGCCGCTGGGCACGTACAGGGGATGCCTCCCGCCCAGCGTGTCTTCCAGATAGGAGTCATCGGCGTCGCCGTCGGCGAGCACGTGCAGGCGTACCCAGTTGTAGCGGCCCGCGGGCAGTTCCACGCCGTCCAGCAGCGTCTCGCGCGCCTCGCCCTGCAGGGCGAGCAGGTCGATCTGGCGCACCACCGGCTCGTCGCATGCCTCGCGGCGGGCCACCACCTCCTCGTCCTCGGCGCAGAAGTGGTACGCCAGCGCCGGGCCCGACGCCGGCTTGAGGCTCACCCCGGTGAAAGCGACCACCACGGCGCTGGCTTCGTCCACCGGGGCGTCCGTGATCGCGAGCGTCAAATGCCCGGTCGACGGCCCGCCGTCGGAACCGCCGCCGCACCCGGCGAGGAGCACCGCGACCGCCCCGCCCGTTACCCATGCTTTTGTTTTCATATTCTCCCTCGTCCTGAGCTGTGTTGGGACGCGGCAGACGTTACGTCCTCGCGCGCCGCCTGACTGCGACGCGGCCCGCAGTTTGGCGGCGTCGCGCGGGGAGAAGGGAGCAGGAAAGGCTTGTTGGGTCGCCGGGGAGAGGTGAGTCACTCCAGCCTGGCGTTCTCAGGCGTCGCGTATCAAGAGCGGGGGTGTTCGCTTCGCGTCGTGATCCCTGTGGCGCGGGACTCTGGGTTATTCAGTTTCCCAGCAGCGCCAGCAAGGCGAACCCCGCGCTGATCACCGACACGCCCGCTGCCCCGGCGGCCAGGACAAGCGTGCGGCGCATGCGCGCCTGCGCAAGTTCGGCGGCCTGCTCCAGCGCCGCCACCGTGCGCTGCAGCTGGGCGGCCAGCTCCTTGACGTGCGCGGCGTTCTGGGAGGCGGCGGCCTGCAGTTCGGCGATCTGTTGCTGCACCAGTTGCGGCGGCGGGACGCTGGCGTCGGCGCCGCGCTTGGTGAAGGCAGGCGCGGCGGCGGAGATGATGGTGCCGACGTGCGGCAGCACCACCTTGAGAGCGGGAATCAACCAAGGGGCCATAGGGTGTCCGTGAATGCTATCGGTTCCGGTCTCCGGCATGGACCGGAGGCCTCACAGCATATCAGAGCCGGGCGCGGCCCCGTCCGACGCCGCCGCCTCCCACGCCAGCATGGCGCGCTTGCGCGTCGCATCCCAGCGGTAGTCGCCGATGACGCCGGTCTCGCGTATCACCCGGTGACAAGGAATCAGGTAGGCCAGCGGATTGCGCCCGACGGCCGCCCCCACCGCGCGCCCCGCGCCCGGGCGGCCGAGCGCCGCGGCCAAGCGCCCGTAGCTGACGGCCGCGCCGGGCGGCACGCGCAGCAGAGCCCGCCAGACACGCACCTGGAAATCGGTGCCGCGCACCAGGGCGCGCAGCGGCGGCGCGCCCTGTGGGGTGCGCACGAAGATGCGCCGCGCCACACGGGCGGCCCCCGCGTCGTCGCGCCGCAGCCGGGCGGCCGGCCAGGCGGCCTGCAGCTGGGTCAGTTCGTCGGCCACCGACGCGGAGCGCGCGGCGTCGAGAAACCCGAGATGGCACACCCCGCGCGGGCCTTCCGCGATCAGACAGGGCCCGAAGGGGGTGTCGGCCACCCCCGCATGCAGCGTCCAGCCGGCGCCGCCCGATTTCACTTCACCGGGCGAGGCGGCCTCCAGCGCGACGCAGGCATCGTGCAGGCGCCCCGGGCCCGACAGCCCGGCGTCGAGCGCCGCGTCCAGCACGCTCGCACCGGCGTGCAGCAGCCCCTTGGCGTGCTCCAGGGTGAGGCACTGCAGGAAGTCCTTGGGGGTGATGCCCGCCCAGGCGCGAAACAGGCGGTGCAGGTGGTAGGGACTCAGACCGACGTGCGCGGCCAACGCCGCCAGATCCGGCTGCGCGCGGCGCTGCGCCTCCAGATAGCGGATCGCACAGGCGATGCGGTCATAGTCGCTCATGCCGCCATTGTGCCCGCCACGGCGCGGGGTCGCCCACCCGATCCTTGCGCCGCCGTCAGTCGTGCAGCAGCGGCCGGAAGAAGCCGGCACCGACCGCTACCGCGTCGGCGGGCGTCAACAGCGCGCGCCCGTCAGCATCGCCCTGCTGCCACTGCGCCGCCAACCCGCCGTCGCGTAGAAAGACCATCTCGCGGCACAGGCTGTGGGCGGCGGCGCCGCAGGGCGTCTGCCAATGGATCCCCACCCGCACGTCCGGGGCGGGCGTGATCGCGAGCAGTTCGCTGCCGCGCTGGTCGATCCGGATGGGGGCGCCACTGAGCGCACAGCGCGATGCGATGCGCACCTCGGTGGCGAACAAGGGCGCCACCGACAGCGCGTCCAGGGCGCACATGGCGTGAAGGCGATGCCCGCCCAGCAAGAGCGCGTGCGGCGTGGCCTCCAGCGTCAACGGATAGGCCCCGACCGGCTCGCGGTGCGCATCGAGCACCACCAGGTCGTCCGCCACCAAACGAGCGAGTGCGGCCGCCGCCTCGCCCGCGGGCAGCCGCGCGGCCAGCTCGGCGCGGCTCGGCGGACGCCCCCGTTCGGCGAACGTTCGCAGCAGCGCGCGGTGCACGGCCTGCCAAGCGGGCGGCAGGGCGCGTTGGCGTGCCCGCAAAGGGAGCAGCGCCTCCAGGCGCGCGAGGGCGGCGGCGACGTCCACCGTGGAGCAGGCCGACATCGGCATCGGCGCGGGCATCGGCGCGGGCAGCGCCTCAGTCGTGACGCTCGGTGACTTCCAGCAGATGGAAGCCGAACTGGGTGCGCACCGGGCCCTGCACCTCTTTCACCGGCGCGCTGAACACCACCTGATCGAACTCGGGCACCATCTGGCCGCGACCGAACGAGCCGAGCTCGCCGCCGCGCTGGCCGGACGGGCAGGAGGAATACTGCTTGGCGAGCGCCGCGAAGTCTTCGCCGCCCTCGATGCGCGCCTTCAGTTCATTACAGAGCGCCTCCGAGTCGACCAGGATGTGGCGGGCGGATGCGGTAGCCATTGCGTCTCTCCTTAGGTTGAAGGCCGCACAGTTTGCCAGGAAAGCGGTCCGCCGTCGCGCCGGCGCGGGCGCTCACCTCGCGCGCGGCCGCTCGGCGGCAGCAACGTGCGGCAGCGTATATCTTTGAAAGGCGGTGGACGGCCACGCCCGTCCCGCGCCGGCCGGTCCCTCAAGGAGGAGGCACGACATGGGCATGCTGCAGGAGTTCAAGGAGTTCGCGGTCAAGGGCAACGCCATCGACATGGCGGTGGGCATCGTGCTCGGCATCGCCTTCCAGAAGGTGGTCGACTCGTTGGTCAACGACGTCATCATGCCGCCGATCGGCTACCTCATCGGCGGCGTCGAGTTCAAGGATCTGCAGGTCGTACTGGTCCGCACCCTGGAGCCCGGCACGGCAGAGGTCACCGAGGTGGCGGTGCGCTATGGGGCGTTCATCAACACCATCATCGAGTTCCTCATCATCGCCTTCACGCTGTTCGTGGTGGTCAAGTGGATGAACCGCATGATCCGGCGCCGCGAGGCGGCCGTCGGCGCACCCAGCCCCGGCGCCTGAGAGCGGTGGGGCGGTGGCGGGCCGGCGCGCGCCACTGCGCGTATAATGCGCCGCCATGGATCCGCCCTCCGTCCAGCGCCGCCCGTCGCCCAGCGGGGTGGTGCGCGTCCCGGGCGCCACGCTGGGCTACCGCATCGAAGGCAGCGGCCTGCCGACCCTGGTGCTCGGATCGTCCGTCTATTACCCGCGCACCTTCGCGGCAGACTTGCGCGCCAAGTTGCGCATGGCATTCGTCGACCAGCGCCATTTTGCCCAGAATGCGGACGCGGCGGCGGGCGACCCCCTCGAGACCTACCTGACGGACATCGAGGCGCTGCGTGCGGCCATCGGCTTCGAGCGCATGGCGCTGATCGGCCACTCCCACCACGGCAACCTCGCCCTCGAATACGCCAAGCGGTATCCGCAACGGGTGACGCACTTGGTGCTGATCGGCGCCACCCCCGTCGGCGTGGCCGACACCCTGGCCGCCGGCGTGGCCTACTGGGCCGCGCACGCCTCGGCCGACCGGCGCGCCGCGTTGCAGCGGAACTGGGCACGCCTCACGCCCGCAGCGCTCGGGAGGATGTCCGCGGCGGCGGGCTTCGTGGCCGGGTACGTCGCCGACGGGCCCAAGTACTGGTACGACCCCGCCTATGACGCGAGCGGCCTGTGGCAGGACGTCCCCATCGCGACCCAGGCCCTGCCGGGCTTTCGCGCCTTGTTCGTCGACTATGTGATGCGCTGGAATCCCGGCGAACTGCGCGCGCCGGTCCTGGTGGTGGCGGGGCGCCACGACTACGTGGTGCCGCCCACCCTGTGGGATGCGGCGCGCCCCACCCTGCCCCCCCATACCTATCACCTGTTCGAGCGCAGCGGGCACACCCCGCAACTCGAGGAGTCCGCGTGCTTCGACCGCCTGCTAGGCACTTGGCTGCGCACCGGATCGGGGTAAGGCGAGCGCCCTATGCCATCCCGACCGCGCCCTGCACAGGCTCAAAACGCTGGAACGGCTGCAATTGCTGTCCGCGCGGGATGCTTGACCGCCGGCGGCCAAGCCGGATCCGCCCGGAAAAGGGACTACTCCAGCCGCCCCGGACGCGTGGTCGACGTCCGGTGGGCAAAGCGAGTCCCCGCGTGCCCCAGTGCTGGTTTTCGCGAAACGCAGGACTAGGCGGTGCCGCCGACGCGGTGGATGAGGCGCAGCTTGCGCTGCCGCCGCACCGCTCTACCTGTTCGACCGCAGCGTTCAGCCACTGCGCATCGACCGGTCTATGGCTGCTCCATCGCACCCCACGCGACCTTTTGGATCGCGGCACTTCGATCAAGCGACAGCCAGCGCCCTGCCGTACCGCGTCCTACCCAAGTCCCAGTGCAAGCCGCGTCACCTGCGCCCGCGTAACCCACGCCCGCAAGTGGCCGGCGGATCATCATCTACTATGCTAGGGGCAGCCGAACGAGCGCGCGCCGCAGGCACACGAATCTGCGCCGTACAAGGGGGATTTCGCGATGAGTGGACGGGACCGCTTCGTGTATTGCAAGAACGGCAGTGTGGCGGACGAACTGGCCACGCTGGAAGCGGACCCCGGCCGCGGGACGAAAGGCGGCCCGTACCACTACATCGCGACGTTCCTCAAGTGGTCCACGGGCGCCCAGGTGCTGCTGCTGTCCTACGACGAGCAGCCCAAGGCGTACCGCAGCGGCTCGGTGCAAGCGCACGTGCTGCTGCGCCGTCAGCGGCGGTGGCGGCTAACCGCCACACTCCAAAAGATACGCATCTTCGCATCGACCTTCGCGCGGGTCATGGCGTTTCGTCCCACCTGGGTATTCTGCGCTGCATCGGGCCCGGCGCTCTGGGCCTGCTTTCTCGCCGCGCGCATTTATGGGGCGCCCATCGTGCACACGCGCCACAATCGCCTGGAGCGGGCCGCCGGCGGAGTGGCGGCGTGGGAGACCCGCGTCAACGCCGCGGTCATCAGGCATGTTTCCGCGGCGATCGCGCATGGACCATTTCTCGCGCAAGAGTTGGCGGCCACCGGCATCCCCGCGGCGCGCCTGCGCGAGTTCAACCTCAACTATCGTCACCTGCTCGCTCCGCCGAAGGCGAACAAGGCGACGCCGGACCTCACCCGCGAGGGAACCCGCACCGTGCTGCTCTTCATGGGCCGCCTGGTCGAGGACAAAGGCATCTTCGATCTGCTGACAGCGCTGGCGGCGCGCCTGCGCGAAGATTCCTCCTTGTGCTTGGCTTACGCGGGCGACGGGCCGGCCCGCGAGCGCCTGGCGGCGGACGTGCAGGCGCTGGGGCTCGGCGACCAGGTCGCGCTACTCGGCCATCTGGAAGAGCGGATGCTGCACGCTGTGGTGCAACAGGCGCGCGCCGTGATACTTCCCACACGACGGCGCCTGCCCGAAGGTCGCTGCAAGGCGGCCAACGAAGCACTGGTGCTGGGCACGCCCGTGATCGCCCCAGCGTTGCGCCCGTTCACCGACCTCATCGTGCACGAACGCAACGGCCTGTTGTACGAACCCGAATCGGTGCCGGCGCTCGCGCAAGCGCTGTATCGCGTGCTCGATGACGAGGCCTTGGACGAAACGCTGCGCACGGAAGGGACGGAATACTCCCATCGCCTACTGCTCGATCCGCCCTTGACCTTCGAAGCCGCACTCGAGTGGGCCTATCAAGGTAGCCAGGGAGAGCTCGCCTCCGCCTGAACGCCGGTGGATGACACGCCCGTTTCTGCTCATCGACGCACGCCGTGGACAGGAGCGTGCTGGGGCGCGCCGATGGATGATGCTAAGTCGAGCGAGGCTTGGCCAGGTCAGCCGCAGCAACATGCGCGCCGACGGCAGAGGGTGACGCGCAGGCAATCCTCGAAGCATTCCCCTCCTCCCCGCCGCGGACCCTCTGTAGGAAACGCGCGGCGCTTGACTAGAGCGTTCATGACTAGAGCGTTCATGCGCAAGTTCACCCGTAAGGCGAGGCGCGTACGGCGACGTTGACCGGACACCCACAGCGCCCGCACCGCGCGCCGCCGCTTCCAGTTCGGCCTCATCCGCCCCTCAGAGCGATATCCCGCCCGGCACCGACCGGAACGCACAACGGTGATCGGGTGGTGAACGCGAGGGACGCCGGGCAGGTATGATGGGCATCGGCGACCCAAATCAAACTTACACAACGCACAACAATGACGACATCGCGCCTCATCGCCCTGTTCGTGCCGCTGCTTACGCTGCTGGTTTCCGGCTGCGCGACCAAGCCGCCGGCCAACCAGGACAACATTTGTCACATCTTCGAGCACAATCCGCGCTGGTACGATCATGCCAAGCGCTCCGAGGATCGCTGGGGTACCCCGATCCCGGTACAGATCGCGTTCGTGCAGCAGGAATCGAGCTTCCGGCACAACGTGCGCCCGCCGCGCGATTACTTGCTGGGCGTCATCCCCAAACCGCGTAGATCGAGCGCCTACGGCTACGCGCAGGCGCAGTCCCCGGCGTGGAGCGATTACCGCAAGGCGACCGGCCACTCCACCGCGCGGCGCAGCAACATGGCGCACTCACTGGACTTCATCGGCTGGTACAACGACGTGAGTCATCGGCGGCTGAACATCCCCAAGCACGACGCCCACCGCCTGTACCTCGCCTATCACGAGGGGCACGGCGGTTACTCGCGCGGCACCTACCGGGCCAAACCGCAAGTGATGCGCGTGGCGAGCCGCGTGGATCAACGCGCGCAGCGCTACAGCAGCCAACTCGCCGGCTGTGAACGCGACTTCCGCTGCCGACGCTTCTACCAGTTCTGGCCGTTCTGTCGTTAGGCGCACGCCGAGCGGCTGGTAGGTGGGAGCGGGGTCTGAGTCCTCCTAGGACGGACTGACTCAGACCCCCGTGGATCACGGCACCAGTTCCTCGCGGATCGCCTCGATGCCGGCCTTGCCGCAGGTGTCGTCGACCTCACCGCTCGGCCCGCCGGAGATGCCGATGCCGCCCAGGATCCGTCCGGCCTCTTCGATCACCAAGCCGCCGCCCAGCACCACCACGCCCGGCAAGTCGCGGATGCCCGCCCCGGCCTCGCCCGGCCGGGTCATATCCAGCATGTCGGTGGTGTTGCGGCGGAAACTCACCGCGGTCCACGCCTTGCCGATGGCGGTGTCGGGCGTGTGAGCGCCGGCGAAGCGATCGCGCAGCAGGACCTGGACGTTGCCGCCCCGGTCCACCACGGCAACGGCGACCTGCGCCTCCTGCTCACGGCAGGCCTCCAGCGCCGCCTGCGCGGCCTTGAGCGCGAGCTCGGGAATCAGCACGGGATAATTGAACGTACCGCGCTCCTGCTGCTGGACGGCGCCCACGGCGAACGAGAGCACGAGCAGGACGAGGGCGAACGGGGCGGTGAGCTTGAGCATGACAGGGCCTCCTTGCGTGGCGAGACGGCGCAGCCCGATCACCGGTGAACCCGGCGCAGCCGCGCGGTTTTTTTCTTGCTACTCCAACAGTCTAGTACGGCCCCGCAGGAGCGACCCGCGAGGCGCCTGGTCGGCATTGATCGAGATCAGTTCCTCGCGCCGGCCCCGCCGTTATGCTTCGCCCCTGCGTTCATTCGTACAGAAAAACGAGGCGAGCATGATCACTTTGTTTGACCAGGGGGGCCACAAGTGCGTGGCGTTCGAGGATCTGGTGACCTGCGGCAAGCCCGGCGCGAGCGGCCGGGACGCCTGCGACAGCATCCAATCCAATCAGTTTCTCATCGTCGACGACGGCCACGCCGCGCTGCTCGATCCCGGCGGCAACCTGACCTACAACCGGCTGTTCATGCAGGCGAGCAACCACGTGGTGATCAAGAACCTGGACTACGTGATCGCCTCACACCAGGACCCGGACATCGTCGCCTCGCTGAACAAGTGGCTGGTGGGCACCGACTGCCAAGTGATCGTGCCGGAGATCTGGAAACGCTTCATCCCTCACTTCTGCAGCCCGGGCGCCACCGAAGGCCGGCTGATCGGCATCCCCGACGCCGGCGCCGAGATCAAGCTCGGGCGCGCCACGCTGGTGGCGCTGCCCGCCCACTTTCTGCACTCGGAGGGCAACTTCCACTTCTACGACCCGCAGAGCCGCATCCTGTTCTCCGGCGACGTCGGCGCCTCGAGCGTGGACCCGGAGGAGCTGAGCGCGCCGGTGCGGGACATGGCCACCCACATCCCGCGCATGCTGGGCTTTCACCGCCGCTATATGAACAGCAACCGGGTGTGCCGCCTGTGGGTCAACATGGTGCGCGATCTGGACGTGGACTGGATCGTCCCGCAGCACGGTCCCTCGTTCCGTGGGCGGGAGATGGTCGGGCGCTTCCTGGACTGGTTCGAGCACCTCGAGTGCGGTGTGGACCTCATGACCCAGGAGCACTACCGGCGGCCACGGGCGGCGTTGGGGCGCCCGGCCGCGGCCTAGAAACGGGTTGCCTCACTCCGAACCGGCTTCTTGAAACCACGCAACGTGACCACGGCCGCGCCCGGCGCCTGTCCGGGCGCGGCTAGGCCTCGCGCGGGGCGGCGTGCTCGTGCGGCGCTGCGACGGGGCCGCGCTCGCGGGCGAGGTAGAGATACACCGCCGGCACCACGAACAAGGTGAACAGCGTGCCGATGCTCATGCCGGCGGCGATCACCAAGCCCATCGCGAAGCGCGCGCCGGCGCCCGGCCCGCCCGCGATCAGCAGCGGCACCATGGCCAGCACGGTGGCGGCGGTGGTCATCAGGATCGGCCGCAGGCGCAGCGCGGCGGCCTCCTCGATGGCGGCCCGTTTGTCGCGGCCCTGAGCCTGCAACTGGTTGGCGAATTCCACGATCAGGATGCCGTGCTTGGCCATCAGGCCGATCAGGGTCACCAGGCCCACCTGGGTATAGATGTTCAGGGTGGCGAAGCCGAGGCTGACAAACACCAGCGCGCCGGCGATCGACATGGGCACCGTCACCAGCATGATGATCGAGTCGCGGAACGACTCGAACTGCGCGGCCAGCACCAGGTAGATCACGATCAGCGCGAAGAAGAAGGTCAGCAGCAATTGCTGGCCCTCGGCGACGAACTGGCGCGCCTGGCCCGCGTAGTCGACGCTGTAGCCGGGCGGCAGCACCTCGGCGGCGATCTCGTCGATCAGCTCGAGCGCCTCGCCCAGGGTCACGTTGGGACGCGGCACCCCGGACAAGGTGACCGCGTTCAGCTGCTGGAAGCGCTTCAGCTGCTGCGGCTGCACCGTGTGCTCCAGGGTCACCAAGGTGGACAGCGGCACCAGATCGCCGTCGCGGTTGCGCGTGTAGAGGTCCTCGATCTGGTCGGGGTTGAGCCGCTGCACGCGCTCGAGCTGCGGGATCACGCGGTAGGAGCGGTTCTCCAGCGAGAACCGCCCGGCGGGCGCGCCCGAGAACAGCGAGGCGAGATCGGCCGACAGCGTCTGCATGTCCACCCCCATCAGGGCCGCCTTGTCGCGGTCGATGCGGATCTCGGTGCGCGGCATGTCGATCTTGAGGTCGCCGTCGATGAAGATGAAGCGTCCGCTCGCCATGGCGCGGCCCACCATCTCCTGGGCGACCTCCACCAGGCTCTCGGCCGGTTCGGTGCTGCGGATCACGTACTCGATCGGCGGACCGCCGCCCGCCCCCGGCAGCGAGGGCGGCACCAGTGCGAAGACGCTCAGGCCGGGAATCCGATCGAGGCGCGGCTGCAGGTCCTCCTGCAGGATCTCGGCGGTGCTGCGCGAGCGTTGATCCCAGGGCGCGAGCACGAACCCCGCGATCGCGGCGTTGGTGCTGCCGGCGCCCGCGCCGCCGAAGCCGTTGACGATGAACACGTTCTCCAACTCGGGGATCTCGTCGAGGTAGCGGTTCATCACCGCGGTGTTGCGCTCCAGGTGGTCGAGGGTGGTGGGCGCGTCGGCCTCGGCGATGGAGAACACGAAGCCCTGATCCTCGGCGGGCTCCAGTTCGCTCGGGCTGGTGATGAACAGGAAGTAGGTCGAGGCCAGCACGATCAGGCCGAAGGTGAGCACCACGTGCTTGTCGTTCAGCGCGCCGTGCAGGCGGCGCTGATAGCGGTGGCGCAGGCCGTCGAAGCGCGCATCCAGCCACGCCTCCAGCCGCGGCTGGCGCCCCTCGGCGCGCGACTTCAGCAAGCGGGCGCTCAGCATGGGCGAGAGCGTTAGCGCGACCAGGCCGGAGATGATCACCGAGGCGGCCAGGGTGAAGGCGAACTCGATGAACAGCGTGCCGGTAATCCCGCCCACGAACGCGATGGGCAGGAACACCGCCACCAACGTGGTGGACATCGCCACGATCGGCCAGGCCAGTTCGCGCGCCCCGCGCAGCGCGGCATCGAACGGGCGCATGCCCTCCTCGATGTGGCGGTGGATGTTCTCCACCATGATGATGGCATCGTCGACTACGATGCCGATCGCCAGCACCATGGCGAGCAGGGTGAGCAGGTTGAGCGAGAACCCCATCAGGAACATCAGGAACATCGTGCCGATCAGCGCCAGCGGCACCGCCAGCGCGGGAATGAGCACGCTGCGCAGCGAACCCAGGAAGAGGTAGATCACCCCCACCACGATCACCAGCGCGAGCACGATGGTGAACAGCACCTCGTCGATAGCGCTCTGGATGTAGCGCGTGGAGTCGTACACGATCTCGCCCGCAAGCCCTTGCGGGAACTCGGGCGCGATCCGGGTACGCCAGACCTCGCGCACCTCGGCGATCACGTCCAGGACGTTGGCGTCGGGGGCCACCTCGACGCCGATGAAGGTGGCCGACTGGCCGTTGAAGCTCACCGAGACGTCGTAGTTCTCGGCGCCCAGTTCGACCTCCGCGATGTCGATCAGGCGCACGATGGCGCCGGCCTCGCTGCGCACCACCAGTTGCTCGAACTGCTCGGGGCTGTGCAGATCGGTGCTCGCCCGCAGGTCGATGCTGACCGAGTCGCCCTTGGTGCGCCCCACCGCCGACAGCACGTTCTGGGCGCGCAGCGCGCGGCTCACGTCGGCGCCGGTGACGCCCTGCGCGGCCATGCGCTCGGGGTCGAGCCACACGCGCATGGCGAAGGTGCGGTCGCCGAGGATCTCGGCGCGCTGCACGCCGGGAATGGTCGACAGTTGCGGCTCGACCACCCGCACCAGGTAATCGGTGATCTGGTTGTTGTCCAAGAGTTCCGAGTAGAAGCTCATGTACATCGCGGCGATGGTCTCGCCGACCGACAGATCGATCACCGGCTCCTCGGCGTCCTCCGGTAGATCCGAGCGCACCTTGTTCACCTGCGCGGCGATCTGGGTGAGCGCCTCGTTGGGGTCGTAGTCCAGGCGCAGGTGGGCGGTGACGATGCTCACCCCCGCCACGCTGGTGGAGGTGATGTAATCGATGCCTTCGGCGGCGGCGATCTCGCGCTCCAGCGGGGTGGTGATGAAACCCTGGATGAGATCGGCGTCGGCGCCGATATAGGCCGTGCTCACCGTCACCACCGCATTCTTCACCTCGGGGAACTGGCGCACGTTGAGGTCGAACGCGGCGCGGATACCGAGCAGCAGGATGAACAGGCTGACCACCGTGGCCAGCACCGGCTTGCGAATGAAGATGTCGGTGAAGCGCATGGGCGGCGTCAGGCGTTGTCGGGACGAGCGTCGGGGTTCATGCCGGGCTGCACGGCGGGGTCGTCGCTGACGAGCACCGCGGCGTCGTTACGCAGCTTGAGCAGTCCGCTGGTGGCCACGCGCGTACCGGGCGCGAGGCCGGCGCGCACCTCCACCAGATCGCCGCGCCGGGCGCCGGTCTGCACGAAGCGCTGGGTGACGCGCAGCACGCCCTCGGCATCTTCGGCGACGATCCACACCGCGTCGCCGTAGGGACTGAAGCGCACCGCACTGAGCGGCACGGTGACCACGGTCTCCGGCGCGCCGAGGGGCAGGCTCACGCGCCCGAACATCCCGGCGCGCAACGCCCCGTCCGGGTTCGCGACCTGCGCCTGAACCTCGAAGGTGCGCGTGGCCGCGCTGACCGCGGGCTCCACCGCGCTCACCGTGCCCTGCCACACCGCCGCGCGCGCATCGACGCGCACCTCGAGCGCCTGGCCCGGGTGGATGTCGCCCACGCGGCGCTCGGGCACGCTGAAGTTGAGGTAGATGGGATCGACGGTCTGCAGCGACACCACCGGATCGCCCGGCGAGACGTACTGACCGACGTTCACGCGGCGGATGCCCACCGCGCCCGCGAACGGGGCCCGCACCGTCTTCTGCCGGATGCGCGCGCGCTGCTCGGCCACCGCCGCGTTCGCCTGTTCGAACTCGCTCTCGGCACGCTGCAGCTCGGCCTCGGTCACCGTGTTCGCCTCCACCAGGCGCCGCGCGCGGCGCAGCTCGGTCTGCGCCAGCCGCTGCGCGGCCTCCAGGCTGGCGAGCCGAGCGCGGTCGCTCTCGGAGTCGAGCACCACCAGTTCCGCACCCGCCTCCACGGCGCTGCCGCTCTGAAAGCGGATCTCGCGCACGATGCCGCCCACCTCGGCCGTGAGCATGGCGCCCTCGACCGGCGCGAAGCTGCCCACCGCCTCGAGGCGGCGCGTCCAGGTCACTTCGCGCGCCTCGGCCGCGGTGATGGTCGCGGTCGGCGGCGGCATGGTGTCGAACACCTCGGTGATCATGGCGTTCACGAACGCCTTGAAGCCGAAGATGCCCCCGAACACCACGCCCACACCGAGCAGCATCAGGATCATGCGCTTGTTCATCATCGTTTCCTACACTCGCGGGCTCGACTGCCGCGGCCCGTCATCGTCCGCCAGCGCGGTGCGCAGGCGTGCCACCAAGGCTTCGGTAGCGGCCGCGTCCTCCAGGTCGGCCAGGGGCCGCCAACCCATGCCGTTCAAATAGGTCTGCACCTGTTGGAACAGGAGCCGCTCAGGGTTGTCGATCTGCAGGGACTCGAATAGACCTTGCACGTGCGACAGCGCATGCATTCCCTCGCTCACGCTCCAGGGGCCGCAGGCCAACTCCATGGGCGAGAGTCCCCGGCTGTCCAACTCGCCACGCGCCAGCGCCTCGCGGATGATGCCGGTGACGATCTCGCCGATGGGCTCGCCGGCGGCCAAGGCTGTGCGGCGGCGCGCGGGCGAGGTGTTCTCCCACACCGCCTCGGTGTGGACGTAGTGCAGCAGCTTGACGTGGTCCGGAAACCGGCGCGCGAACTCCAGGTCGCTCACCGCGATGGCGAACATGCGCTCGCGGGTGCCGGTGGCGCGCAGGCGCTCGACGCGGCGAAACACCTCGACCTGGGCGTCGAGCTGGCGGTTGGCCAGCGCGAGCAGCAGGTCTTCCTTGGACGTGAAATGCTGGTACAGGGTGCCGGTGGCGTAGTCGCAGGCCCGCGCCAGCCGTGCCATCTGCAGATTCAGAAAACCGTCCTCGCGGATGTACTCCGCGGCGGCCCGCAGGAAGCGCTCCTCCCGCTCGGCGAACTCCCTCTGCTTGCGCTCCTTGGTGCCCACGGCGATTCCTTTGGCGAATCGACGTCGAATTATGAATACGATTCACGCCGGCCGCAAGCGCACCGTTATTGCTTGAGCTTTCTCCCCACGCGCGACCGTTTTGGGCGACGGCAAGGGTATGGAGGACAGCGGTTGACGGATGAACTCGGCTGGATGCGCCGCCCTGCAGCGCTCGAGCAGGAACTGCAGGCACTGCACGAGGCCCTTGAGCACGCCGGCTCGTCGGCCGCGGCGGTGGTCACTGTCAGGTTCGGCGTCGCCGCAGAGCGGTCAGGCCACTGCACCGTGCGGGCTTTTCGCGCGCGCCGACTGTGTGCGCCGTACGAGGCAGCAGGGAGAGCGAAACTGCATGCGCACCCGGCGAGCGAATGACGGTGCGCCGGGCTGCGGGGCCAAGCGTGGCCTTCCGTGCCCGCGCGGGCGCGGATCAAGAGCGGGAGGTGGCCGGCGGCAACACGGTGTAGTGCATGGTCATGGCGCGGATACGCCCGTCGCGGATGACAAAGGAATCGGCGCCATCCTCCACCCGCACGCCATCGGTGCCTCGGCCGCCCCACTCCAGGAATCCGAGTTCGCCCTCCACCAGCACGGTGCGATACTCCCAGCGGCCGCCGGGCAACTGCGCTGCCAGCAGACGCGCTGCCCGGCGCACGCCCTCGTGACCACGGAACACGCCGTAAGCGCTCAGCAGCACAACGTCGGGCGCGAAATTGCGCGCAAGGTCCGCCTCCACCTCGCCTGCCTGGGCCAGGCGCAGATGATCCGCCAGGACCTCACGCGCCGAACGCGTCGCCATCGCCGCTCCCGCTGCTTGACTCACCAATGCGAATGCTTATCATTTACTCGAGTCTCACACAAGGATGATTGCCATGCCCGCCACCCCCGCTCGATCCGCGCCTCGCGCCTCGGTCGCCTCGCTCGCGCAGCTTCGTCGTCGTCTAGGTCTCGCCATGCGCGCCTACGAGCGATTGGGCGTGGGCACGTATGCGGCCGCCGCGGCCCTTCACCTGCACGAGCTGCTTGCCCACCCGCAGTTCAGGGTGAGCCCCGCGGAGCGCTGCGCGGCGCGCGCCATTGCCCGGCGATGGCAGGCGCTCGCTTGGTGCAGCGCACGCTAGCCGCCGATGATCGGGCAGCCGATGGCGCGGCACGCCGCCATCGAGCCCAGCGCCACCTCGACGTTCTGATAACCCGCGCGGCGCAACACGCTGGCCGCGATGATGGCGCGCTGGCCGCTGCCGCAGAAGGTGGTAATGGGGCGGGCGTCCGGCACCTCCTCCAGCCGCCGACCGAGTTCCCCCACGTAGAGCTGCGTGGAACCCGGCACGTAGCCCTGCGCCACTTCGTCCACGCCGCGCACGTCGAGCAGCGTGTAATCGGCCTTCGCCTCGGTACGCGCTTTGATCTCCTGCGCATGAACCGCGGGAATGGTGTCGTAGGGCCGCCCGCTGGTGGCCCAGGCGGTCATGCCGCCGCGCAGCCAGGCGCTCACGCGCCGATAGCCGAGCCGCACCAGGTGGCGTACGGCCGGCTCGAGCTGCGCGGCCTCCTCCACCACGAGGCCGATGTCTTTGTCGTAGGGCACATACCAGCCCACGAAGGCGGGGATCATGTCCAGCGGGATACCGAGGCTACCGGGCACCGCGGCGGCCGCGATCGCCTCGGGGCTGCGCACGTCCAACACCACCATGCCCTCGCCCTGCGCCTCGGCGAAGGCGTCCACGCCGAGCGGCGCGGGCAGCGGCAACTCGACCAGCGGGGCGTCGCCGTCGCGGTTCACGCGCTCCATCTGATCGAAGTACGGCGGCTTGTAGTGGTGCTCCTGCGACTTGAACGCGATGAAGGCGTCGCGGTCGAGCTGCAGGCGCGGGTTGTGGCGGCGCTCGTACCCCAGGGTGGAGAACTCGCGGTCGGCCATGCCCGAGCCGCATACCGAGCCGGCGCCGTGCGCGGGGTACAGGATCACGTGATCGCCGAGCGGGAGCAGCTTGTTGTGCAGGCTGTCGTACAGCAGGCCCGCCACCTCGCGCGCCCGCCCGGGATAGAAATCGGTGCGCCCCACGTCGCCGATGAACAGCGCGTCGCCGGTGAACACGCCCACCGGCGCCTCGCCGGTGGCCTCGTCGAACAGCACCAGCGAGATGCTGTTCAGGGTATGACCGGGCGTCTCCAGCACCTGCAGGCGCAGGTCGCCGAGCTTGAAGCACTCGCCCTCGCGCACGTCTTCGCCGTAACGGAACGGCTCGTCCGGGTCGCGCCCGTGCAGGATGCGGGCGCCGGTGCGGCGCGCCAGGTCCACGGAGCCGATGACGTAGTCCTCGTTGCGATGGGTCTCGAACACGTACGCGATGCGCACGCCCTCGCGCTCGGCAAGCTCGAGGTAGGCGTCCACGTCGCGGCGCGGGTCGATCACGGCGGCCTCGCCGCCCGCGCCCAGCATGTACGACAGATGGGCCAGGCCCTCGGACTTCAGCGTGTGCAGGAACATAGGCTCTCCGTTGTGCGGCGGCTGGTGGTCTACCTTTATCGGTTTAGTGGGCGATGGGCGCGCGCGCCAGCACCGCGCCCTGACGTGCACAGGGAGGATGCGCATGGCGGGCAATTCGGACCCTAATCCGAGCCGGCGCAAGGCCGCGGCGGCCGGCATACTGTTCGGCGTCGGCCTGGGCGGGTTCTTCGACGGCATCCTGCTGCACCAGATCCTGCAGTGGCATCAGATGCTTTCCAGCGTGCTGCCGCCCGACACGCTGGAGGCCATGCACATCAATATGCTGGGCGACGGCCTGTTCCACGCGTTCACCTGGTTCGTCACCGTGGCGGCCATGTTCCTGCTGTGGGCCGCTGCACGTCGGCGCGAGGCCTTGCCGAGCAGCGTCTGGTTCGTGGGCCTGCTGCTGCTCGGCTGGGGGCTGTTCAACCTGATCGAAGGCCTGATCAACCATCAGATCCTCGGGCTGCATCACGTCATCGGGGAACCACATGCCGGTTGGGATTGGGGCTTCGTACTGCTGGGCGGCGTCGGGCTGATCGTGGTCGGCGGGCTCATGATCCGCGCCGGCGGGCGTCCCCGCCCGCGTTGACGCTACCGAGCGGAGCCACCCCGGCCCCCCGCCGCACTATCCCGGCGCGCCGAATCCCGCAAAGCTTCCGAGGCGGTTCTGTTAAACTCGGACCCCCATGGAAGACGTCTCCCACCTGCTCGACCCGCTCAACGAGGCCCAGCGCGAGGCGGTCGCCGCCCCGCCCGGCAACCTGCTCATCCTGGCCGGCGCCGGCAGCGGCAAGACCCGCGTGCTGGTGCACCGCATCGCCTGGCTGATCCAGGCGCAGGGGGTGTCGCCCTACGCCATCCTCGCCGTGACCTTCACCAACAAGGCCGCCGGCGAGATGCGCGCGCGCATCGAGCGCCTGGTGGGCATGCCGCCGGGCGGCATGTGGGTGGGCACCTTCCACAGCCTCGCCCACCGCCTGCTGCGCGCGCACTGGCGGGAGGCCGGGCTGCCGCAGCAGTTCCAGATCCTGGACAGCGACGATCAGCAGCGCGCCGTGAAGCGCGTGATCCGCGAGCTGGACCTGGACGACACCCACTGGCCGCCGCGCCAGGCACAGAGCTACATCAACGCGCGCAAGGACGAGGGGCTGCGCCCGCAGCACATCGAGCCGGGTCACGATCCCTACCAGCGCACCATGCTGGCCATCTACCAGGCCTACGAAGCGCTGTGCCAACGCGGCGGCATGGTCGACTTCGCCGAGCTCCTGCTGCGCGCGCACGAGCTGTGGCTGCACAACCCGGAGCTGCTGGCGCACTACCAGCAGCGCTTTCGCCACATCCTGGTGGACGAGTTCCAGGACACCAACACCATCCAATACGCTTGGCTGCGCCTGCTCGCCGGCGAGACCGGCCACGTGTTCGCGGTGGGCGACGACGACCAGTCCATCTACGGCTGGCGTGGCGCGCGCATCGAGAACATCCACCGCTTTTCGAAAGATCTGCGCGCGGTGCACACCCTGCGCCTGGAGCAGAACTACCGCTCCACCGGCACCATCCTCTCGGCGGCCAACGCGCTCATCGCGCACAACGCCGACCGCCTCGGCAAGAACCTGTGGACCGCCGGCGGCGAGGGCGAGCCCATCCGCCTGTATGCCGCGTTCAACGACCTCGACGAGGCGCGCTTCGTGGTGCAACGCATCACCCAGTGGGTGGACGAGGGCGGGCGGCGCGACGAGATCGGCATCCTGTACCGCTCCAACGCCCAGTCGCGCGTGATCGAAGAGGCGCTGGTGCAGCACGGCGTGCCCTACCGCGTGTACGGCGGCCTGCGCTTTTTCGAGCGCGCCGAGATCAAGGACGCGCTGGCCTACCTGCGCCTGATCGCCAACCGCCACGACGACGGCGCGCTGGAGCGGGTAATCAACACGCCCACGCGCGGCATCGGCGAGCGCACCGTGAGCGGGCTGCGCGAGACCGCGCGCGCGCAGCGCGTCTCGATCTGGGACGCGGCGCTGCAGACCTTGGCGGCGGACGCGCTGGCCGCACGGGCCGCCAACGCCCTGCGCGCCTTTCTCGCGCTCATCGACGGCTTGGCGCAGGAGACGGCGGGACTGGCGCTGCACGAACAGGTCGCGGCGGCCATCGAACGCAGCGGCCTGCGCGAGCACTACGCCAAGGAGAAGGGCGAACGCGGGCAGGCGCGCCTGGAGAACCTAGACGAACTCGTGAACGCCGCGCGCCAGTACGTCGACACCGGCGAGGAGCCGCCCGAGGGCGCCGGCGGCGGGCCGCTCGCGGAGTTCCTGGCGCACGCCGCGCTGGAGGCCGGCGAGGCGCAGGGCGAGTCCTGGGAGGACTGCGTGCAGCTCATGACGCTGCATTCGGCCAAGGGCCTGGAGTTCCCGCTGGTGTTCCTGGTGGGCATGGAGGAGGGGCTGTTCCCGCATCAGATGTCCATGGAGGAGCCGGGTCGCCTGGAGGAGGAGCGCCGCCTCTGCTATGTCGGCATGACGCGGGCCATGCGCCACCTCTACATCACCTACGCCGAGGTGCGCCGCCTGTATGGGCGCGAGAACTACGGGCGCCCCTCGCGCTTCCTGGCCGAGATGCCGGGGGAGCTGCTGGAAGAGGTGCGCGTACGCGGGACCGTCAGCCGGCCGGTGGCGGCGGGTGGCGGTTTCGGCGCCGCCGCCCTGGCGGAGGACTTTCCGCTGCGCCTTGGCCAACGCGTGCATCACGCCAAGTTCGGCGACGGCGTGGTGCTGAACGCCGAGGGCAGCGGCCCGCAGGCGCGCGTGCAGGTCAATTTCGAGGGCGTGGGCAGCAAGTGGCTGGTGCTGGCCTACGCCAAGCTGGAGCCGGTGTAACCCCGCGGCACGGCCCACGCGGCGGACCCGCCAGTACGGGGCACGGAGCCCCCCACGAGGGACCACGGAAGGGACTGTTCAGCCAACACGTATCGTATCGAGGAGCACCTTCCATGAAACGTCGCGAATTCATCAAGGGCCTGTCGGCCGGCGGCCTACTGGCCGGCGGCACGCTGGCCGGTGCCGCCGTCGCCAAGGACAAGGAGGTCAAGCACCGCTGGCGCATGGCCACCGCGTGGCCCGCCAACTTCCCCGGCATGGGCACCGGCGCCACCGCCCTGGCCAAGCTCATCACCGAGATGAGCGGCGGGCGCATCGAGGTGCGCGTGTTCGGCGCCGGCGAGCTGGTGCCGCCGTTCGAGATCTTCGACGCCGTGGCGCGCGGCACGGTGGAGATGGGGCACGGCGCGAGCTACTACTGGACCGGCAAGAGCGAAGCGGCGCAGTTCTTCTCGGCGGTGCCGTTCGGCTTCACCGCACAGGAGATGAACGCCTGGCTGTACCACGGCGGCGGTATGGAGCTGTGGCGCGAGACCTACGCCCCGTTCGGCGTGGTGCCCACCGCGGCGGCCAACACCGGCGTGCAGATGGGCGGCTGGTTCAACAAGGAGATCAACACGGTCGACGACCTCCGGGGCCTGCGCATGCGCATCCCGGGCCTGGGCGGGGAGGTACTCAAGGCCGCCGGCGGCACGCCGGTGAACCTGCCGGGCGGCGAGATCTTCACCTCGCTGCGCTCGGGCGCCATCGACGCCGTGGAGTGGGTCGGCCCCTACAACGACCTGGCCTTCGGCCTGCATCGCGCGGCCAAGTACTACTACTACCCCGGCTGGCACGAGCCCGGCACCACGCTGGAGTGCATCATCAACCAGAAGGCGCTGGACGCGCTGTCGGCCGACCTGCGCGCCATCGTGCTGAACGCCTGCAAGGTCGCCAACCAGGACGTGCTGGCCGACTACACCGCGCGTAACAACAGCGCCCTGCACCAGCTGGTGAACCGCCACAAGGTCAACCTGCGCAAGTTCCCCGACCCGGTGCTCAAGCGCCTGCGCGATTTGTCGGAGGACGTGATGAACGGCATCGCGCGCCGCGACCGGCAGTCGCGCAAGGTGTGGGACTCCTTCACCCAGTTCCGCGACCAGGTCGTGCCCTGGCACGACGTCTCGGAACTGGCCTATCTGCAGGCGCGCAACCTCTGAGGACGCTCCAACCGGGCCCCCTCGTGGAAGGCGCCGAGATCGGACGCGGGGCAGGCACGCCGCCTGCCCCGCCCCGGCCTCAGTCCGCGGCCAGCCAGTCGCGCGGCTTGAGAAATACCTCGTACAGACGCGCCTCCGGCGTGCCCGGCTCCGGCCGCCAGTTGTAGCGCCACTTCACCAGCGGCGGCAGCGACATCAGGATGGACTCGGTGCGCCCCCCGCTCTGCAGCCCGAACAGGGTCCCGCGGTCGTACACCAGATTGAACTCCACGTAGCGCCCACGCCGGTAGAGCTGGAAATCGCGCTCGCGCTCCCCGTAAGGCGTCTCCTTGCGCCGCGCGACGATGGGCCGGTAGGCGGGCAGGTAGTGATCGCCCACGCTGCGCAGGAAGGCGAAGCTCTGCTCGAAGCCGCCCTCGTTCAGGTCGTCGAAGAACAGGCCGCCGATGCCGCGCGGCTCGTCGCGGTGGCGCAGGTAGAAGTACTCGTCGCACCACTGCTTGTAGCGCGGATAGGCCCCCTCCCCGAGCGGCGCACACGCCGCGCGCGCCGTCTGGTGCCAGTGCACGCAGTCCTCCTCCTCGCCGTAGTAAGGCGTGAGGTCGAAGCCGCCGCCAAACCACCAGATCGGCTCGGCGCCCTCCTTCTCGGCCACGAACAGGCGCACGTTGGCGTGCGAGGTCGGCACATAAGGATTGCGCGGGTGGATCACCAAGGACACGCCCATGGCCTCGAAGCGGCGCCCGGCGAGTTCGGGGCGCTGCGCGGTGGCCGAGGGCGGCAGCCCCTCACCGTACACATGGGAGAAGTTGATACCCGCCTGCTCGAAGACCGCGCCCTCTTGCAGCACGCGCGAACGTCCGCCGCCGCCGGCGGGCCGTTCCCAGGCGTCTTCCATGAAGCGGGCGGCGCCGTCCTCCTCCTCGATCCCGGCGCAGATGCGGTCCTGCAGGTCGAGCAGGTAGGCCTTGACGGCGTTCAAGTCGGGTTGGCTCATGGTCCCTCTCGCTCTCGAATGGTTACACCGCGCGCTGGCGGTCGGCTCAGTAGCTGCGATGGTAGCCGAGCCCGGCCGCGCCACCTTGATCCAGGACAAGCCTGGGGCATGGCTCAGCCGGCGCGCAGCACCTCGCCCGTGCGCAGGTCGCGGATCTCGCTCGGCGCGCGGCGCCCGCCGAGCGGGGCGTGCAGGATGTAGTCTACGCGTGCGCCGAACTGCAGGCGCACCCCCAGCGGCGAGGTCGCCGGCCGATGCCCGGCGCGGTTGGCGCTGGTGGACACCAGCGCGCCGCCGAACGCCGCGCAGAGCGCGCGTGCCTCCGCATGGCCGGGCACGCGAACCGCCAGGGTGTCGTGAGCGCCGCGCAGCCAGGCGGGGCATTCGGGGCGGGCGGGCAACAGCCAAGTCACCGCGCCGGGCCAGGTACGCTCCACCTGGGCGCGGTGCGCCTCACTGAGCGGCAGCAGGTACGGCTCCAGGGCGTCCAGCGCGGCGGCGATGAGGATCAGCCCCTTGGCCATGGGGCGGCCCTTGAGGTCCAGCAGGCGGGTAACCGCCTCGGCGTCCAAGGGATCGCAACCGAGGCCGTACACCCCCTCGGTCGGGTAGGCGATGAGCCCGCCGCCGCGCAGGACCTGCACGGCGCGGCGCAGCTGCCACGGGTGCGCCATGCGCTAGTCGACCTCGGCCGGCTCGGCGGCCTCCACCGGCTCGGCGTAGCCACACTCCTTGCGCGGGCAGACCTTTTCCGTGCCGCGGCGCTTGGTGGTCTTGAGCGTGAGGATGGGCCAGCTGCACTTGGGGCAGGCCTCGGCCAGCGGCTCGTTCCACACCGCGTACTTGCAGCTCGGATAGCCCGAGCAGGAGTAGAAGATCTTGCCCTGGCGCGATTTGCGCTTGAGCAGCGTGCCCTTGTGACACTCGGGGCACTCGACGTGCGTATCCTGCGGCTTCTCCAGCGGCTCGATGTGGCGGCAGTC
The DNA here is from genome assembly GCA_013348725.1 of Ectothiorhodospiraceae bacterium 2226. NCBI lineage: Bacteria > Pseudomonadati > Pseudomonadota > Gammaproteobacteria > Chromatiales > Ectothiorhodospiraceae > Ectothiorhodospiraceae bacterium 2226. Next base: position 1,357,124 of record CP054689.1, read on the forward strand.
GGGGTAGTTGGCGCAGCCGATGAACTTGCCGTAGCGGCCGGACTTGACCACCAGTTGCCCGCTGCACTCGGGGCACTGGCGCCCCTCCACCACCTCCGGCTCGGCCTCCCCGGCCGACTCGTTAAGGTTGCGGGTGTAATCGCAGTCCGGGAAGCCGGTGCAGCCGATGAAGCGCCCGCGCCGCCCCAGGCGAATGGACAGCGGCTTGCCGCACTTGGGGCAGGACTCGTCCAGCTTCTCCTGCGTGACGTCCTTGCGCTGCACCGACTGTTCCTTGTCGATGGTGAGCTGCTTGAACGGCACCCAGAATTCGCGCATCAAGGGCACCCAGTCCTTCTCGCCGCGCGACACCGCGTCGAGTTCGTCCTCCAGGCGCGCGGTGAAGTCGTAGTCCACGTAGTTGGTGAAGTGCTCGGTGAGGAACTTGTTCACCACCCGGCCCACGTCGGTGGGCACGAAGCGCTTCTTGTCCATCACCACGTACTCGCGCTGCTGCAGCGTGGAGATGATGGAGGCGTAGGTCGAGGGGCGGCCGATGCCGTGCTCTTCGAGCGCCTTCACCAGGCTCGCCTCGGAGTAGCGCGGCGGCGGCTCGGTGAAGTGCTGTTGCGGGCGCACCCCGAGCAGATCGACACGCTCGCCCTCGAGCAGCGGCGGCAGCACGCGGCCCTCGTCATCGTCCTTGGCGACCTCGTCCTGGCCCTCCTGGTACACCGCGATGAAGCCCGGGTGCACGATGGTCGAGCCGGTGGTGCGGAAGGTGTTCCCCTCGCCCGCGGCGAGGTCGATACTCACCGTGTCGATGGTGGCGTGCATCATCTGACTTGCCACGGCGCGTTTCCAGATGAGTTCGTACAAGCGGTGCTGATCGCGCGTCAGCACGTTGGCGAGGGACTCGGGGACATGCTCGACCGAGGTCGGGCGGATGGCCTCGTGCGCCTCCTGGGCGTTCTTGGCCTTGGTCTTGAACAGGCGCGGCTGCTCGGGCACGTTGTCGGTGCCGTAGCGCGTGCCGATCAGGGCGCGGATCGCCTCCAGCGCCTCCTGCGCGAGGTTCACCGAGTCGGTACGCATGTAGGTGATGAGACCGACGGTTTCCCCGCCCACGTCCACGCCCTCGTAGAGCTGCTGCGCGGTGCGCATGGTGCGCTGCGCGGTGAAGCCGAGCTTGCGCGAGGCCTCCTGCTGCAGGGTGGAGGTGGTGAACGGCGGCGCGGGGTTGCGCTTGCGCTGCTTCTTCTCCACCGCGCTGACCACCAGGCGCCCGCCCGCGGCGGCGAGCAGCGCCTTCTCGGTGCGCGCCGCCTGCTCCTCGTCGGTGATGCTGAACTGGCTGAGCTTCTCACCCTGGAAGTGGGTGAGCTTGGCGGAGAAGTTCTGGCCGCGCTTGCTGCTGTCGGCCTCGATGGTCCAGTACTCGCGGGTCTGGAACGCCTCGATCTCCTGCTCGCGCTCGACGATCATGCGCAGCGCCGGGCTCTGCACGCGCCCGGCGGACAGGCCGCGGCGGATCTTCTTCCACAGCAGCGGCGAGAGGTTGAAGCCCACCAGGTAATCGAGCGCGCGGCGGGCCTGCTGCGCGTTGACCAGATCCATGGACAACTCGCGCGGGTGGGCCACCGCCTCGTTGACCGCGCGCTTGGTGATCTCGTGGAACACCACGCGCGCGACGGTCTTGTCCTTCAGCAGCTTGCGCGCCTTGAGCAGCTCGTACAGATGCCAGGAGATGGCCTCGCCCTCGCGATCCGGGTCGGTCGCGAGGTAGAGCGCGTCGGCCTTGGCCACCGCCTTGGCGATGGCCGCCACGTGGCGCTCGTTCTTGTCGATCACCTGGTACTTCATGGCGAAATCGCTGTCCGGGTCGACCGCACCCTCCTTGGGCAGCAGATCACGGATATGGCCATAGGAAGCCATCACCTCGAAATCCTTGCCGAGGTACTTTTTGATGGTCTTCGCCTTGGCCGGCGATTCCACGATGACGATGTTTTTGCTCATAGGCCCACTAAGAAAAAGCCCGCTTGACGCGGGCGTTTGATACTAGAAGGGCGAGAGGGTCGATGCAACTCAGTGCAAGTTGCCGGCCATCTCGTCGAATACCAGATCCTCCATCCAGGCGAAGGCGGCCTCCTGGCCGGGCTGGTTGAACAGCACCATCAACACGACCCACTTCAACTGGTCCAGATCGATGTCGTCCGCCTCCAGCGCCATCACCCGATCGACCACCATCTCACGCGTGGCCGCATCGAGCACGCCCACCTGCTCGAGGAACATCAGAAAGCCCCGGCAGTCCGCATCCAGCTTCTCGCACTCCTGGCGCGCATACACCCGCGTGGCCGTAGTAGTCGCCGGAGCACGGCCCTCGATGGAGCCGTCGTTGAGACTGGCCAAACCTTCCAACCACTTGAACGCCTTGGTGATTTCGCCCTGATGGAACCCTGCCTCGAGCAGTTCCACACGCAGCGCGTCCTGATCGGGATCGAACTCCACGTCGTCCGACATGTAGTTCTCGAACAGATACATCAAGAGATCCAACACGTTCTCTTTCATCATCGGGTGTCCCCTTCGCAGGCCCGGCAATAACGGCCGCCCGCGGCGGACGCGACTAAGCCGCGGAGCTCCATGGAAACAAGAATGGAGGAAACCTGTTGCGCCGTCAATCCGCTGCCCACCACCAGTTCATCCACGGATGACGGATCAAAACCCATACAATTCAGAATCTTATCCTCATGTTCCGACAGCGTTTGGGGGGCCGTTTCGTCGCCCGATGGCGACGCCGCGGCAGCCGCGCCGCCGATGCCCAGCGGCCCCAACTCCTCAAGCACATCCTGCGCGGTCTCGACCAGTTTCGCCCCTTGCCGGATCAGCGCATGGCAGCCGCGCGCCAAGGGGTTGTGGATGGAACCGGGGATCGCGAACACCTCGCGCCCCTGCTCCGCCGCCAGGCGGGCGGTGATCAGCGAACCGCTGCGCGGCGCCGCCTCGACCACCAGGGTACCCAAGGCCATACCGGAGATTAGACGGTTGCGCCGGGGAAAGTTCGCCGGTATCGGCGGCGTGCCGACGGGGAACTCGCTCACCAGAGCGCCACGCTCCACCAACGCGTGCGCCAACTCGCGATGGCGCGCCGGGTACACCCGATCCAGGCCGGTGCCGGCCACCGCCACCGTGACGCCCTGCTCCATGGCCCCTTGATGCGCCGCCGCGTCGATGCCGAGCGCCAGCCCGCTGGTGATCACCAGCCCCGTCGCCGCCAAGTGGCGGGCGAACTCGCGCGCCGTGTCCGCCCCCGGCCGGGTGGGATTGCGGCTGCCGACGATGGCCAGTTGCGGGCGCGCCAGCAGCTCGGCACGCCCGCACACGTACAGCAAGGGCGGCGGGCGTGGGATCTCGCGCAGCAAGGGCGGGTAACGCGGGTCCTCGAGCGTAACGATGTGGTTCTCGGCCTGCTCGGCCCAGGCCAGATCCCGATCGACGCCCGCCCAGTCCGGGGCCGTCAGGTAGTTCAACAACTCGGTGGAGAGCCCCGGCTCGCCGCGCAGCGTACCCGGGGCGGCCTCCAGGACCGTGCGCGGACTGCCGAAGGCCTCCACCAGCGCGCTGAAGCCGGCCGGACCCAGGCCCGGCGCGCGCCACAAGGCGAGCCAATACTTCAACTCGTTCAGGTCCTTCGCCACCACGTCGGCCCCCCTTGCCGGCTTCATCCAACGCCCCTCACGACGAAGGGCGCCGCAGCGCCCTTCGCCCGACCACCGAACGCGCCACCGCCCTCAGGGCATGCGCACGTTGTCCAGCACCCGCATCGGCCCGCTTGCCCGCATGATGAGGGCATAGCTCACCCGATCGAACACGCGGAACACCATCAGTTCACCCGCCCGCTCGTCGGGCAGGCGTACGTTCTCCCTGGCGATCTCGTCGCGCATCACCGCGCCGCGCTGATACACGGCCATCACGTGGCCGGGCTCCATGCCCTCGCGCTCGCCGAGGTCCAGGACCACCACTTGGTGCTGGCCGATCTGCGTGACGCCGTCCATGACCGCGATGATGTGCCCCTCCACCGCCCGCTCAGGCGCGCGCGGCACGAAGCGGTGATCCCAGGGATCGGCCTCGGCGGGCAGCAAGCGGTCACCGCGCAATACCTCGCGGCGCGCGCTGTCGATGTGCAGCGTGCCGGGATCGCCGACCCGCTGCACGTGCGCGTCCCCCACGTGCAGCGCCTCGAGCCCGAGCACCTCGTCGGTGACCGGATGTCGGTACACCTGGCCCTCGCGCAGCACCGTGTAGCGCCCCACGTCCTCGGCCAGCCCGCGCGCATAGAAGCGCGTGCCGGCCGCGCCCATGAAGCGCCCCTCCTCCATGGACAGTACATAGGGCGCACCGTCCAATTCACCGGGGTTCAACACCCGCGGCCGGCTCAGGAAGGGGCGGATCGCCTCCAGCGGGATGGCCGCGATGGAGGCATCGCGCGGCATCTCGCGCGCCTCCGGCGACAGCCGCACTACGGGCCGCCCGCGTTGAACCTCGAGGACCGGTTTGCCGTCTATATACCGGAGCGTGATGACATCGCCCGGATAGATCAGGTGCGGGTTCTCGACTTGCGGATTGACATGCCAGACCTCCGGCCAGCGCCAGGGATCGCGCAAGAAGCGGCTGGAGATGTCCCACAGCGTGTCCCCGCGCACCACGGTGTAGCGATTGGGCGGGTCGGAGCGCAGCTCGGGCGCGGCGGCGGGCGCCATCGCCGTTGCTTCAGCGGGCGGCGGTGCGTCGGCGGCCGACACGGAGACGGCCAAAGCGAGCGTGGCGAGAGCCGTCGCGAACAGCGGCAGACGGCGCCGGGTCTTTCTTATAATATGCATGCGGTGCTGCCCCTGGATGCTTGGACCGAGTGTACCGCGCAGCGGCGCCGGTTCACAACGCATGCCACGCAGATCGCGGGGCGCGAACTGAGCGGGCGTCGGCGGGCGCGTCTCAGCGTACTATAGGCGGCACATGGTCTTGTAAACCCGGACGGATTTCACATGGCGTTGTTGAACATCTTGCACTTTCCCGATCCTCGTCTGCGCACCCGGGCCGAACCGGTGCAGCAGGTGGACGAGGCCCTGCGTACGCTGGTCGATGACATGCTCGAGACCATGTACGACGCGCCGGGGATCGGCCTGGCGGCCACCCAGGTGAACGTGCACAAGCGGGTGATCGTGATCGACGTCTCGGAGGATCGCTCCCAGCCGCTGTGCCTGATCAATCCGGAGATCCTGGGGCGCGACGGCGTGGAGCAGATGGACGAGGGCTGTCTGTCGGTACCCGGCGTGTACGAGACCGTCGAGCGCGCCGAGCGCGTCAAGGTGCGTGCCCTGGGACGCGACGGCGAACCCTTCGAGATCGACGCCGACGGTCTGCTCGCGGTGTGCATCCAGCACGAGATGGATCACCTGGAAGGCAAGCTGTTCGTCGACTACCTCTCCGAGCTCAAGCGCCAGCGCATCCGCAAGAAGCTTGAAAAGCTGCGTCGTCAGACGCTCTGACGGCCCCCCGTCGCTCTCCCGATGTCATCCCTGCGCCTGATCTTCGCCGGCACGCCGGCCTTTGCCGCCGTCGCCCTGGACGCGCTGCTCGCCTCGCGCCATGAGGTGTGCGCGGTCTACACCCAGCCCGACCGCCCGGCGGGGCGCGGCCGGCGCCTGGTCGCCTCGCCGGTCAAGCAGCTCGCCGAGGCGCACGCGGTGCCGGTGCGCCAGCCGCCGACGCTGCGCGAGGCCGAGACCCAGCAGGCGCTGGCGGCGCTGAACGCCGACGCCATGATCGTGGCCGCCTACGGGCTGCTGCTGCCCGAGCCGGTGCTTGAGGCGCCGCGCCTGGGCTGCCTCAACATCCACGCCTCGCTGCTGCCCCGCTGGCGCGGCGCCGCGCCCATTCAGCGCGCCATGCTGGCCGGCGATGCCGAGACCGGCATCACCATCATGCAAATGGACGCGGGGCTCGACACCGGCGCCATGCTCCGGCGCGTGGCCACCCCGATCGACCCGCGGGAGACCGCCGGCGAGTTGCACGACCGGCTCGCGCCCCTGGGGGCGGCAGCGCTGCTGGAGGTGCTCGAGGCGCTCGCCGCGGGGCCGCTGCACGGCGAGCCGCAGGACGAACGGCTGGCGACCTACGCGCCCAAGCTGGACAAGGGCGAGGCACGGCTCGACTGGCAGGCGAGCGCCGAACACCTGGCGCGCGCGGTGCGGGCCTATAACCCCTGGCCGATGGCCCATACCACCCTCGACGGCGCGCCGCTGCGCGTGCTGCGCGCCGAGGCCGTGGGGGGCGGCGCAGAGGGACGCCCGGGCGAGATCCTGCGCACCGGGGAGGCAGGCATCGAGGTCGCCACCGGCGCCGGGGTGTTGCGCCTGCTGGAGGTGCAACCGGCCGGCAAGCGGCCGATGAGCGCCGCCGCGCTCGCGCACGGCCGGTCGCTCCACGGGCGCCTGCTCGGACAGGACGCACGATGAGCGGCGACCCGCGCGCCGCGGCCGCCACCTGCCTCGCCGAGGTCCTTGCCCAGGGGCGCTCCCTGAGCGCCGCGCTGCCCCCGCAACTGGCCAAGTTGGCACCGGCCCAGCGCGCCCTCGCGCAGGAGCTGGCGTACGGCACGCTGCGTTACCGGCCGCGCCTGGCGCCCGCGCTCGCGCGCCTGCTGCGCCGCCCGCTCAAGCGCCGCGACGCCGACGTCGAGGCACTGATGCTGGCGGGGCTGTACCAACTCACATACATGCGCGTGCCGGCGCACGCCGCCGTCGCCGAGACGGTGAGCGCGACCGCGGCGCTGGGCAAGGATTGGGCGCGCGGCGTGGTGAATGCGGTGCTGCGGCGCTACGGGCGCGAGCAGGAGGCGCTGCTGGCCGAGGTCGATCGCGACCCGGCGGCGCGCTGGGCCCATCCGCGCTGGTTGGTCCAGGCGCTGCGCGAGGCCTGGCCGCAGCAGTGGGAGGCGATCTGCGCGGCCAACAACGCCCATCCGCCCATGACGCTGCGCGTCAACGCCCGGCGCGGCACGCGCGAGGACTACCTGGCGCGGCTCGCCGCGGCCGGCATCGAGGCCCGCCCGGGCGCGCACGCGCCGGAAGCCATCGTGCTCGCCGCACCGCTCGGCGTGGAGGCCCTGCCGGGCTTCGCGGCAGGCGACGTCTCCGTGCAGGACGCCGCCGCCCAGTTGGCGGCCCACGTCTTGGCCCCCGCGCCGGGCGAGCGGGTGCTGGACGCCTGCGCCGCGCCGGGCGGCAAGACCGCGCACCTGCTCGAGCGCTGCCCCGACATCGCGCTGACGGCGGTGGACGTGGACGCCGAGCGCCTGGCGCGGCTGCGCGAGAACCTCACGCGCCTCGGGCTCGAGGCACACCTGGTGGCGGGCGACGCGGCCGACCCGACGTGGTGGGACGGGCGGCCCTACGACCGCATCCTGCTGGACGCCCCCTGCTCGGCCAGCGGCGTGATCCGTCGCCACCCCGACATCAAGACGCTGCGGCGCCCGGAGGACCTGCCGGCGCTGGCCGCGCAACAGGCTAAGTTATTGGAAGGGTTGTGGCCCTTGCTGCGCCCCGGCGGTATGCTGGTGTACGCCACCTGTTCGGTGCTGCCGGTCGAGAACGCGGAGCAGGTCGCGCGCTTTCTGGCGCAGCATCCGGAGGCCCGCCCGCTGCCCCTCGATGCCGCCTGGGGCGCGCCGGCGGGCGCCGGGCGACAGATACTACCGGGGGCAGACTCGATGGACGGCTTTTACTACGCGCGTCTGTGCAAGGGCGGCGCCACCGCATGAGGCACCCGCTGGTCTTGCTCGTGCTGACGCTCGCGGGGCTCGCCCTGCTCACGGCGCCGGCGTTCGCCGAAGAGCCCCCCGGTTTCGTGGTGGAACGGGCCGAGATGCGCCTGGTCGACCGGGTCTACGTCCTCGACAGCGACATCCGCTACACCTTGTCCCCGGACACCCTCGGCGCGCTCGACATGGGCGTGCCGCTCACCATCGAGCTGGAGATCCAACTGGTGAACCCGCGCTGGTGGTGGTGGGACGAGATCGTGGCCGAACTCACCCAGTCCTATCAGCTCCAGCACCACGCCCTCACCGAGCGCTACGTGGTCAAGAACCTCAATAGCGGCGCGCAGCAGACCTTCGCCGAGCTCGGCCCGGCGCTGGAGGCACTCGGTCGCGTCCGCGACCTGCCGCTGCTGGACGTCAAACTGCTCGGCAGCGGCGAGCATATCGGGCGGGTGCGCGCCGCGCTGAACATCGAGGCCCTGCCGGCGCCCCTGCGGCCCATGGCCTACCTCTCGCCCCAATGGCGCATGAGCAGCGCCTGGTACGAATGGCGCTTCGTCTCCTGAGGCGGTTGTTTTCGGAGGCCGGCGCCCTCGCGGTGCTCCTCGTCCTGCTGTTGGCGGCGCTGTGGCTGATGAGCGCGGCCACGCAGAATTCCGAGCAGTTCAGTCGGCTGTATTCGCTGGTGCTGGGCATCAACGTCGCGGCGCTGGCGCTGCTGGTCGGTCTGATTACGACCAACCTGGTGCGCCTGCGCCGACGCTACAAGCGGCGCGAACCGGGCAGCCGCCTGACGGCGCGCCTGGTGGTGATGTTCGTGATCCTCGCCGGCGCCCCGGCGTCGGTGCTGTACTACTTCTCGCTCGGCTTTCTGCACGACGCCATCGATAGTTGGTACGACGTGCGCATCGAGGCCGCGCTGGACGACGCGCTCGAGCTCTCGCGCGCCTCGCTCGGCATCCGCATGCGCGAGCTGCTGCGTCAGACCGAACAACTCGGCGACGAACTGAGCGGGCTGTCGGACGGCATGACCGCGCCGGCCCTGCGCGGGCTGCGCGCGCGCAGCGGCGCCTCGGAGCTCTCGCTGTTCACCGCCCAGGGGCGCGCCATCGCCACCAGCAGCGTGGATCCGCTGCGCATCCTACCCAGCCGCCCGCACGAGACGGTGTTGCTGCAGTTGCGCGCCGGCTCGAGCTACGTGAGCCTGGATCCGGTGCGCGAGGGCGACCTGCACGTGCGCGTCGCGGTCGCGGTGGCCGATCCCGGCGGTGGGGAGGCGCGGGTGCTGCAGGCGCTCTATCCCGTCTCGCCGCGCATGAACACCCTCGCAGAGGGGGTGCAGAACGCCTTCGCGCAACACCGCGAGCTGGTGTTCCTGCGCGAGCCCCTGATCCGCAGCTTCACCCTCACGCTCTCCCTGGTGTTGCTGCTGTCGGTGCTGCTGGCGGTGTGGGCGGCCTTCTTCATGGCGCGGCGCCTGGTCGCCCCGCTCAGCGACCTCGCCGAAGGCACGCGCGCGGTGGCGGCCGGCAACTACGACAAGCGCCTACCGCTGTCCGGGCGCGACGACATCGGCCAACTGGTGAAGTCCTTCAACGAGATGACGCGGCGCATCGCGATGGCGCGCGACGAGGCCGCGCGCAGCCAGGAGGAGGCCGAGGCGCAGCGCACCTACCTGGAGGCGGTGCTCGGTCACCTGTCCTCCGGCGTGCTGACCGTGGACGACAAGGGCCGGCTGCATACCGCCAACGCGGTGGCCGAGCACATCCTGGCCTGCCCGCTGCGCCAGCATCTGGGCCTGCCGCTGGCGCAACTGGCCGAGCGCTACCCGTACCTCGGCCACTTCGTGGAGGCGCTGGCGCCGCATCTCGCCGCGGCGGCCGACGGCTGGCGCGAGGAGGTGACCCTGTTCGGCTCCGGCGGACGCCAGGTATTGATGTGTCGCGGCAAGCGCCTGCCGCACGTGGGCCCGATGGCGGGGGGTCAGGTGGTCGTGTTCGACGACGTGACCGCGCTCATCCAGGCGCAGCGCGACGCGGCCTGGGCCGAGGTGGCGCGGCGCCTGGCGCACGAGATCAAGAATCCGCTCACGCCCATCCAGCTCTCGGCCGAGCGGCTGCGCCGCCAGGTCCTCGGTCAGCTCGACGCGCGCGAGGCGGACATCCTGGACCGCGCCACGCACACCATCGTGGCCCAGGTCGAGGCCATGAAGGAGATGGTGAAGGCCTTCTCCGAGTACGCCAACACGCCCCACATGCAGTCCGTACCGGTGGATCTCAACGCGCTGGTGAACGAGGTGCTGGATCTGTACCGCGGCGACGAGCGGCTGCAGATTCTGGTCAACCTGGATCCCAAGGTGCCGCGCGTGGAGGCCGATGTCGGGCGGTTGCGCCAGGTGTTACACAACCTGGTCAAGAACGCGCTGGAGGCCATGGGTCGCGCCGACAAGGGGCGCCTGTCGGTGAGCACGCGCTGCATGCGCGATGCCTCCTGCCGCTTCGTCGAGTTGCGCGTGCAGGACACCGGGCCCGGCATCCCCGAGGCGATGATGGATCGCCTGTTCGAGCCCTATGTGACCAGCAAGCCCAAGGGCACCGGACTCGGACTTGCTATCGTGAAAAAGATCGTAGAGGAACACGGCGGCATGCTGTGGGCCGAGAACGTGGCGGGCGGGGCGTGCATCGTGATCCGCCTGCCCGGCCACAGCGTCGAAGCGGGCGAGCCGCCCGCCCCCGACGCGCAGTCCGCCACGGCCGTGGCCAAGGAGAACCGATGAGTGCACCGTACGTGCTCGTGGTGGACGACGAGCCGGACATCCGCAGCCTGCTGCAGGAGATTCTGGAGGACGAGGGCTACGAGGTGCAGACCGCCAAGGATGCCGCCTCGGCGCGTGAGTTGCGCCGCGCGCGCCGCCCGGATCTGATTCTGCTCGACATCTGGATGCCCGACGTGGACGGGATCACGCTGCTCAAGGAGTGGGTGGACGAGCGCGGCCCCAGCTCGCCGGTGATCATGATGTCGGGGCACGGCACGGTGGAGACCGCGGTGGAGGCGACGCGCCTCGGCGCCTACGACTTCATCGAAAAGCCGCTGTCGCTGGCCAAGCTGCTGGTGACCATGGAGCGCGCGCTCGAGGCCGACCGGCTGACGCGCGAAAACGTGGGTCTCAAGCGCCGGGTCCAGCCGGCGCAGGAGCCGCTCGGGCGCAGTGCGACCATGCAGCGCCTGCGCGAACAGGTGCGCCGCGTCGCCCAACACGACGCGCCGGTGCTGATCGTGGGCGAACCCGGCACCGGCAAGGAGGTGGTCGCGCGCTACCTGCACGCCAACAGCACGCGCGCCGACGGGCCGTTCGTGGACGTCGGCGTCGGCGCCGTCACCGCCGACAACGCCGCGCTGGAGCTATTCGGCCGCGAGGACGGCGAGCGCGTGCACTTCGGCCTGCTCGAACAGGCCAGCGGCGGCACGCTGTACCTGAACGACATCGCCGACATGGAACTCGCCATGCAGGCCAAGCTGGTGGGGGCCTTGCAGGCGCGGGCCTTTCACCGCGCCGGCGGCACCGAGGCGGTGCCGCTCAACGTGCGCGTGGTGGCCGCCACCCGCCACGACCTCGCCCAGGCCGTGCAGGCCGGCACCTTTCGCCCCGACCTCTACTACCATCTCAACGTGGTGCCGATCGCGGTGCCGCCGCTGCGCGCGCATTGCGAGGACGTGCCCGAACTCCTCAACTATTACGCGGGTCTGTACGCCGCGCGTGACCACCTGCACTATCGCAACTTCAGCGTCGGCGCGCAGAACCGCCTGCGCAACCACGCCTGGCCGGGCAACGAGCGGGAGCTGCAGAATCTGGTGCAGCGCCTGCTGATCACCGGCGGCGACGAGGAAATCGCGCAGGCCGAGGTGGAGGCGGTGCTCGGCGAAGCGCCGCGCCCCGTCGCCGGACAGCTTGGGGTAGACTTCCGCCTGCCGCTGCGCGAAGCGCGCGAGCAGTTCGAGCGCGCCTACCTCGAGTACCAGTTGCGCGAGGCCGGCGGCAGCGTGGGCAAGCTGGCGCAGGCGGTAAAGATCGAGCGCACGCATCTCTACCGTAAGCTGCGCGCGCTGGGCATCGATCCGCGCGAAGGCAAGGACGGCGACAAGTAAACAACCCGCCGCGGGGACGGCGCCGCCGCGCCACTTAAGGAAAACGCACGCATGAAGATCGTCATCCTGGGGGCAGGACAGGTCGGCTCCTCACTCGCCGCCCACCTGTCCAGCGAAGCGAACGACATCACCGTGGTGGACCTGGACGCCCGCGCGCTGCAGGCCCTCCAGGACCGGCTCGACATCCGCACCCTGGTCGGACGCGCCTCGCACCCGGACGTGCTGCGCCGCGCCGGCGCGGACGACGCCGACATGGTGATCGCGGTGACCTCCAGCGACGAGACCAACATGGTCGCCTGCCAGGTCGCCTACACCATTTTCCGCACGCCGACCAAGATCGCGCGCGTGCGCGCCGCCGACTACACGCGCCACCCCGAACTCTTCGCCGCCGAGGCGCTGCCGGTGGACGTGTTGATCAGCCCCGAGCAACTCGTCACCGACTACATCCAGCGCCTGATCCAGCACCCCGGTGCGCTGCAGGTGCTGGATTTCGCCGGCGGCAAGGCGCAGCTGGTCGCGGTGCGCGCCTATTACGGCGGACCGCTGGTGGGCCACGAACTGCGCACCTTGCGCGACCACATGCCCGGCGTGCAGACGCGCGTGGCGGCCATCTATCGGCGCGGACGCGCGATCATCCCCCAGGGCAGCACCGTCATCGAGGCCGACGACGAGGTGTTCTTCATCGCCGCGCGCAAGCACATCCGCGCGGTGATGAGCGAACTGCGCCGCCTCGACAAACCCAACAAGCGCATCATCATCGCCGGCGGCGGCAACATCGGCAAACGCCTCGCGCAGGCGCTGGAGAACGACTACCAGGTCAAGATCATCGACCACAACACCACGCGCACGCTGGCCATCGCCGAGGAGTTGGAGAAGACCATCGTGCTGCTCGGCGAGGCGGCCGATGCCGACTTGTTGGTGGAGGAGAACATCGAGAACACTGACGTGTTCTGCGCCCTGACCAACGACGACGAGAACAATATTCTGTCGGCCATGCTCGCCAAGCGCCTCGGCGCGCGCAAGGTGATGGCGCTGATCAATCGCGGCGCCTACGTGGACCTCGTGGAGAGCGGCGACATCGACATCGCCATTTCGCCGCAGCAGGCCACCATCGGCACCCTGCTCGCCCACGTACGCCGGGGCGACGTGGTGATGGTGCACTCGCTGCGCCGCGGCGCCGCCGAGGCCATCGAGGCGGTGGCGCACGGCGATCCACGCTCTTCGAAGGTGGTGGGGCGCGCCATCGACGAACTGAAGCTGCCCTACGGCACCACCATCGGCGCCATCGTGCGCGACAACGAGGTGGTGATCGCGCACCACGACACGCTGATCCAGGCCGACGACCACGTCATCCTGTTCGTGGTGGACAAGAAACAGATCCGCGAAGTCGAGCGCCTGTTCCAGGTCGGCGTGACCTTCATCTGATGCGCCGCTTCGCTCCCGTTCAACGCATCCTCGGTCTGCTGCTGATGCTGTTCAGCATCAGCATGCTGCCGCCAGCGCTGGTCGGGCTGTATTACGGTGACGGCGCGGTAGCGGCCTTCCTGATCGGCTTCGCGATCACCGCCGGGGCGGGCCTCGTGATCTGGCTGCCGGTGATGCGCAACCGCGCCGAGCTGCGCCTGCGCGACGGCTTTCTGGTGGTGGTGCTGTTCTGGACGGTGCTGGGACTGTTCGGCGCGGTGCCGTTCCTGATGTCCGAGCGCCCCGACATGAGCGTGCACGACGCGGTGTTCGAGTCCGTGTCGGGCCTCACCACCACGGGCTCCACGGTGCTCAGCGGGATCGAGAACCTACCCCACGCGATCCGCTGGTACCGCCAGCAGCTGCAGTGGCTGGGCGGCATGGGCATCATCGTGCTGGCGGTCGCCATCCTGCCCATGCTGGGCATCGGCGGCATGCAGCTCTACCGGGCCGAGACGCCCGGCCCCATGAAAGACACCAAGCTCACGCCGCGCATCACCGAGACCGCGAAGGCGCTGTGGTACCTCTACCTCGGCCTCACCATCGCCTGCGCGTTGGGTTATTGGGCGGCGGGCATGGAAGCCTTCGACGCCATCGGACACGCCTTCTCCACCGTGGCCATCGGCGGCTTCTCCACCTACGACGCGAGCATGGGCCACTTCTTCGACCGCCCCATGATCGAGGTGGTGGCGATCATCTTCATGCTGCTCTCGGGCATGAACTTCGCGCTGCACTTCCTCGCCTGGCGCTCGCGCAGCGTACGCCCCTACACGGGCGATGCCGAGTGGCGCACCTACCTGCTGGTGCTCGGCGTCTCGGCCACGGTCACCGTGCTCTATCTGTGGTGGGCCGGCGTGTTCGCCGACCCGACCACCGCCGCGCTGCATGGCGTGTTCCAGGCGGTCTCCATCGGCACCACCACCGGCTTCACCACCGAGGCCTTCTACATCTGGCCGGGCTTCCTGCCGGTGATGCTGATCTTCACCAGCTTCATCGGCGGCTGTGCGCTGTCGACCGGCGGCGGCATGAAGGTCATCCGCTTCCTGCTGCTGGTCAAGCAGGGCGCGCGCGAACTCAAGCGCATCATCCACCCCAACGCCGTGATCCCCATCAAGATCGGCAACAAGGCGCTGCCCTACCGGGTGGTGGACGCGGTGTGGGGCTTCTTCTCGGTGTACATCGCGGTGTTCGTGGTGCTCATGCTTATACTGTTGTTCATGGGGCTCGACCAGGTGACGGCCTTCTCGGCCGTCGCCGCGACCCTGAACAATCTGGGCCCCGGCCTCGGCGAGGTGGGGGCGCATTTCGCCGACATCCCCGATGCCGCCAAGTGGTTCCTCTCGCTGGCCATGGTCCTCGGGCGGCTGGAGATCTTCACCCTGTTGGTGCTGTTCACCGCGACGTACTGGAGAAAATGAACCACGAGGGCGACCACATCCGCGAGAAGTGGGACGAGCGCTACCGGCGCAAGGGCGGCGAGCTCGGCAGCCCGGCGCGCGTGCTGCGCGACCACGCGCACCTATTACCCGAACACGGCCTCGCCCTGGATCTCGCCTGCGGCCTGGCGGCCAACGCGTTTTTCTTGGCCGAACACGGGCTGACCACCCACGCCTGGGACATCTCCGAGGTGGCGGTGGAACGGGTGCGCGAACTCGCTGCCCAGCGCGGCGTCACAGTGCACGCCAACATCCGCGACGTCACCGTGGCCCCGCCCGCTCCGGCCTCCTTCGACGTCATCGTGGTGAGCCGCTTTCTCGAGCGCGACCTCGCGCCCGCGCTGGTCGCGGCCTTGCGCCCGGGCGGGCTGTTGTTCTACCAGACCTACACCCGCACGCGCGCCAGCGACCCGGAGGTCGAGGAAGGCCCCACGAACCCGCAATTTCGCCTCGGCGACAACGAGCTGCTGCGCCTGTTCGCGCCGCTGCGCGTGCTGGCCTACCGGGAGGAAGGCGCGGTCGCGGGCGCCGCCGAGGGGTTGCGTGACGAGGCGCTGCTGGTCGCGCAGCGCCCGCCCGAGGCACCAAGCGCCTGATGGGCATGATCGAGAACCTCGAGGGGCTGCTCGCCCAGGGCCAGGACAACGCCCTGCTGCGTTATGGGCTGGGTAACGCCTACCTGCAGCAGGAGCAGCACGCCAAAGCCGCCGAGCACCTCGCCAAGGCGGTGGAACACGACCCGCAGTACTCGGCCGCCTGGAAGCTCTACGGTAAGGCGCTGGTCGGCGCCGGCCGCGCCCAGGAGGCCGCCGAGGCCTTCGAGCGCGGCATCGCCGTGGCACAGGCGCGCGGCGACGTGCAGGCCAGCAAAGAGATGACGGTGTTCCTCAAGCGCCTGCGCAAGGGTTCACCCCAGGGCTGAGAGGGACGCGGTCGCGCCGTTCGCTTGCTCCTCACGGTCGCGGCTGACATCGGCGGCCCCGGCCGGCTGCAAGCGCCGCTACGGCCGCCAGTAGCGGTAGCCGATCATCTGCAGGCGTACCACCTCGGGCGCACCGGCATCGATGAACTCGACCTCCAGCGGGAAGTCGTCCTCGCTGAGCTGCCACGCCCGCATGCTGATGCGGCACGCCTTGAACACCACGCCGCGGTGCGCGAGCTTGGTCACCAATTGCGCGGTCTGCTCGTTGTCGGCCAGGAGGGCGTGAATACCCTCTTCGTAGGCCACCACGGTGAAGTTCACCGCGTGGTCACCCAGGTCGTCCAGCACCTTGTCCAGTTGCAGCATGACGCGGCGGTGGCCGAAGTCGCTCGTGGTGCGCGTGAGCTGCACGACGAACGGCAGCGCCGGCTCCTGCGGGGGCTGCGCCGCGCCGAGCTCGGCCGCCGCGAGACTCAGAACGAGCAAAACAAGCCAGGCATGCAAGGTCTTCAAATCGCCCTCCTGCGGCTGAACGGTGCGTTGGGCTATCGATGGTACTCCGGCACGTTCAGCCGCGGGAGGGGCGTCCCGCCCGGCTCTCAGCTCACCAGGCGCGCAACCAGGGCGAACACCGCCACGACCACGGCCAGCAGGCTGAGGGCCTTGGCCACGAGCAGCGCGGTGCGCCGATCATCGGGATGCAGCATGGTGCACCTCGAGGCGAGGAAGAAGGTTTATCGCTTCAACTATGGCCCGCACCACGCCAAACGCGAGCCGCGGCGCGCAAAAAAAAGGCGGCGCTTCATGCGCCGCCCAAACCGGGCAACCCGGGTCAGTCTCGTTCCTGTCAGCCGCGCGGGCGCTCGCCTCGCGGCTTGCCGTGCTCACCCCACTGCTCCAGACGCTCGGCCACCTGCGCCTGCTGTTCCGGCGTCAGTACGGCGTGGATCTTGTGCATCATCTGCGCGCGCCGCACCATCATCTCCTGCATGCGCTCGGACTGCGCCTTGGCCAGTTCGCGCGCCTGCACCTCGTCGAAGCGGTCGGCGGTGATCACCTCGCGCATGGCCTGCTGGTGCTCGCGCATCTGCTGGCGCATCTCGCCGGTGCCGCCCTTGTGCTCGCGCACGATCTCCTGGATCTGCGCCCGCTGTTCGTCGCTCAGGTCCAGGCCCTGCAGCAGGTGGCGCATGCCGCCGCCATGCTGCATGCCGCGCTTGCCCTGCATGGCGCCGCGCGGATGCTCGCCGCGTTCGTGGGCGTGTGCGTGCTGGGCCATGGCAAGCTCTTGGTAAATCGCGCCATGACGCTCGTGCGGCGCCGCCAGGGCGGCGCCGCTGGTGACGGTCAGCAGGCCCGCGCTCAACAGCGCACCCATTAGAGCGTTTCGTTTGGTCATCGCATCATCCTTTGTCCGTGGCGGGCGCGAGGCCCGATCAGTCTTGTCTCGCGGGGCGCTGCCGCCTCACCCCGCGGCGTCACCCCTTGCGAAACGATTGTGCGGCCCCGCTGCGCCAAGGTGGGTATAGCGCGCGTAAAGCTGTGTAAAGAACTGTAAAGGGACGCGCGCAGCGGCCGCCGATCGGGAAGAATTTCTGTGCCCCTGCCGCTCGTGGCACCATGCGGACAGAGAGATACGCGGGACGATGCATGAGCAAGCTGTTGCTGGTAGATGACGACGTGGAGCTGTGCGCCATGCTGGCCGAGTACCTGCCGGCGGAGGGCTTCGTGGTCGAGACCGCGCACGACGGCGCCGAGGGCGCTCGCCGCGCGGTGGAGGGCCACCACGACGTCGTGGTGCTCGACGTCATGCTGCCCGGACTGAACGGCATCGACGCGCTGCGCGCCATTCGCCGCACCAGCCAGGTGCCGGTGCTGATGCTTACCGCCAAGGGCGACGAGGTGGACCGCATCGTCGGCCTGGAACTCGGCGCCGACGACTACCTGCCCAAGCCCTGCAACCCGCGCGAGCTGGTGGCCCGCCTGCGCGCCATCCTGCGCCGCGCGGCACCGCACACCGCCCCCGAGGGCGAAGTGCTGCACGTGGGGCCGCTGCTGCTGCGCGCGCGCGAGCGCCGCGCCGAATGGGGCGGCACGCCGCTGGAGCTGACCAGTACCGAGTTCAACGTGCTGGAGGTGCTGGCGCGCCACGCCGGGCGGGTGGTGAGCAAGGCCGAGCTGTCGGAGCAGGGCCTCGGCCGCCCGCTGGAGCGCTACGACCGCGGCATCGACATGCACGTCAGCAACCTGCGGCGCAAGCTCGGCAGCCTCGCCGACGGGCGCTCGCCCATCCAGACCGTGCGCGGCCTGGGCTACCAACTGTTGGGCGACTGAGCGGGTGGGCCGCCTGTTCTGGAAGATCTTCTTCGCCTTCTGGCTGACCCTGGTCGGCTTGAGCCTGGCGGTCGGCCTCGCGGTGCATCTCTATCAGCAGGCACGCCTGGACGCCCTGCCGGACCTGGCCGGCAGTCCGCGCACCGAGTTCATGGTGGCCTCGGCCGCCGCGGCGCTCGGCCACGGCGGGCCGCCCGGGCTGCGGGCGCTGTTCGAGCAGTGGCCGGGCCCGCATGCGCCGCCGGTGCTGGTGGTGGACGAGCGCGGCCAGGATGTGCTGGGGCGGCGGGTGCCGGCGGCGGCGCTGGCCCAGGCGCAAGCCGAGCTCGCACAGCACGGTGCGACCCGTGCGGTGCGCTCCGTGCGGGCACCGGACGGCGCGCGCTACACGCTGTTCGTACCCGCTGCGGAGACCCGCCAGGGGCGGCGCCTCGCCGCGCCCGATCCGGTGCACACCTTCTCCATCCAGCTCGCGGTGGCGCTGCTGGCCAGCCTGCTGTTCAGCGGGGGGCTCGCCTGGTATCTGAGCCGTCCGGTGCGCCACCTGCGCCGCGCCACGCGCCGGCTCTCCGAGGGTCGGCTCGACACCCGCGTCGGCGCCGACATCGGTCGGCGACGGGACGAGATCGCCGACCTGGGGCGCGACTTCGACCACATGGCGGGGCGCCTTGAAAGTGTGGTCGGCGCGCAGCAGCGCCTGCTGCACGACGTCTCGCACGAGCTGCGCTCGCCGCTCGCGCGCCTGCAGGTGGCGGTCGGCCTCGCACGCCAGAACCCGGCCAAGACCGGCGCCAGCCTGGACCGCATCGAACAAGAGGCCGAACGGCTGAACACCCTGGTGGGCGAGGTGCTTACCCTGTCGCGCCTGGAGGCCGGGGTGCAGGGCTCGCCCGAGGCGCCGGTGGACCTCGGCGACTTGCTGGAGGCGGTGGTCGCCGACGCCCGCTTCGAGGCCGAGGCGGCGCAGCGGCGGGTCACGCTGTCACCCCACGGGAAGGCCGAGAGCCGCGGGCGTGCCGAGCTGTTGCACCGCGCCTTCGAGAACGTCATCCGCAACGCCCTGCAGCACACCCCGCCCGGCACCGCGGTGGAGGTCGGCCTCGCCTCCGACGGGCACGCGCACACGGTGACGGTCTGCGACCACGGCCCGGGTGTGCCCGCCGCGGAGCTCACCGCCCTGTTCGAGCCGTTTTACCGGGCCGCCTCCGCCGGGCACCGCGGCGGCTTCGGGCTGGGGCTGGCCATCGCGCGGCGCGCGGTGGAGGCCCACGGCGGGCGCATCACGGCGCGTAACCGCGCGGACGGCGGGCTGTGCGTCGAGATCGTACTGCCCCGGCGGCTGCCCGGCGGCGCCCGCTCGGCGCCGGCAGCCGCCGGCTAACCCGCCCGCAGACGCCGTCTAACCTGTTAGAGAACTCTGGTCATTCAGGATGGATTGGTTCGGTCCCTTCTGAGCAAGAACCCAGGGCAAAACCCAGCGCCGCCGGCCGCTCGCGTCGGATCCGGCGGCGCACCGCGCGCGCAGGAGCCTATGCAGACGGAGCCCTACGAGGCGGCGATCCTCGACATGGACGGTGTCATCACCCAGACCGCCACGCTGCACGCGCGGGCCTGGAAACGCCTGTTCGATGCCTTCCTCGCCGAGCGCACTCCGCGCGCGGGCGAGGACTTGCGCCCGTTCGACAGCGACCACGATTACCGGCGCTACGTGGACGGCAAGCCGCGCTACGACGGCGTGCGCAGCTTTCTCGAGGCACGCGGCATCGCCTTACCGGAGGGGCACACGGACGACCCGCCCGAGGCGCAGAGCGTGCGCGGCCTGGGCAACCGCAAGGACGCGTTGTTCCATGCCCTGCTGCGCGAGCAGGGCGCCCAGGCCTACCCCGACGCCGTGGCGCAGGTGCGCGCCTGGAAGGCGCGCGGGCTCAAGGTGGCGGTGATCTCCTCCAGCCGTAACTGCAGCGAGGTGCTGGAGTCGGCCGGCGTACGCGACCTGTTCGACGCCCAGGTGGACGGGCGCGACCTCGACCGCCTCGGGCTCCCCGGCAAGCCCGCGCCCGACATGTTCCTGCATGCCGCCGCGAAGCTCGGCGTGACGCCGGCGCGCGCGCTGATCGTCGAGGACGCCCTGTCCGGCGTGGAGGCGGGGCGCGCGGGAGGCTTCGCGCTGGTGGTCGGCGTGGCGCGCAACGGCCACGGCGAGGAGTTGCGCGCGCACGGCGCCGACCGGGTAGTGCGCGACCTGCGCGAACTCGACGCGCCGCCGGACGCCCTGGCGCAGTTCGACGCGCTGGCGGCCGACCTCGGCGGGCGACCGCTCGCCCTGTTCCTCGATTACGACGGCACCCTCACCCCCATCGTGGCGCGCCCGGAACTGGCCACCCTGGCACCCGAGATGCGCGCGCTGCTCGCGCGGCTCGCCGGCCACGTCAGTTGTACGGTCGCCATCGTGAGCGGGCGCGACCTCGCCGACGTGCGCGCGATGGTCGACCTCGACGCGTTGGTGTACGCCGGCAGCCATGGCTTCGACATCGCCGGCCCCGACGGCCTGCGCGAGGAACACCCCGAGGCGCAGCACCGCCTGTCGGCACTGGATGCGGCGGAAGCGGCGCTGCGCGCGGCGCTGGCCGACGTGGCGGACGTGCTGGTGGAGCGCAAGCGTTATGCCATCGCGGTGCACTACCGCGCGGCGCAGACGAGCGACGTGCCGTTAATCGAGCGCCGCGTGCGCGCACTGCAGAACGAGTTCGGCGGGCTGCGCCTGATGGCGGGTAAGAAAATCTTCGAGCTGCAGCCCGACGTCGGCTGGGACAAGGGGCGCGCGGTGCTGTGGCTGCGCGCGGCGCTGGACCTGGAGGCGGCGCTCACCCTCTACCTCGGCGACGATGTGACCGACGAGGACGCGTTTCGCGCGCTGGACGAGGCCGACGCCGGGTTCGGCATCCGGGTGGGCGAGGCACCCGACGGCACCCGCGCCCACTACAGCCTGCGCGACACCGACGCGGTGCAGGCCTTTCTAACTCGCCTCGCCGAGCGCCTCGACGGGGGCGCGCCGTGAGCGCCTTCGAGACCGACAGCTGGAGCCTGGTCTACCGGGGCTGGGATCCGGCACAGCAGCCGCTGCGCGAGGCGCTGTGCGCCTTGGGCAACGCGCACTTCATGACCCGGGGTGCGGCGGAAGAGGCCCGCGCCGGCGGCGCGCACTACCCGGGCACCTACCTCGCCGGCGGCTACAACCGCCTCACCTCGGAGATCGCCGGACGCCGCGTCGAGAACGAGGACCTGGTCAACTGGCCCAACTGGTTGGTGCTGCGCTTTCGACACCCCGACGCAGCGTGGTTCGATCTCGACGAGGTGGAGGTGCTGGACTACTGCCAGGCGCTCGACGTGCGCCGCGGCGTGCTCACCCGCGAGCTGCGCTTTCGCGACGCGGACGGGCGCGAGGCGACGCTGCTCAGCCGGCGCATCGTGCACATGGGCGATCCCCACCTGGCCGCCATCGAGTGGACCCTGACGCCGCACAACTGGTCCGGCGAGATCGAGATCGACAGTGCGCTCGACGGCGCGGTCAGCAACGACGGCGTCGCGCGCTACCGGGCGCTGAACGGCCGGCACGTGGAGGTCCTCGAGGCGGGCGAGCTCGACGAGGAGGTGGTCGAGTTGTTCGCGCGCACCGTGCAGTCGCGTGTGGAGATGGCCCAGGTGGCGCGCACCCGCGTCTTCCATGGCGAGGACGAGCGCCCGGCGCCCGCCACGCGCAGCACGTACACCGAGGCGGCGCGGGTCGGCCAGCGCCTGCGCGTGCGCTGCAGCGAGGGGCGCGCGCTGCGCGTGGAGAAGGTGGTGGCGCTGTACACCTCGCGCGACTGGGCGATGAGCGAGCCGCGCCTGCAGGCCCGTAAACTCATCGCGCGCGCCGGCGACTTCGCGCGCCTGCTCGCCGGCCACACCCTGGCGTGGTCGCACCTGTGGCGGTGGTGCGACGTCGCGATGGAGGACAATGCGCGCACCCAGTTCGTGCTGCGCTTTCACATCTTTCACCTGCTGCAGACGGTGTCGGTCAACACCGTGGACCGCGACGTCGGCGTGCCGGCCCGCGGGTGGCACGGCGAGGCCTACCGCGGCCACATCTTCTGGGACGAGCTGTTCATCTTTCCGTTTTTGAATCTGCGCATCCCCGAGCTCACGCGCGAGCTGCTGCTGTACCGGTTTCGCCGCCTGCCGGAGGCCCGCCACGCGGCACGGGCGGCGGGGCTGCGCGGCGCGCTGTACCCCTGGCAAAGCGGCAGCGACGGGCGCGACGAGAGTCAGGTGATCCACCTCAATCCGCGCGCGGGGGAGTGGGTGCCGGACGACACGCACCTGCAGCGCCACGTCAACGCCGCCATCGCCTACAACGTGTGGCACTACTTCGAGAGCACCGGCGACTGCCAGTTCATGGAGTACTACGGCGCCGAGATGCTGGTGGAGATCGCGCGCCTGTGGGCCAGCCTCGCGCACTACGACGCGCGGCGCGACCGCTACGAGATCCACGGCGTGGTCGGCCCCGATGAGTTCCACACCCGCTACCCCGACGCCGAGCGCGCCGGCATCGACAACAACGCCTACACCAACGTCATGGCCTCCTGGGTGCTGGAGTGCGCGGCACGCGCCTTGGAGGTGATCGGCGCCGACCGGCGCGAGGAACTGCTGGAGGCTCTGCACGTCGAGCCGGAGGAGCTGGCGAGCTGGGACGCGATCAGCCGCCGCCTGTACGTGCCGTTCCACGACGGCGACATCATCAGCCAATTCGAGGGCTACGAGCGGCTCGAGGAGCTCGACTGGGACGGCTACCGCGCGAAGTACGGCGACATCCACCGGCTGGACCGGCTGCTCGGCGCCGAGGGCGACGCGCCCGACCGCTACAAGGCGAGTAAGCAGGCCGACGTGCTGATGCTGTATTTCCTGTTTTCCACCGAGCAACTCGCGCACCGCTTCGCGCACCTGGGCTACGCCTTCGATCCGCAGAGCATCCCGCGCAACATCGAGTACTACCTCAAGCGCACCTCGCACGGCTCCACGCTGAGCCGCGTGGTGCACGCCTGGGTGCTCTCGCGCGCCGACCGCGAGCACTCCTGGCGCCTGTTTCGCGAGGCGCTGGAGAGCGACGTGGCCGACATCCAAGGCTCCACCACCCCGGAAGGCATCCACCTCGGCGCCATGGCGGGCACCGTCGACCTCGCCCAGCGCTGCTATACCGGCCTGGAGGTACGCGAGGACGTGCTGTGGCTCACCCCGCGCCTGCCCAAGGAGATGCGCCGCCTGCGGGTGCGCATGCGCTACCACACCCACTGGCTCACCATCGAGATGAACCACCGCCGGCTGCGCGTGGCTTGCGAGCGCGGCTATGCCGGGCCGGCGCGCATCGGCTTCGACGGCGCGGTGTACGAGGTCGCACACGGCACCCAGCGCGAGTTCCGGATCAAGGAGCCACGCCGGCGGGGGTAACGGGGCGGCGTGGCAAGGCCGCGGGGAGCGACGTAGGATGAAGGCACGTCCCGACGAGGTAGCCAAGCAGAATGACCGAGACCTATGACGTGGCGCACTACCGCCGCCTACTGGGGCAGGCGCGCGCCGAGCTGCTGTCCGTGCAGGAGGCACGCGAGGCCTCCACCGCCACCGTGCACCTGGACCAGCAGAGCGTCGGGCGCCTGTCGCGCATGGACGCACTGCAGATGCAGGCCGTGGCGCAGGACACCCGCCGCCGCGCCGAGCTGGCGCTGCGGCGCATCGAGGCGGCGCTGCGCCGGTGCGACGAGGGCAGCTACGGCTATTGCGTGAGCTGCGAGGAGCCCATCGACCCACGGCGCTTGGCCCTGGACCCGGCCGCCCCGCTGTGCATCGCCTGCGCCGAGGCGCGCGACGCATGAGCACGCGCACCATCGGCGGCACGACGCTCGAGTGTCGCGAGGGCGATATCGCGCAGCAGGGCGACGTGGACGCCGTGGTCAACGCCGCCAATGCCCAGCTGCGCAGCGGCGGCGGCGTGGCCGGCGCGCTGCACCGCGCCGCCGGGCCGGGCCTGGCGCAGGAGTGCCGGCCGCTGGCGCCCATCCGGCCCGGCGAGGCGGTGATCACCGGCGCCCACGGGCTACCCAATCGGCATGTGATCCACTGTCTCGGGCCGGTGTACGGGCAGGACGAGCCGGCCGCCGAGTTGCTCGCCGACTGTTACCGCAATGCGTTGCGCCTCGCCGGCGCGCACGGCATCGCCTCGATCGCGTTTCCGGCCATCTCCGCCGGCGCGTTCGACTATCCGGCGCAGGAAGCGGCGCGCATCGCGCTGCAGACCGTGATCGACGAACTGCGCGCGGGCACGGCGCTCCAGCGGGTGCGCTTCGTCCTGCACGGCGGCGCCGGCGCTCGGCTGTACGCGCAGACCCTGGAGCAACTCACCGCGCCCACCTGAACGCCACCCCGCGAGGAGCCCTCGGCATGGACGCTGAGCAGAACCCAACGCACCCGAGCAACGGCAACGCGCACGACCTGGCGCTGTTCACCGACCTGTACGAACTCACCATGCTGCAGGCCTACTTCGAGGAGGGCCTGACCCAACCGGCGGCCTTCAGCCTCGCGGTGCGCACCCTGCCCCCCGGGCGCAACTTCCTGCTCGCCTGCGGGATCGACGAGCTGCTCGGCCAACTGGAGCGGCTACGGTTCGAGGCGCGCCACCTCGACTACCTCGCCTCGCTCGGCCTGTTCCGCGAGGCTTTTCTGGACCGCCTCGCCCGCCTGCGCTTCACCGGCGAGGTTTATGCCGTGGCGGAAGGGACGCCGGTGTTCGCCGACGAACCGATCCTGGAGGTGGTGGCGCCGCTGCCGGAGGCGCAACTCATCGAGACGCTGGTCATCAACCAAGTCCATCTCGCCACCGTGCTCGCCTCCAAGGCCGTGCGCGTGGTGCGCGCCGCGGCGGGACGGCCGGTGATGGACTTCGGCGCGCGGCGCATGCACGGCATCGACGCCGCCGTGCAGGGCGCACGCGCGCAATACATCGCCGGGGTGGCCGCCACCTCCAACCTGCTCGCCGGACGGCGCTACGGCATCCCGGTGGCGGGCACCATGGCGCACAGCTACATCCAGGCGCACGGCGATGAGCGCGGCGCCTTCGCGGCCTTCGCGCGCCTGTATCCGGAGACCGTGCTGTTGGTCGACACCTACGACACCCTGGCCGGCATCGACCGGGTGATCGCGCTCGCCCAGCGCCTGGGCGCGGCGTTTCGGGTGCGCGCGGTGCGGCTCGACTCCGGCGATCTGGTCGCGCTGGCCAAGGCGGCGCGCACACGCCTGGACGCGGCGGGCCTCGAGCGCGTGCAGATCATCGCGAGCGGCGGGCTGGACGAGGACTCGGTCGCCGCGACGCTGGCGGCGGGTGCGCCGGTGGACCGGTTCGGGGTGGGCACGCGCATGGGCGTGGCGCGCGACGCGCCCGACCTCGACATGGCCTACAAGCTGTGCGAGTACGCCGGCGAGGGACGCTTGAAGCTCTCCACCGGCAAACCGGTGCTGCCCGGGCGCAAACAGGTGTTTCGCGTCGAGGAAGACGGCCGCGACGTGCGCGACGTCATCGCCCGCGCCGACGAGCCCCTGCCCGGCCGCCCGCTGCTCGAACCGGTGATGCGGGGCGGGCGGCGCACGCAGGCCGCGGCGCCGCTCACCGCGCTGCGCGAGCGGGCCCGGCAGCGCATCGCGCGCCTGCCCGACGCGGTGCAGGCCAATGCGCCGGCCGAACCGCCCTATCCGGTAGCGGTCAGCGCGGCGCTGCGCGCCTACCAGGACGCGGTGCGCAAGGCGATCGCCGGCTGAGGAGGGAGCGAGGGGCATGGCATCCATCGAGCACGCCAGCGCCCGGGCCGGGGCCGAACTCACCGTGTTTCTGAGCGGCGACGTGATGACCGGGCGCGCCATCGACCAGATCCTGCCCCATCCCAGCGCGCCGCAGTTGTACGAGACCTATATCGGCGATGCGCGCGACTACCTGCGTCTGGCCGAAGAGGTGCACGGCCGGATTCCGCGGCCGGTCCCGTTCGCCTACCCCTGGGGCGACGCGCTGGCGCTGCTCGACGCCGCCGCCCCGGACCTGCGCATCATCAACCTCGAGACCAGCGTCACGCGCCACGAGGTGCCCGCCGCCAAGGGCATCAACTACCGCATGCACCCGGCCAACGTGCCGGTGCTCACGGCGGCGCACATCGACTGCTGCGTCCTCGCCAACAACCATGTGCTGGACTGGGGCGAGGCGGGCCTGCTCGAGACCCTCGACACGCTGGCCGCGGCGGGGATCAACGTGGCCGGCGCGGGGCGCAATGCCGTGGCCACCGCGCAGCCCGGGGCCTTGGCCGTCCCCGGTAAGGGCCGCGTGCTGGTGTTCGCCTACGGCGTGCGCACCAGCGGCGTGCCGCTCGAGTGGGCGGCGGGCGCCCAGCGCCCGGGCGTGCAGTACCTGGAAGACCTGTCGGGCGACGCGGTGGAGGCGATCGCGGCGCAGGTGCGCGCCGCCGCGCAGCCGGGCGACGTGGTGATCGCCTCCCTCCATTGGGGCGGCAATTGGGGCTACCGCATCCCGCCGGCACACCGGCGCTTCGCCCACGCCCTGATCGACGCGGCCGGCGTGCACCTGGTACACGGCCACTCCTCGCACCACCCGCTGGGGATCGAGCATTACCGCGGCCACCTGATCCTGTACGGCTGCGGCGACCTGTTGAACGATTACGAGGGCATCGGCGGCTACCAGGCGTTTCGCGGCGAACTCGGCCTGCTGTATCTCGCCACCCTCGACCCCGCCGACGGGCGCCTGCGGCGCCTGGTCCTGCTGCCCACCTGCACGCGGCGTTTTCGCCTGCATCGCGCCGCACCGGCGGAGCGCGAGTGGCTGCAGCGCGTGCTGGCGCGCGAGAGCGCGCCCTTGGGCACGTGCATCACGCTGCAAGCCGACGGACGGCTGCTCGCGACGGCGGCGCGCTAACGCGCGTTACACGGTGCGCGGTCTGAGCAAGCCTAGAGCGCGTCATTCAGCCCTGTCCTAGCGCGCTCCCCAGGCGGGAAACGGAAACACCACCGGCTCGAGCGCGAGCGCGTGGGGCCAGACGACCGCGTAACCGTCCTCGAACATCTGCACCACGATGCCGTCGCCCAGGGTGTTCTGGCCGGAGCTATCGAAACGGACGCCCTGCCACGGGACGATGAGCTGCTCGGCGGGGATGTGGGTCTCCGTCAGCGCCGCGCGTATGGCGTCGGGCTCGGTGGAGGCGGCGCGGTCGATGGCTTCGGCCAAGGTGAGCAGGCCGATGAAGGCGCGCGCCGAGTTGCCGTTCAAGTCGGTCCCGTAGCGCGCCCGGTAGAGGTCGTTCACCTCGGCGGCGAGCGGATTGGTCTGGGTGAGCGCCGCCGACCACACCTCGCGCGAGGTGACGTAGGCGGCATCGGCGCCGAGCCGTTCCTGAAACGCCGGCGAGACGAAGCCGGCGTCGTTGGCCCAGATCAGCGGCGGCGCATAGTCCTGACGCTTGAACTCCTGCATGTAGCGCACCGCGTCCTCTTCGTACACCGCGAACAGCACCACGTCGGGCTCCGCCGCCCGCACCGCGGCCACCCCGGCCGGTACGTTGTCCGGCAGACCGTCGGCGACCACTTCGCCGACCAGTTCCAGTCCGTATTGCGGCGCCCCCTCCTCCACCAGGTTCATGAAGCCGCGGCCGAAGCCGGTGCCCTCGTGCACCACGGCGAGGCGCGCAAGGCCCGCGTCGCGCTCGGCGTTCAGATCGGTGATGAACGCGAACGCATTGGTCACGAACGTCCGATCGTCGGGCGTGGTACGGAAGAACCACGCGTACCCCCGCTCGGTCAGGCTTGGATCGGTGGACTCCGGATTCAGGAACGGCAGCCCGGCCGTTTCGGCCACCTCGGAGGCGGAGGCGGTGGCAACGCTCTGATAGGCGCCGAGCAGCGCCACGGTGCTGCCGATCACGCTACGCGCGGCCTCCCGCGCGCCGCCCGGCGTGCCGCCGGTGTCGGCGTACAGGACCTGCAGGGGTGCCCCGTCGAGACCGGGCAGGCCCCGTCCCGGGGCCAGCGGCAGGTCCAGTTCGGGGTGCTCGCCGTTGATGATGTCGCGGGCGAGTTCGAGCCCCTGCTGGATCTCCGCGCCCACATCGGCACTGTCGCCCGAGAAGGGGTACACGGCGCCGACCTGCACCGTCTCGCTGGTAAAGCCGTCGCCACCGCAGCCGGTAACCAGGAGCAAGAGCAGTGCAGGCGTCAGAGAAAGTGTGCGGCGATTCATGGCGTGATTGGTCGGCAATTAGGGTCTTCAATGAAGATAGCCGACGCACCTGCGGCGCGGGCGCCGCGCGGTTGAACATGGTGCAGGACGGGCCCTGCTAGACTTCGAACAGCCCGCTCGTTTCGCCCTATGTCAGGGGGTCTCCATGCCCTGCTGCTGCCCCCATGCCCAGTCCGCGAGCCGCGTCTTCTCGCTGTTCGCGCACCGCTACCGCAAGCGCTTCGAGCGCCGCGGCTTCGAGCCTTCCCAACGCCAGTTGCTGGAGGGCCTGGCACAGGCCGGCTACCAGGGCGCCCACGTGCTGGAGATCGGCAGCGGCGTCGGCCACCTGCACCAGACGCTGCTCGAGCGCGGCGCGGGCCGCGCGACCGGCATCGACCTCGCGCCGCGCATGATCGAAGAGGCCGAACAATGGGCGCGCGAGCGCGGCCTCGCCGACCGCACGCGCTACGTGGTCGGCGACTTCATGCAGGAGACGCTAGGCGCGGCCGATGTGACCGTGCTCGACAAGGTGGTGTGCTGCTACCCGGACGCGCACGGCATGGTGCACCGCGCGCTGGCCGGCACGCGCCGCGTGATCGCCCTCACCTACCCGCGCGACCGCTGGTACGTGCGCGCCGGCATCGCCCTCGGCGCCCTGGGAATGAAGCTGCTGCGCTCGGACTTTCGCCCCTATGCGCACAGCCCGGCCGCCATCGAGGGCTGGATCCGCGCGGCCGGTTTCAGCAAACGCTACCAGGCCACCACCTTCATCTGGCTCACGCAGGTCTATGAGCGCGAGGCCGTGGCCGTCGCCTGAGGCGGAAGACACGCGCCCTTATCAAGAAAGGTTCGCCAGCTGCCGAGCGCGGTGATCTCCTCGGCACCTTCAGCCGCATAGGCCTCGCAGATGAAGCCTGGCACCCAGCTGCCGTCGCCGAGTTCGATCTTGCCGATACCGAGCGGCGCGGGGATGGCGGCGACGAAACTGCCGAAATGCTCCACCGCCAGCTCCCACACCTCGACCTCGACCGCCTCGCCGCCGTGGCCTGCCCGCACCAGGCCCGGCCGCAAGGGCGGCCCGCCCGGCAGCGCGTACAAGCGGTAGGCGGGCGCGGTGCGCGTGCGGCAGAGCAGGCGAGCCCCGCGCTCGCTGAGTTGGTGGTTCAGCGGTAGACCTTCCATGTGCGCGCCACACACCGCGACCTGCACCCGGCCTCGTCCGCTCGGCGGCGCCGGGGCCTGCGCAGGGTGAGCCGCGTCGCCCGCGCCCAGGGCCAGCCCGGCGCTGCGGTGGAGGCGGTCGCCGAGTTGCAGCAGATCGTCGTCATAGAAGGCGGGCGCGAACAGCGTGACCCCGAATGGCAGACCGTCCGACTGAAACCCGGCGGGCACCGCAATCGCGGCGAGGTCGAGCAGGTTCATGAAGTTGGTGTAGTAGCCGAGGTTGCTGTTCAGGCGCATCGGCTCGGCCGCGACCTCGTCGAGCCGATAGATGGTGCCGGCGGTGGGCGTCACCACCACGTCGACCTGCTGCCAGCTCGCCTCGGCCGCACGGCGCAGCGCCTCCAGCCGGTAAAGGCCGTCGAAGCCGTCCACGGCGGAGAACTCGGCAGCGCCGGCGATGATGGCGCGCGTGACCGGGTGAAGGATCTCGGGGCGCGTCTCGATCACGTCCTTGATCGCGTGGTAGCGCTCCGCCACCCAAGGGCCTTCATAGAGCAGCCGGGCGGCGGCGAGAAACGGCTCGAAGTCGAGCTCGACCCGTTCGCCCCCGAGCGACTGCAAGCGCTCCACGCTCTGCCGGTACAAGGCCTCGGCGTCGGCATTGCCGAAAAAGCTCAGCTGCGCCGCGCGCGGCACCCCGAATCGAAAACCGGCCTCGGCGAACGCACCGCGCCCGCGGCGCGGCGCCTGCACGGGACGCGCGTAGGCGTCGGCCGGGTCGTAGCACTGCGCCACGCGCAGCACGGCCTGCGCATCGGCACCGTTCAACGCAAAGATCGACACGCAATCCAGGCTGCGGCAGGCGGGCACCACGCCGCGCGTGCTGAGCAATCCCTTGCTCGGCTTGAGCCCCACCAGATTGTTGAACGCCGCCGGCACGCGCCCCGAACCGGCCGTGTCGGTGCCGAGCGAGAAGCTGACCTGCCCCAAGGCGACCGCGGTCGCCGAGCCGGCACTCGAGCCGCCCGCGATGTAGTCGGGATCGAAGGCGTTGCGCCCGGGGCCATAGGGCGAGCGCGTACCCACCAGGCCGGTGGCGAACTGGTCGAGGTTGGTCTTGCCGATGGGCACCGCCCCCGCGTCGAGCAGGCGCTGGACGACGAAGGCCGATTCGCTCGGCGTGTAGGCATAGTCCGGACACCCCGCCGTGGTGGGCACCCCGGCCAGGTCGATGTTGTCCTTGATGGCGAAGGGAATGCCGTAGAGCGGCAGGCGGCTCGGGTCGGCCGCGGTCAGGCGCTCGATGTAGGGGCGCAGTTGGGCGTCGCTGAGGACGGTGATCCAGCCGTTGCGGGTGTCGGCGCGGGCCGCGGCGGCGGCGCGCGCGACCACCTCGGCCGGCGTGGCGACACCGGCGCGGTAGGCGGCCTTGAGCGTGCTGAGGGTCATATCGGGCATGGGTCGCTTCCTAGGCAGTACGGGCTACAGAGCGTGAGGTATCGATCACCAACAGCGGCTGACCCGGCGTCACCTGGCCGGCCTCGGCGCACAACACGCGCGTGACCACGCCGTCGCTGTCGGCGACGACGGTGACCTCCATCTTCATCGACTCGATGACGATCACCGGCTGGCCCGCGCGCACCCGTTCGCCCTCCTTCACGGGGATCTGCCAGACGCTGCCGTGGACATGGCTCTCCACCGCCGACTCATCGGGCGCCAGCGCGAGCGCGTCGGCTTCCTCGGCCACGGCCTCGCTCTCGGAGGCGTAGTTGGCCTGGCCGGTGGCGATCCAGTGCCGGCGCTCGGCCTCGAACGCGGCCTGCTGTGTCTGTTGGAAGGCGTCGATGCTGGCGTGGTTTTCGCGCAGGAACTGGTTGTAGCGGCGCAGCGAGAAGGTGGTCTCCTCGATGTCGATGTGCACGCGCCCGCGCGGGAAATCCTCGCGCATGGCGAGCAGTTCCTGCTCGGAGACCTCGTAGTAACGAATCTGATCGAAGAAGCGCAGCAGCCAGGGCTTTTCGAATTCCCGGGTCTGGTGGTAGCGGCTCCACACCTGCAGGGTGCGGCCGACGAACTGGTAACCGCCCGGCCCCTCCATGCCGTAGATGCACATATAGGAGCCGCCGATGCCCACCGCGTTCTCCGGCGTCCAGGTGCGCGCCGGGTTGTACTTGGTCGTCACCAGGCGGTGGCGCGGGTCGACGGGGGTGGCCAGCGGCGCGGAGAGGTACACATCGCCCAGGCCCATCACCAGGTACGAGGCGTCGTACACGATGCGCTTGACCGCCTCCTCGCTGTCGAGCCCGTTGATGCGCCGGATGAACTCGATGTTGCGCGGACACCACGGCGCGTCCTTGCGCACCGACTGCATGTACTTCTCGGTGGCGAGCCGGGTCTGGCTGTCGTCCCAGGCCAGCGGCAGGTGGACGATGCGCGAGGGCATCTCGGCGTCGGAGAGGTCCTTGAGCTCGGCCTCGGCCTGTTCGAGGAGGTCGAGCAGGCGCGCCAGCGGCAACTGCTTGGACTCGTAATGGATCTGCAACGAGCGCACCCCGGGCGTCATGTCGACGATGCCCGTGATGCGCTGCTCCGCCAGCCACTCGAGCAGGGCCTGCACGCGGAAGCGCAGGTTCAGATCGAGTACCAGGGGCCCGTACTCCACCAGCAAGTACTTGTCACCCGACGGCCGGTAGCTCACGCCGACCGGATGTTCGGCGGCGCTCTTCTCCTTCAGCACCGGCGTGACGAGGGCGATCGGCGCGGCTGCGTCGCGGACCGGGCTCAGCTCGGCGACGGCCCGGTCGAGGTCGCGCTCCAGGCGGTTGGCGTCGGCCATGCTCACCGGCACAAAACGCACGCGGTCCCCGGGACGCAGCTGACCGAGTTTCCACAGGTCCGCCGTCACCACCGTGGCCGGACACACGAAGCCGCCCAGGCTCGGTCCGTCCGGCCCGAGTATCACCGGCATGTCGCCGGTGAAGTCGATGGTGCCGATGGCGTAGGCGTTGTCGTGGATGTTGGACGGGTGCAGGCCGGCCTCGCCGCCGGTCTCGCGCGCCCAGGTCGGTTTGGGGCCGATCAGGCGCACGCCGGTGCGACTGGAGTTGTAGTGAATCTCCCAATCGGTGGCGAAGAAGGTGTCGATATCCGCGTCGGTGAAAAAATCCGGGGCGCCGTGCGGCCCGTAGATGGTGCGAATCTCCCAACGGTCGGTGTACGCCGGCACCAGCCCCGGCTTCAGCGACCGCTCGCCGCCGCGCGTTTGCTCGCTGATGTGCAGCACGTCGCCCGGCCGCAGCGTGCGGCCGCCGTGACCGCCGAACTGGCCCAGGCTGAAGGTCGCGCGGCTTCCGAGGTACATCGGCGCCTCGATCCCCCCCTTCACCAGCAGGTAGGCGCGCACACCGGCGCCCTCGACCGCAGCGATCTTGAGGGTCTGGCCACGCCGCACCGGCACCGCCTGCCAATAGGGCACGGGCTTCTGGTCCAGGCTCGCCGACATGGTCGCGCCGGTCAGCGCGATCACCGTGTCGCAGTTGAACTTCAGGGTCGGGCCGTTGACCGTGAGTTCCAGCCCCGCCGTCCCTTCCGCATTGCCCAGCAAGCGGTTGCCGATCCGAAACGCCAGGCTGTCCATGGGGCCCGAGGGCGGGACGCCGATGTCCCAGTAGCCCACCCGGCCCGGCCAGTCCTGCACGCTGGTCTGCGTGCCGGCGCTCACCACCTCGATGGTCGCGGCGCGGTAGGCGAAGCCATTGAGGTAGCGCGTGGTCTGGCGGCCCTCGGCAAACACCGGGTCGCGCACCACCTGGCCGAGGTAGGCGAGATTGGTCTCCAGCCCCGCCAAGCGCGTCGCGTCCAGCGCCTCGATGAGCCGATCTCGGGCCGCCGCGCGATCCGCTCCGTGCACGATCAGTTTGGCGATCATCGGGTCATAGAAGGGCGAGATCTCGGTGCCCCGCTCGACCCAGGTGTCGACCCGCACCTCGGGCGGAAAGGCCGCCTCGGTGAGGATGCCGGTCGAGGGTTGGAAATTCTTGCCGGGGTCCTCGGCATACAGGCGCACCTGTATCGCGTGGCCGCGCGGCGGCGCCGGTCGCAGGCTTTCCAGATCGGGCAGGTCGGCGGCCGCGCCGCGCACCATCCACTCCACCAGATCGACGCCGGTCACCGCTTCGGTCACACCGTGTTCGACCTGCAGCCGGGTGTTCACCTCGAGAAAATAGAACGCGCCGCTGCGCGCATCGACGATGAACTCCACGGTGCCCGCCGAGCGATAGTTCACGCTCCGCCCCAAGCGCTCGGCGGTGGCCAACAGTTCCTCGCGCACGGCCTCCGGCAGGTTGGGCGCCGGGGTCTCCTCGACCACCTTTTGGTTGCGCCGCTGCAGCGAACAGTCCCGCTCGCCGAGCGCGATCACCTGCCCGCGCCCGTCGCCGAACAGCTGCACCTCGATGTGCCGCGCCTGCTCGACGTACTTCTCCAAAAAGATGCCGCTGTTGGCGAAGTTGTTCTGCGACAGCCGCTTCACCGACGCGTAGGCATCGCTGAGCGCGGCGGCGTCGTAACACAACTGCATGCCGATCCCGCCGCCGCCGGCCGTGCTCTTGAGCATGAGCGGATAGCCGATGCGCTCGGCGGCCTCCAGCGCCTCGTCCACCGAGGGCAGCAAACCCGTGCCCGGCAACATCGGTACGCCGCACTGTTCGGCGAGATCCCGGGCGGTGTGCTTGAGACCGAAGTCGCGCATCTGTTGCGGGGTCGGCCCGATAAAGGCGATGCCGGCGGCCTCACACGCAGCCGCGAAGTCGGCATTCTCGGACAAGAAACCGTAGCCGGGGTGCACGGCCTCGGCGCCGGTCTGCTTCGCCACCTCCAGGATGCGCTCGGCCACCAGATACGATTCGGCGGCCGCCGCCTCGCCGATGCACACCGCTTCGTCAGCTTGCGCCACGTGCAGCGAATGGGCGTCGGCCTTGGAGTACACGGCCACCGCGTGCACGCCGAGGCGTTTCAGCGTACGGATGATGCGACAGGCGATGGCACCGCGGTTGGCGATCAGGACCTTTTTGAACATGCGGGTGTCTCGGATGTCGGCGGGGCGTCCCGCCTGCTTGGCATTCCGCTCGAGGTCGTCCTCGAGGGGCCGGGATCGGCGCCCGGCGGCGTCACGCGCGGTGGAGACCGCGGCGAGGCGTGTGGGCCTCAATCCCAGATGATCATCTCCACCGGCGTCGGGTTATAGGCGTTGCAGGGGTTGTTCAATTGCGGGCAGTTGGACACCAACACCTGCACGTCCATCTCGGCGCGCATCTCCACGTACTTGCCGGCCCCGGAGATGCCGTCCTCGAAGCTCAGGCCGCCGTCCGGCGTCACCGGTACGTTCATGAAGAAATTGATGTTGCTGCTCAGGTCGCGTTTGGTGATGCCACAGTCGTCGTGCTCGGCGATGATGCTGAGGAAATTGTCCCGGCAGCTGTGCATGAATTTCTTGTCGAGGCCGTAGCGCACCTGATTCGACTCGGCGGCGCAGGCGCCGCCCAGGGTGTCGTGGCGACCGCAGGTATCGGCGGTGATGGTCAGCATCACGCGCCCTTCGTTCGACATCAACCGCGTGCCGGTGCTCAGGTAGACGTTGCCCTGGGCGTTGATCGTGTCGATGGCGCTGTAGCGTTCCTTCGGATCGGCCAGATTGAAGAACAGGGTATCGACCGCTTGGTTACCCTCCAGATCGAGGATGCGCAGGGTCTGGCCCTTCTTCAACGCCTTCATCCACGGGTCGCCGCCGGGCACCACCTCCCGATACACCGCATCCTCGATATTGCGTCGGCTCTTGATGATGTTCGGTCCGCTCATGGCGCTCACCCTTGGCAGTGGTAAATGGCGGTGTTCTGGAAGGCCCGTTCGTTCTCCGGGCGCAGGCGACGGCAGTAGTCGTCTTCGGCCACCGGCGCCGCGCGGGCGATCTCCAGGCGCACCGGGCGGGGCAGGTAATCCGGCGCGGGGTCGCGCGGGTGCTGGGCGGTGTTCAGCACGACCAGGGTGTCCATCTCCGCGCGCAAGGTCACCGCGGCGCCGGGGCGCGAATTGTTCGGATCGAACTGCAGGTTGCCCAACGCGTCGACGAACACCTTGCTGAACCAATTGAGATTCGGCACGAGATCCTGTTTGCCGAGCCCCCATTTGGCGAGCTCGATCAGGAACAGGTCGCGACCGTTGCGGTAGAACGCGTTGCGCGCCTGCTGGTAGTCGGCCTCGCCCCATTTCTGTTGCACCAGCGCCGCGTCGGATACGCCCCCCACGCTCTCGTGCCAACCGCAGCTGTCTTCGATGATCGAGAGCATGACGCGCCCCATGTCCGAGTACAGCATGTGGCCGCGCGTCAGCTTGAAGGTGTGCTGCGCCTTGAGCACGTCGGCCATGTTGTAGCGCTCGATCAGGTTGTGCGGATTGAACAGCAGCATGCTGACGTTGGCGCCGCCTTCGGCGTCGACGAGGCGCAAGCTGTAGCCGCGCTTGATGACCATCGACCAGGCACGGCCGCCGGGCACGAGTTCGCTGTAGAGCGCCTCTCCTGTAGTCTGCGAGTTCATTTCTTGCTCCTTGGTATGACGCAGGCGGCCAGGCCGCCGGGATGATCGGCATCGGGCTCCGGCGGCAGGCCCACGGCAGTGCGGATGTTCCGGTACAGCGCGTGCTCGGTGTGCCCGAGCGGAATGTCGTGGGTGATCTGCGCGCCGTAGGCCCCCGGCGCGTGGGGATCGTCACGCAGCTTGTCGAACACCAGCAACCGGGTGCCGAGGTAAAAGCCTTCCTTCAGATCGTGGGTGATCATGAAGATGGTGAGGCCGGTGCGCTGCCATAGCTCCAGGATCAGCGCGTGCATGTCTTTGCGAATCCCGGGGTCGAGCGCGCCGAACGGCTCATCGAGCAGCAACACCTTCGGGTTTTTCATCAGCGCCTGCGCGATCGCCAGGCGCTGCTGCATACCGCCGGACAGCTCGGCCGGATACTTGTCCGCGGCCTGCGCCAGCCCCACCGCCTCCAGCATCTCCATGGCCCGCGCGCGCGCCTCGCGGCGGCGGCGGCCGAACAAGCGGCCGAACAGCGGCGAGCCCTCCAGCTCGGCGCCCAGCATGACGTTGCCGAGTGCCGTCAGGTGCGGCATGACCGAATACTTCTGAAACACCACGCCGCGGTCCGGGCCGGGCTCGGCCGGCAGCGGCGCACCGTCGAGCAGCATCTCCCCGCGGGTGGGCTGTTCCTCGCCGAGCAGCATGCGCAGGAAGGTGGTTTTGCCGCAGCCCGAGGCGCCGACGATAGTGACGAACTCGCCCTTCTTGACGTTCAGGTTGATGTTCTCCAGCACCACCTGATCGCCGTACTCCTTCCACACGTGCTTGAGGGTGATCGCGCTCATCAGGACCGCCCCCCGCGATACCAGGGAAAGAGCATGCGCGTGGCGAGCCGCAGGGTGAGGTCGAGCAGGACGGCCAGCAGGCTGATCCACATCACGTAGGGCAGGATCGTCTCCATGTCGAGGTAGCGGCGCACCAGGAAGATGCGGTAACCGAGCCCCTCGGTCGCGGCGATGGCCTCGGCGGCGATCAGGAACAGCCACGCCGCCCCCAGCGACAGCCGAACCGCGTCGAGCAGCCGCGGCAGCACCTGGGGCAGCACCACGCGCAAACCGATCTGCCAAGTCGACGCGCCGAGCGTCTGCGCCTTGGTGAGCTGTTCCCGGGGCAGCTCCTCCACCCGCTGCTGAATGTCACGCATGATGAAGGGCGCGATGCCGAGCACGATCAGCACCACCTTCGACAGCTCCCCCACCCCGAAGGCGATGAACACGATGGGCAGCACCGCGAGCGGAGGGATCATGGAGACCACCGCCACGAAGGGAGAGAAGGTCCGCCGAACGAACGGAATCAGCCCGGTCGCGACGCCGACCGCCAGGCCGAGCAGCGCGCTGATCAGCACCCCGAGGCCCAGGCGGGACAGGCTCGCCTGCGTGTCGACCCACAGCACGATGTCACCCGTGCGTCGGTTCTCCACCGTTGCCAGGCGATGAAAGGACTCCCCCATCGCGCTCAGCGAGGGCAGCAGGCGATCGTCGGGGTTCTCGGCCAGGCGCGCCGTCGAGGCACTCAGGTAGACCAGCAGCACCAGCACGAAGGGCAACAGACCGAGAGCGAGGCTCAGCGGCCGCGTCGGGTGGCGATTGA
This sequence comes from Ectothiorhodospiraceae bacterium 2226, assembly GCA_013348725.1. Taxonomy (NCBI): domain Bacteria; kingdom Pseudomonadati; phylum Pseudomonadota; class Gammaproteobacteria; order Chromatiales; family Ectothiorhodospiraceae; species Ectothiorhodospiraceae bacterium 2226. The sequence continues at coordinate 1,394,910 of CP054689.1, forward strand.
TCAAGCGCTTCATGGGAGCGTTCCGGTGGCGTAGGCGGCAGGTGAGCGGGGCACGGGGCCGGCCCGTCAGAGCTTGCCTTCGGCGGCGAGGCGCATGTACTCGGAGGTAAAGCGCAAGCGCACGTTGTCCGGGCTGCCCAGAATCGAGCCGTCGGCAAACTCGATGCCGACGAAGTCCGGGTTGCGTGCGCCCTCGCCCAGCAGGCCATGCGTGAAGGCGAACTGGCGCACGCGGTCCATCGTGATGCGCGGCTGATCACCCTCGGTGAAGGCCGCGGCCTCCTCGGCGCTGTAGAACATGCGCGTCGACGCCAGCTGGGCCTCGTAACCGGCCAGATCGGTACCCGACGCCTCGGCCATCTCGGTGCGTGCCGCGCGTCCCTCGGCGCCCTCCTCGCGCATGATGCCCATGATTTCGTACCAGGCACCGGCGAGCGCCTTGCCGAGCTTCGGATTGGCCTTGAGCGTCTCGGTGTTGACCACCAAAAGATCGACGATCTCGCCCGGGATCTGCGCCGAGTCGAACACCACGTTGGCATCGGGCGTCCGGCGCATCTCGTTGAGCTGCGGGTTCCAGGTCACCGCCGCCTGCACGCCGGACGAGGAGAAGGCGCCGACGATATCGGCGTCCGAGGTGTTGACCACGCGGATGTCGCGCTCGCGCAGCCCGACGCTCTCCAGCCCACGGGCCAGCAGATAGTGCGAGACCGACAGCTCGACCAGGTGCACGCGCTTGCCCTCGATGGCCGCGAGGCTGTCCGCGCCCTTGAGCACCACGCCGTCGTTGCCGTCGGAGAAGTCACCGACGATGAGCGCCGTGGTATCCACCCCGCCGACAGCGGGAATCGTCAGCGCGTCCATGTTGGTGGCGGTGACGCCGTCGAAGCGCCCGCCCGTGTATAGGTTGATCGACTCGATGTAGTCGTTGATCTGCACGACCTCGATCTCGATGCCGTACTTCTCGGCCCACTTGTCGACGATGCCCGAGACGTCGCCGTAGCCCCAGGGCATCCAGCCGACGTAGATACTCCATGCGATGCGGAAGCTGTCGCGCTCGTTCGCGTGGGCCGCGCCGCCCAGACCGAGGGTAAGGGCGAGTAGTCCGGCGGTAAGCAGACGCACGGGGTTGTAGCGGTGACGCTGGCTCATGGTCCCTCCTCAGGGTTGTCGGGCGTCGAAGCGCAAGGAGAATCACTATCGATCTCCCGGGCTTTTATCCCTCCGTGTAACCTCCTGCGAGGTCGGCAGCTCTCGGACCAGCCATCCGCGCCGCGGACCGGAACCCTAGCCACCCATTGCCAAGCTGTTATGAAGCAAGCGACGCACAGTGATTCTCTTGCTCAGTCGAAGCGGAGCAAGATCGGGGCCAACCGGCACCGGCACGCCGTCGCGGTACCTTGGCGCCACATGCGGGGATCAATACCGGATGCGCGCGCACCGTGTCGGTGCAGCGCCGATTGGCGTGCGCCCCGCCCTGGTGCGCCGCGCCTGATCCGGCGCCGATCGCAGCGCCTATAGTGAAAACGCCGGTCAATGCACGACACCCGGGAGGACATCATGCGAACCGCCAATCCGGTTATCTGGTTCGAGATCTACGTGGACGACATGGCGCGCGCCAAGACGTTCTACCAGCACATGCTCGGGGTCGAACTCGAGAAGCTCGACAGCCCCGACGCCGACATGGAGATGTGGGCCTTCCCCATGCAGGAGAACGGGACAGGCGCCGCGGGCGCCCTGTCCAAGATGGACGGCGTCCGTCCGGGCGGCGGCGGCACGCTGATCTATTTCTCCTGCGAGGACTGCGCGGTCGAGGCCCGGCGCGCGGCAGAACACGGCGGGCGCATCGTGCAGGACAAGTTCGCGATCGGCCCCTACGGTCACATCGCCATCGTGAACGACACCGAAGGCAACATCATCGGGCTGCACTCGATGCAGTGATCAGACGCGGGCAGCGCGGCGCTCAGCCCGGTGCACGCGCGGCGCGGCGCGCGAAGATGAGCAGCAACAGCGCGGAGAGGCCGGTCAGCCCGGCCGAGGTGAGGAACGCGACCTCCATGCTCACCCACTCCCACAGCACCCCGAACAGCACCGCGCCCGGCAGCGCGGCGAGGCCGCTCAGCATGTGGTACACGCCGAATGCGGTGCCGCGCTGGCCTTCCGGGGTGTAGTCGCCAATCAGGGCGCGCTCGGCGCCCTCGGTGGCGGCGAGTGTGGCCGCGTATAGCAGGAACAGCCCCCAGGTCCACGCCGCGCCCGGCGGCGCGAGCGCCAGCGCCACCAGCACCAGCAGGCGCGCGCTCCAGCCGCCCAGCACCACTGGCAGGCGCCCGAGCGTGTCGGACAGGCCGCCCAGCGGGTAGGCCACCAGCGCCTTGACCGCATGCGCCGCGGCCCACAGCAGCGGCACCCACACCAGCTCCAGCCCGCGCGCGCTGGCCCAAAGCACCAGGAAGGCCTCGGGCGCGGTGGCGAGCGCGAGCCCCCCGGCCGCCACCACCATGCCGCGCACGCGCGCATCCAGCACCCGCCAGCGCAGCGGCGCGTAGGCGCTGGGCGGCGGCGCCGGCGGCGAGGCGGTGCCGAACATTAGCAGCAGGATCACCAGCAGGCCCGGCACGGCCGAGGCGAGGAACACCTCGCGCATCTCCAGGCCGAGGCCGAGCAGCGCAAAGGCGAGCAGCGGGCCCAGCATCGCGCCGGTATGGTCCAGCGCCCGGTGGAAGCCGAACGCCTGGCCGCGGTGCGCCTGGGCGACCGAGGCAGCCAGCCAGGCGTCGCGCGGCGCGGTGCGCAGCCCCTTGCCGATGCGGTCCATGAAGCGCAGCCCCAGCACCCAGCCCCAGTTCAAGGCCAGCGCGATCAGCGGGCGCACCGCGTTGGACAAGCCGTAGCCGCCCACCACCAGCGGCTTGATGCGCCAGCCACGGTCGGCCAGGCGCCCGGCGATGAGCTTCATCAGGCTGGAGGTGGCCTCGGCGACGCCCTCGACCAGCCCCACCACCGCCGGCCCGGCGCCCAGCACCAGGGTGAGGAACACCGGCAACAGCGGCGCGATCATCTCGCTGGCCGCGTCGTTCAGCAGCGAGGCCAGCCCCAGCACCACCACCACGCGCGGCAGCGCGAACACGGCCCACGGGTGCCTCATCGGCCCGTCCTCGCCTTGCCGCTCGCCCCCGTCGGCCGCTTCGCATCCATGCCCGCGCTCCCCTTGGCGATCCCTCAAACTGTCGTCCGCCGGGTGCTCACTGTCGAGGCGCGGTACGGGGCTCTGCTATCACTGAAGGCAAGCTCTGATCAATGCGGAGCTTCCCGCAGCACAGAGGCACAGAGGCACAGAGGCACACAGGCACAGGATGTGCCGCCGTGATCGACGGCTGGAAGCCGTTGGTCACGAAGCAGAGCGAAAACCGCGCTTTTCGCTCCGCGTGGTCTGAGCCATCCAGGATGGATGGATTCAGACCTACAAACGGTGCCGCCGTGATCGACGGCTGCAAGCCGTTGCTCACGAAGCAGAGCGAAAACCACGCTTTTCGCTCTGCGTGGTCTGAGCCATCCAGGATGGATGGATTCAGACCTACAAACGGTGCCGCCGTGATCGACGGCTGCAAGCCGTTGCTCACGAAGCAGAGCGAAAACCGCGCTTTTCGCTCCGCGTGGTCTGAGCCATCCAGGATGGATGGATTCAGACCTACAAACGGTGCCGCCGTGATCGACGGCTAAAAGCCGTTGATCACGAAGCGAAGCGGAAACCGCGCTTTTCGCTGCGCGTGGTCTGAGATATCCAGGATGGATTTACTCAGACCTTCCGAGGGAGCGGCAGGCGAGGCGACCATGGACACACGCATCGAACAGGCGGCACTCGGCTATCTCGCACGCGGTTGGTCCGTCGTTCCGCTGCGCCCGCGGGACAAGCGCCCGATCCTGCGCTGGCAGGACTTCCAGCACCGGCACCCCGACCCGGACGAGGTGCGCGGCTGGTACCGCCACTGGCCGGAGGCCAACGTCGGCGTGGTCACCGGCGCGATCTCCGGGCTGGTGGTGGTGGACGTCGACCCGCGCCACGGCGGCGAGGACAGCCTGGCCGAGCTGGTGCACACCTACGGCCCGTTGCCGCAGACCGCGGAGGCGGTCACCGGCGGCGGCGGGCGGCACCTCTACTTCGCGCACGCGGGGCGCCCGGTACATAACCGCGCGGGCGTCGCGCCCGGCATCGACCTGCGCGGCGACGGCGGCTACATCGTGGCGCCGCCCTCGCGCCACCCCGCGGGCGGCTGGTATGCGTGGGTGCCGGGCAGCGCGCCGGAGGCGGTGGCGCTGGCGCCGCTGCCGCGCTGGCTGCCGGCGCGGGAGGCGGGCCGCGGCGGGCGCCTGGGTCACCCCGTGAGCTACTGGCGCGACCTGGCGCGCGAGGGCGTGGCCGAAGGCGCGCGCAACAGCACCCTCGCCTCCTTCGCGGGGCATTTGCTGTGGCACGGGGTGGACCCCGACGTCGCGCTGGAGCTGCTGCTGTGCTGGAACCGCGTGCGCTGTCGCCCGCCGCTGGCGGACGAGGAGGTGATCGGCGTGCTCGAGAGCATCACGCGCCTGCACCGCAACGGGGGCGACGCGCGGTAGGCCCGCGCGGGCGTGATAGGCTTTTTCGGCACACGTTACCCGCGCGCGCCGCGTGCGCGCCGAGCAGAACCGATCAAGGAGATCCCATGGGCTTCGACACCGAACGCCAGCCGGGCGTGCAGCCCGCACGCGCGCCGGAAACGCAGGGCTTTCGCCTCAACCACAGCATGCTGCGCGTGAAGGACCCCGAGCGCGCGCTCGCGTTCTACACCCGCGTGTTCGGCATGCGCCTGCTGCGCAAGCTCGATTTTCCCGAGCTCGAGTTCTCGCTGTACTTCCTCGCGCGTCTGGAGGAGGACGAGCAGCCGCCCGAGGACCCCGGCGCGCGCACCCGCTGGACCTTCGAACAGCGTGGCATCCTGGAACTCACCCACAACTGGGGCACCGAGACGCAGGCGGACTTCCGCTACCACGACGGCAACGCCGAACCGCAAGGCTTCGGCCACATCTGCTTCTCGGTGCCCGACCTCGACGCCGCCGTGCGCTGGCTCGACCAAAACGAGGTGCCGTTCGTGAAGCGCCCCGACGAGGGCGCGCTCAAGGACGTCGCCTTCGTCACCGACCCCGACGGCTACTGGATCGAGATCATCGAGCCCGCGCGGCTGGAGAAGCTCGGCCGCTGAATCTGTCGGAAGCGCGGCGCCCCGCACGCGATTTTTATCCCCCCTCGCACAGCAGGTGGGAGGGGCTAGGGGGAGGGCCGCCTGCGCCAGCAGGCGGGGGGGCGTCGAGCCTAGCGTTGAACCCCCCGCGCCTGACGGCGCGGCCGCTTGCAGCCGTCCGCCGCTGACGCAACAGAAGATGGGCACGGCGCCGCCATCGCCGCCGCGTGAGCACGCCGCAGGCACCGCGCAGTTGTTATCCCCCCTCCCACAGCAGGTGGGAGGGGGCTAGGGGGAGGGCCGCCTGCGCCAGCAGGCGGGGGGCGTCGAAGCCGGCGTTGAACCATCCATCCCGCGCCTGACGGCGCGGCCCCCTCCCCGACCCTCCCCCGCTGGCGCAAGGGAGGGAGACAAACGGCGCGGCGGTTTGCGGGCGTCCCCCTTCTGACCCGAGCGAGGGAGCGGAGCTACGCGACGGCGAACGCAAACCATCGCGCCAGGGCAAGCTTGAAGGCGCACGCTGTGCTAGCATCCCCCTCCGCGCGCGCATTCGGGCGCCGCACTGCACACGGCCATCGCACCATGAAACCGAAGACCTATTCCGGCATCTACAACGACAAGCACGGCGGCATGACGTCGCTGGGCGCGATCATCAAGGACGGGTGGATACTCGGCCTGATTCCCGAGACGGAGACCGGCGAAGGCTGGAGCCTGCATCAACTCGACGCGCTGCAGGACAAGTGTCACGCGGCGTGGGCGGAGTACGGCTTTCGCGTCGCGAACCTGCCCGAGGAGATGCGCGAGCGCCACGAGCGCGTCCACCGCGAGGCGATCGAGCGCGCCCGCGCGGCAGGCTGGGACCCGGAACTCGGCGAAGACGAGTGATGCCCGGCGGCCCCGCATCCGGGGCCGCCTTCCCCCCTTCAGCACGGCGCCCCGCCGCACACTTCATCCGCACGACACCAACAGCGCCTCCGTCACCCGCGCGAGGAAGCTGACAAGCTGATTGCTAACCCCGCCCCTAATGCCGTGCGCGATACACGCCCGTTATCCCGGCGCGGGGCACGCGCATCACGCGTCGGCGTCGGGCTCGATCGGGCGGATAAGGTCCGCCCCTTCGTTGCGCGGGCTGTTCACCGCGAGGCTCACCGGCTCGGCCACCAGCCCCGCGGGGTCGATGGGCCGCAACAGCGGCGCGAGGCGCGCCGGGTCGGTGCAGTCGGGGTCCAGCCAGAGGCCGTACTGCTCGGGCGGCACGATCACCGGCATGCGGTCGTGCAGCGGCGCCACCAGCGCGTTGGCGTCGGTGGTCACGATGGTGCAGGAGTCGATCACCTCGCCTGCCGGGTTGCGCCAGCGCGCCCACAGCCCCGCCAGCGCCAGCAGGCCGCCGTCGCGGCGGTGGATGTAGTAGGGCTGCTTGCGCCCCGTGCCCGTGCCGCGCCACTCGTAGAAGCCGTTGGCCGGGATCAGGCAGCGGCGGCGCCGGAAGGCATCGCGGTAGGCCGGCCGCTCGGTGAGGGTCTCCGCCTTGGCGTTGATCATGCGGTAGCCGGCCTTGGCGTCCTTGGCCCAGTGCGGGATCAGCCCCCAGTGCAACTGCACCAGCCGCCGTCCGGCCTCGCCTTCGCGCACCGCCGCCACCGGCTGGGACGGGCACACGTTGTAGCGCGGCGGCAGGTCCTCCGGCACCACCACCAGATCGAACTGCGCCGCCAGCTCGCGCGCCGAGGGCGCCTGGGAGAATCGTCCGCACATAGCAGCAGCCTATGCACCGAGACGTGCCGGCGCCAGGGGCGCAGGGGTTGGTTGGGGATACAAAAGGCGCTGCTAGTGGAGCGTGTCGGCGGGCAGACCGCCTAGCCGTCGCGCGACCTAGACCGCGTTACCCGACGAACGTTGCGTATGGCGCAGTGTGAGCCCCTTGCGCAACTTTAAGTCGATAACGTTGCACACGCCTGCTCCCACCGCCGCCACCAGCGGCGACGGGCACCGGTAGAAGCCGGCCCCGCCCCAGGGGCGCGGCTCAGCCGCGCTCGGCCGACTGCGGGTCGTCCGCGGCCGGCGCCTTGTCGGGGTCCACCTGGTATTTGCTCCACACCAGCATCGGCTTGCCGTTCCGGCGCGCCAGCGACATCACCTTGAAGAACACCGGCCCCTCGGCGCACTGCTCCAGGCCGCGCGCGAGGCCGATCGCCCCCGTGCCCCGCTCCACGCAGCACACGCTCCCTTCGGGGCTATCCTGGTCGAGCTTGGCGTGCTCGCGCGCCAGGCGGTAGAGGTCCGCCATGTCCTCGGGGGTCACGTCCACGAACGAGCCGACGTGCTCCAGCGCGTAGGTAATGTCCTCCTCGCTCACTCCCGCGCGCGCGGTGGCCCGATGGCGCGCGAGGTAGGCGGGGTAGCGGCGCCAGGGGAAGGGGTAGTTGAACAGCAGGGCCACGCCGAGCAGCACCAGCGCGCTCGCCAGCACCGGATCGAACACGAAGCCGATGCCCTGCCCCGACGCCCCGGCGGCCACCGCCGCCAGCGCGGTCGCACCGCCCGGCGGGTGCATGCAGCGCAGGTAGTACATGCACGCGATGGCAAAGCCCACCGCCAGCGGCGCGGCCAGCACCGGGTCGCCCAGCAGCGCGACGCTGCCGATGCCGCCCAGGGCCGACAGCGTGTGCCCGCCGACCAGCGGCCAGGGCTGGGACAAGGCGCCGTGCGGCACCGCAAACAGCAGCACGGTCGAGGCCCCCATGGAGCTCAGCAGCAGGGCCGAGGCCGCCGAACCGTTCCAGGCACCGTGGAACACCGCCAGCAGACTCAGCGCGAGCAGCCCGCCCACGGCCGACACCAGCTTTTCCGTGTGCCCCGCGGGCACATGCTCGACGCCCAAGACCTCGAACAGACGCTTCAACGCGACCCCCTTACGGGTGCTGGTCCGAATCAGTCCATCCCGGACGTCTCCGACCATGCAAAGAGAACAGCGTGGTTTTCGCTTTGCTTCGTGATCCACGGCTTGCGGCGTCGATCACGGCGGTACATCGCTATGCCACGGGAAGCATCCGAACGACTCAGAGCTTCCTATGCACTTGTCGCGGGCAAGCCCGCCCAAGCAATGCCCCAAAATGGGGCAACAGTAGGCGCAAGAAGATGCTTCGTCAATACACCTTTTTGGATCTTCCCCCGCCCCCACGCGAACATCCCCCTCCCCCACGCCACCCGTGGGGGAGGGCTGGGGAGGGGGCCGCACCCAAAGGGTGCGGAAGGCTCGACCCGACCAAGCCACCGCCCAAACATCCCCCACCCCGCGCTACCATCTCCCCCCAACAAGCGACCGGAGCCCCCCCATGCCCACCGACCTCGACGCCCTCACCCGCCGCATCCGCGCCTTCGCCACCGAACGCGACTGGGAGCGCTACCACTCCCCCAAGAACCTCGCCATGGCCCTCAGCGGCGAGGCCGGCGAACTCATCGAGCAATTCCAGTGGCTCACCGAGGAGCAAAGCGCCGCCCTGCCCCCCGACAAGCACGAAGCCGTGCGCCAGGAGATGGCCGACGTGTTCATCTACCTCCTGCGCCTCGCCGACCGCCTGGGCATCGACCTGATGCAGGCCGCCGAAGACAAGATCGACCTGAACGAACAGAAGTACCCGGTGGAGCAGGTGCGGGGGAGTGCGAAGAAGTACGACGAGGACTAAGGACCCGCCGCGGCCAGGGGCAACTGGTAAGGATTCCTTAGCAGTTCGCATTATCGGCCGCTTGCAAACGGCGCCCGATCGGGACGTTATTATCAGTTGGGGCTCCAAATGTTAATAACGGCCGCGCCTATTATCGCTAGTGACACTAGGCCCCGGCGGCCTCGCCGTCCCCCTGTGGTAGGATTCCCGACAGAGGGGGGCGCAGGCATGAGCACAACAGAAGACCTCAGCAGAGGTCCTTTCAATCAAGGCCTTGCGCGTGCCGCCGCGCACAAGCGCCGCTCGCGATCATCTTCCGCCCTGCTCCCCCTCGCTGCACAGCGCCGCGCGCGCAGCCGTCCGATTACTTAAAGAATGAAGCAGGAGTAACCCGCATCGTGGCACGTCCCCGCAAGAACGCCGCCAAGACCAACCACAACGGCGCCAGCCTCGGCTACGAGGCGGAGCTGTTCAAGGCCGCGGACAAGCTGCGCGGCAACATGGAGCCCTCCGACTACAAGCACGTCGCCCTGGGCCTGATCTTCCTCAAGTACATCTCCGATTCCTTCGAGGCCAAGCATGCCGCGCTGCTGGCCGAGGATGCCCAGGCGGCCGAGGACAAGGACGAGTACCTGGCGGATAACGTCTTCTGGGTACCCAAGGAAGCCCGCTGGTCCCACCTCAAGGCCAGCGCCAAGCGCCCCGAGATTGGCACCCTGATCGACGACGCCATGCGCGCCCTCGAGAAGGACAACGAGTCGCTCAAGGGCGTGCTGCCCAAGGACTACGCCCGCCCCGCGCTCAACAAGGTGATGCTGGGCGAACTGATCGACCTCATCTCCGGCATTGCACTGGGCGAAGGCGCCGACAAGTCCAAGGACGTGCTCGGCCGGGTCTACGAATACTTCCTCAGCCAGTTCGCCGGCGCCGAGGGCAAGCGCGGCGGCGAGTTCTACACCCCGCGCTCGGTGGTGCGGGTGCTGGTGGAGATGCTCGAACCCTACACGGGCCGCGTGTACGACCCCTGCTGCGGCTCCGGCGGCATGTTCGTGCAGAGCGAGAAGTTCGTGCTGGAGCACGGCGGGCGCATCGGCGACATCGCCATCTACGGCCAGGAGAGCAACTACACCACCTGGCGCCTGGCCAAGATGAACCTCGCCGTGCGCGGCATCGACGCCGACATCCGCTGGAACAACGAAGGCAGCTTCCACAAGGACGAGCTGCGCGACCTGCGCTTCGACCACATCCTCGCCAACCCGCCCTTCAACATCTCCGACTGGGGCGGCGACCGCCTGCGCGAAGACCCGCGCTGGCAGTTCGGCGTCCCGCCCGTGGGCAACGCCAACTACGCCTGGCTGCAACACATCTACTGGCACCTGGCCCCCTACGGCACCGCCGGTGTGGTGCTCGCCAACGGCTCCATGAGCTCCAACCAGAGCGGCGAAGGCGAGATCCGCAAGGCCATGGTCGAAGCCGACGCCGTGGACTGCATGGTGGCCCTGCCCGGCCAGTTGTTCTACTCCACCCAGATCCCCGCCTGCCTCTGGTTCCTGGCCCGCGACAAGTCCAACGGCAAGCGCGGCAAGGAGACGCTACGCGACCGGTGCGGCGAAGTGCTGTTCATCGACGCCCGCAACATGGGCGCGCTGGTGGATCGCACCCGGCGCGAACTCACCGACGAAGACATCCAAAAGATCGCCGACACCTACCATGCCTGGCGCGGCAGTCGTCCCCCTCTCCCTCAGGGAGAGGGCCGGGGTGAGGGGATCTATCAAGACATCCCCGGCTTCTGCAAAAGCGCCAGTCTCGAAGAAATCCGCAAACACGGTCATGTCCTCACCCCCGGCCGCTATGTCGGCGCCGAAGCCGCCGAGGATGACAGCGAAGCCTTCGCCGACAAGATGCAGCGGCTCAGCGCCCAGTGGCGCGAGCAGCAGGCCGAAGCGGCGCGGCTGGATGCGGCGATTGAGGCGAACTTGAGGGAGCTTGGGTATGGTGGGTGACTGGAGAGAGGTCACGATTACTGAGATAGCCGCTCCAGTTCGAAATGCTCTTGTCGGAGGTCCATTCGGGTCAAACCTCGTCTCTGCCGATTACGTTGCCGAAGGTGTTCCTGTCATTCGTGGCCAAAACATGGGCGGGCGCTGGGTTTCTGGCGACTTCGCTTATGTGTCTGATGGAAAGGCAGACTCCCTCAACGGGAACCTAGCTCGCCCTGGCGACATCGTGTTCACACAGCGCGGCACACTAGGCCAAGTCAGCTTGGTTCCTGAGGCACAGTTCGATCGTTATCTTGTGTCACAGAGTCAGATGAAGCTGACTGTGAACAGGGGGATTGCTGATCCTATTTTTTGCTACTACCAGTTTTGTTCAGAAGATCAGCAAGACTACATCCGAAAGAATGCAATTCAAACGGGCGTGCCTCACACGAATCTCGGAATACTTCGAGGTACGCCCTTTTTGCTACCACCCCTCCCCGAACAACGCGCCATCGCCCACATCCTCGGCACGCTGGACGACAAGATCGAACTCAACCGCCGCCGCAACCAGACCCTGGAGGCCATGGCCCGCGCCCTGTTCAAGGACTGGTTCGTCGACTTCGGCCCCGTCCGCGCCAAGATGGAGGGCCGCGCACCCTACCTGACCGCCGAGATCTGGGAGCTTTTCCCCGATCGGCTTGATGTTGAGGGGAAGCCGGAGGGGTGGGAGACGAAGCGTGTTTCCGACTACCTGAGTCTTGCGTACGGGAAATCATTGCCGGCAGGAAAGCGCCACCAAGGAGGCGTACCAGTATACGGTTCCGGCGGAATCACCGGATTTCACAACGAATCTCTAGTCAACGGACCTGCGGTTATTGTCGGACGCAAGGGCACTGTTGGAAGTTTGTACTGGGAAGATCGCCCCTGCTTTCCCATCGACACTGTTTTCTATGTACAGCCCAAGGCCCCGTTATCTTTCTGCTATTACCTGCTCGAAAGGTTGCCACTTCGGGACATGAACACTGACGCCGCAGTGCCTGGACTGAATCGTGAAAATGTCTATCGACTCGAGGTTTCCGCGTCACCGACCGCGCTAATCGCCGCTTTCGCCGCGACTGCCGCGCGCTTCCGCGAGACCATCGCGGCGGTGTCTGGAGAGAGCGAAACCCTAGCCCAACTCCGAGATACCCTGCTGCCGAAACTGATCTCCGGCGAGCTGCGCGTCAAGGACGCTGGTAGATTACTGGAGCGCGTCGCATGAAATTGACGCACATTTCGATACACAATTTTCGTGGCATCATCGATGCCGCGATGGCGTTCCATCCCTATGCGCTTGTCGTTGGCGCGAACAATGCCGGCAAGAGCACCATCATTGATTGCATCCGGGCTTTCTACGAGAAGGACGGGTTCAAGTTCAAGAAGGAAGCGGATTTTCCGCTTAAGGGCGCGGCAGACCAGGAATCGTGGGTGGAGTTGACGTTCTCGCTGAACGACGAAGAGCACGACTCTCTGAAGGATGAGTACAAGACAGGCGCGAAAACACTTCGGGTCAGGAAGTACTTTCAGACCGACCAGAAGCTGCACGACGGCAAGAGCGCCGCAGGATGGATCCTTGGATATAAGGCTGACGGCCTTTTGTCGAACGAACCATTCTACGGCGCGAAGAATGTCCAGAGCGGTAAGTTCGGCGATCTGATCTACATCCCGGCCATCAGCAAGGTCGATGAGCACACCAAGCTCAGCGGGCCCTCGGCGCTCCGTGATTTGATCACCAACATTATGTCGGACGTCGTTGAAGCGAGCGACGCCTATAAGCAATTGGCGGACAGTGTCACCACCTTCGCGGGGGTTGTCCGGGAAGTCGAAACCGAGGACAAACGCTCGTTATCGAATTTCGAGAATGACCTGAACGCACTACTTGCCCCGTGGCAGACGAACTTCAATCTCAAGTTCACGGTGCCATCCACGGCGGAGATCATCAAGTCCATGCTCGGGTGGGACATCCGGGACAATCATCACGAGAAGCCGCAAGGTGTCGAGTACTTCGGCTCCGGATTCCAGCGACACTTCATCTATTCACTGATTCAACTTGGCGCTAAGTACGTGCCACAGAAGGTTTCAAAGAAGGCGAAAGACTTTGCACCCTCATTGAACCTGGTGCTTTTCGAAGAGCCGGAGGCATTTCTACACCCGCCGCAACAGGAGGACCTGGCCCGTAACCTGACCACGATCAGCGAAACCGCCGACTGGCAAATTGTCTGCTCCACCCACTCCGCTCACTTCGTGAGCAAGAATGCCATGCGAATTCCTGCCATTATCCGGGCGCGACGGGTAGACGGGGTCGTATCCACCTTCCAGATCGACGAGGCTCAATGGAATGACATCGTTGATGCCAACCACGTCATTCAGCAGGTTGCCGCCAAGTACCCAAGGGTACAGAAAACCATGCAGGCTGATGACCTCAAGCCTGAAATGGAGTCGGTGAAGTACTTCTTGTGGCTCAATCCAGATCGCGCCGGAATGCTGTTTGCACAACATGTATTGCTCGTCGAAGGCCCCACCGAGACTGCATTGATCAACCGATTGTTGGACGATGGCAGAATCGCCTTACCTCAAGGGACCTATGTCCTCGACTGTCTCGGTAAGTACAACATACACCGCTTCATGAATCTGCTGAGTAGTCTTGGCGTGGTACATGCGGTGCTGCACGATGACGACAACAATGCGAACGAGCACCAGGAACTCAATCAGCTGTTGGTGGATTCGAAGAACGCAGATTTTACGCATTCGGTCATCACGATACCGAAGGATCTAGAAGGTTACCTCGGTGTGCCGCCGCCAGGCTCCAGGCACCGAAAGCCCCAGCATCTGCTGTATTGCTACGCTACCAATCAAATCGACAATGCAAATCTGACTGGATTCTGCGAGCTGGTGCAATCCTGCTTCACAATGAAGGAAGACAAGACATGACCCACCGCTCCGCCAATCCAGAGCTGCTGACCTGGACGCGCGAGCCGGGGGTGTCAGCGTGACCGACGGGTTTTCCGAATACCTGGTATTCGTCGACGAGAGCGGCGATCACGGCCTGGATAGCATTGATCCCGGTTATCCGATCTTCGTACTCGCGTTCTGCGTCATGCGTAAGGCGGACTATATCTCGCACATCGCCCCGGCGGTTCAGGCTTTCAAGTTCAAGCACTTTGGCCACGACAACGTCATCCTGCACGAACGTGACGTCCGCAAGGACATAGGTGCGTTCGCTTTTCTGAAGTCGAAGGAGAGAAAATCGGCCTTTCTTGACGAGCTGACCCGGATCGTCGCCGCCGCGCCGTTCACGCTGGTCTGCTCGGTGATCCGGAAAGAAGCTCTGAAGCAGCGCTATGCGAACCCGGATAATCCTTACCATGTCGCCTTGGGCTTCGGACTGGAGCGGGTGCATTACTTCCTTCAGGCACAGGGAACAGGCACGGCAAAATCCCACGTCATGGTTGAGCGTCGAGGCAAGAAGGAGGACGCGGAGCTGGAGCTCGAATTTCGCCGAATCTGCGACGGCGGGAACTACAACGGGGAACAGTTACCGCTGGAGATCGTTTTCGTCGACAAGAAGGCCAACCTGCCCGGCCTGCAACTGGCCGATCTAGTTGCCAGACCGGTGGGCATGAGCATTTTACGACCTGAACAACCCAACCGCGCTTTCGAGGTCTTGGATGGCAAGTTCTACACAAGCCCCGGCGGCAAACGGATGGGTTGGGGATTGAAATGCTTTCCATGAAAAGCAAAAGGCCCCGACGCATCCGCCGAGGCCAGTTGCCGACCGGGAGTCCCCAGTCCTTGATCAGTCGAACAAAGTATATCGGCTTGTCATACCAACGGCAACCGGCCCTTTCTCGCCGTCTGCGCCGAGCGTTGTCGCACGTCCAACGCCGCCCGACTCAGTCCGAATTGCTCAACCTGCTGGAAGAGCACCGCCGTATCCACAGGCTGCTGACCGATGGCGCAGTTGTCCTGGAGCTGCTGCGGCACTGCACTGTGCCGGTGGATCAAGCCGGACGAGTCGGTCGGCAGGTCGCGCAAGTACGCGCGGTACTTGCCTTTTTGGGCCTGAGGCTTATTTAATGCGCGAGGATGCCCTACGTCTTCACGCGATCTAAAAACCAATAAATTCAAATGGATGCTTATTTAAGCCTTTCCTGGAGAAGAGGCTAGGAAACCGGCCGGAACACGACTGGGGGCGCTTCTGCTAGGGGTTCAGCAGGGCACAGCGACCGGTGCCTGGGGATGTTGGCGAATGTTGGGGATCGCGGACTCACCCAACCAGCGGGATTTATCACATGAGCGACATCGTGATCTTCGAAACGGGTGACCGGCAGGTGGAGGTACGGCTGGAGGGGGAGACGGTCTGGTTGAGCCTTCAGCAACTGACCGAGGTGTTCGGGCGGGACAAGTCGGTGATCTCGCGTCATCTTAAAAACATCTTTGAAACCGGCGAGTTGGAGCGCTCCCGAACTGTTGCAAAAAATGCAACAGTTCAACAGGAGGGTGAGCGAGAGGTTGTACGGCAGGTCGAGTTCTACAACCTCGACGCCATTATCTCCGTCGGCTACAGGGTCAACTCCACCCGTGCCACCCGCTTCCGCCAGTGGGCAACCGGCGTGCTGCGCCAGCATCTGGTGGAAGGCTACAGCCTGAACCAGCAGCGGCTGAAGGAACGCGGCATCGAGTTCGAGCAAGCGCTGGACCTGCTCTCGCGCACTCTGGCCAACCAGCAACTGGTTAGCCCCGAGGGTGAGGCGGTGCTGGGCGTGATCGCGGATTACGCCCGCAGCTGGAGTCTGCTGCAGAGCTACGATGAACAGAGCCTGACCGGCCAGATCGGCAAGCAGGGCGACATGCGTTCGCTGAATCTGGGCGAAGTACTGGCGGCGATTGACCAGCTCAAGGCAGAGCTGATCGCCAAGGGCGAGGCCACCGAGCTGTTCGGCCAGTTGCGCGGCGACGGGCTGGCCTCGGCCATCGCCACCATCGAGCAGGGCTTTGGTGATGAACTGTTCTACCCCAATGTCGCTAGCCGGGCGGCCCACCTGCTGTACTTCGTGATCAAGAACCACCCGCTGGCGGACGGCAACAAACGCACTGGCTCCTTCCTGTTTCTGTGGTATCTGCGCCTGAACCAGCACCTACTGGCCCGGCCGGTGGAGCGCCTGATCAACGACAACACCCTGGTCGCACTGGCGCTGCTGGTGGCGGAGAGCAAGCCGGACCAGAAGGAGCTGATGGTGCGGCTCACCGAGCATTTCATCCTGCTAAAAGAAGGCGACGCGGGAGCGCGCGACTGATGGCCTTCCTCAGCGAAGCGCAGCTCGAAACGGCGCTGCTGGAGCAGCTGGCGGCGCTGGGCTACGGCACGGCCTCGGACGACGCGATCGGGCCTGATGGCGCGCAGCCGGAGCGCGAGGCCTACGACGAAGTCGTACTAAAGGCGCGGCTGCAGGCCGCCCTGGCTCGGCTGAATCCGGCGCTGCCCGCCGAGGCCCGCGCCGAGGTCGCGCGCCGCCTCACCCAATCGGAACTGCCCAACCTGCTGGAAGAGAACCGGCGTATCCACCGCCTGCTCACGGAGGGGGCGGATGTGGAGTATTACGCCGAGGACGGGGTACTGACCGCCGGCAAGGTCCGGTTGATCGACTTCGAGCAGCCGGAGCGCAACGAGTGGCTGGCGGTGCAGCAGTTCACCGTGGTCGGGGGGCAATACAAGCGACGGCCGGACGTGGTGGTGTTCGTCAACGGCCTGCCGCTGGCGGTGATCGAGCTGAAGGCTCCCGGCGGCGAGAACGCCACCCTTGCCGGCGCCTTCAATCAGTTGCAGACCTACAAGCAGCAGATCCCCGTGCTGTTTCACGCCAATGCGCTGCTGGTGACTTCGGACGGGCTGGCGGCACGGGTCGGCTCCTTGTCCGCGGACCTGGAGCGGTTCATGCCGTGGCGCACGACCGACGGGCGGCGCATCGAGTCCAAGGGGACGCCGGAGCTGGCCACGCTCGTCGAGGGCGTATTCGAGCAGCGGCGCTTTCTTGAGCTGCTGCGGCATTTCACCGCGTTCGCCGAGCGCGGCGACGGGCTGGTCAAGATCATCGCCGGCTACCACCAGTTTCATGCAGTGAGGAAGGCCGTGGCCTCGACGCTGCGCGCCAGCCGCAAGAACTGGCAGGCGGAGGACCCGGCCGAGTACGGCCTGCCGAGCGTGGCGAGCCAACCGGCAGGGGATCGCAAGGCGGGCGTGATCTGGCACACCCAGGGCTCCGGCAAGAGCCTGCTGATGGCCTTCTACGCCGGCCTGCTGGTGTTCGAGCCGCGCATGGCGAACCCGACGCTGGTGGTGCTCACCGACCGCAACGATCTCGACGATCAGCTGTTCGGCACCTTCGCGCAGTGCCACGACCTGATCCGCCAGACGCCCGTACAGGCCGAGAGCCGCGAGCACCTGCGGGAGCTGCTGCAGCGGGCCTCTGGCGGCGTCATATTCACCACGCTGCAGAAGTTCGGCGAGGTGGCCGAACCCCTGACCACGCGCGCCAACGTGGTGGTGATCGCGGACGAGGCGCACCGCAGCCAATACGGCTTTCGCGCAAAGGTCGATGCGAAGACGGGGGAAGTCTCCTACGGCTTCGCCAAGTACCTGCGCGACGCGCTGCCCAACGCCTCCTTCATCGGCTTCACCGGCACGCCGATCGAGGCGAGCGACGTGAACACCCCGGCGGTGTTCGGCCACTACATCGACATCTACGACATCAGCCGCGCCGTGGAAGACGGGGCGACCGTGCCCATCTACTACGAATCGCGTCTGGCACGCATCGAACTCGACGAGGACGAACGGCCGCATATCGACGCTGAGATTGAGGCGCTGTTGGAGGACGAGGACGAGCCCAGCGCGGAGCGTGCCAAGCGAAAGTGGTCGACGGTGGAGGCCTTGGTCGGCAGCGACAAGCGCCTGGCCCTGGTGGCGGCGGACCTGGTGCAGCACTTCGAGGACCGCGTCGGCGCGCTGGACGGCAAGGCGATGGTGGTGTGCATGAGCCGGCGTATCTGCGTGAAGCTCTACGACGCCATCACTAAGCTGCGCCCCGATTGGCACAGCGACGACGACGCGACGGGTAGCGTGAAGATCGTGATGACGGGCTCGGCGTCCGACCCGCCCGAGTGGCAGTCCCATATCGGCAACAAGGCGCGGCGCGACCTGCTCGCCAAGCGCGCGCGCGATGCCGAAGATCCGCTGCGGCTCGTGATCGTGCGTGATATGTGGCTCACCGGCTTCGACGCCCCCTGCATGCACACCATGTATATCGACAAGCCGATGCGCGGGCACGGCCTCATGCAGGCCATCGCCCGCGTGAACCGCGTGTTCCGCGACAAGCCGGCGGGGCTGATCGTGGACTACATCGGCATCGCGCAGAACCTGAAGTCCGCCTTGGCGCAGTACTCCAAGCCCGATCAGGACAAGACCGGCATCGACGAGGCCGAAGCGGTGGCTGTGTTGCTGGAGAAGTACGAGATCGTGCGGGATATGTTTCACGGCTTCGACTATCGCGTCGGACTCACCGGTACGCCCGGCCAGCGTCTCGCGGTGCTGGCAGCGGCGATCGAGTGGATTCTGGGCAAGCTGCAGCAGTGGGCCGCCGCGGAGAAGACACCCGAGGCCAAGAAGCAGGCACGGCGCCGCTTCGCCGACGCGGTGCTCGCCCTCTCCCGCGCCTTCGCGCTGGCGGCGAGTTCGGACGAGGCGCGCGGCATTCGTGAGGAAGTGGCTTTCTTCCAGGCTGTGCGGGCTGCGTTGGCGAAGACCGCAGGCGGCGGTAGCCGCTCGCAGCAGGATCGCGATATGGCCATCCAGCAGATCGTCAGCCGCGCGGTAGTCTCCACCGAGATCGTCGACATCCTCGCCGCCGCCGGCATCAAGACGCCGGATATCTCCATCCTATCGGATGAGTTTCTGGCCGAAGTTCAACAGATGGAGACCAAGAACCTCGCCCTGGAGGCGCTGCGCAAGCTGCTCAACGACGACATCCGCTCGCGCACCCGCACCCACATCGTCGAGGGGCGCGCGTTCAGCGAACGCCTTGAAGACGCCATTGCCCGCTACCACGCCAACGCCATCACCACGGCCGAGGTGCTGCAAGAGCTGATACAGCTGGCCAAGGACCTACGGGCGGCACGCGCGCGCGGCGAGGAGCAAGGTCTGTCGGAAGAGGAAGTGGCGTTCTACCAGGCGCTCGCCGAGAACGAGTCCGCCATGCAGGTGATGGGCGACGACAAGCTGCGCGTGATCGCGCACGAACTTCTGGTGAGCCTGCGCGAGAACGTCGCCGTCGACTGGGCGCACCGCGAGTCCGCTCGCGCGCGGCTGCGCGTGCTGGTCAAGCGCATCCTGCGCAAGTACGGCTACCCGCCCGACCTGCAGGACGCGGCCGTACGCAACGTGCTGCAACAGGCAGAGGCGTTGACCGCCTCATGGCAGGGATTCGCGCATCGCGCCTGACAGCGGGTGGCCGCGGCGCCGCGTCGCACGGGTCGGCGGCATTTCCTCGCCCATCATCACTACAACAACAAGCGGGTGAATGGACTTGAGCAACGGGTTCCGCAACCTCGATCTTTTCGCCGATGACGCGCCGTCGGTTGCTGGAGGCGGAGCGGAGGACTGGCCAGCCAGCAGCCGCTTCCCCCTCAACGTCAATCGCCAGCACGTCGGGGACCAAGTGCTAGCCGATCTGCGCGGCTCGCGTGAGCCCCTCATCGTCGCCGGCTATGCCTCTCTGGACAAGCTCATCGACTTCATCGCCGACTGCCCCGAGGACACGCAGGTACGCCTCCTGCTCGGCTTCGAGCCGTTCCCGTCTCGGCGGGAGAGCTTTCACGTGCGCGGCTACAGCTTTCCCAAAGAGGTGGAGACTTACTGGCTCGGCCGCAACATCTCCCTGCTGCTGAGCGCGAAGATTATTCAGTGCATTGACCGGCTGGAGCGCGGGCCGGTGCAGGCGCGACACTTGTCCAGTGTCAGCCGCCGACTGCATGCGAAGATCTACGTGGGCGACCGGGCGGCCACTGTCGGCTCCAGCAATTTCACCTCGCCGGGCCTGAACAACCAATGGGAAGCCAACGCCCGATTTGAGGCGGCCACAGAGCGCAAGCGCTACGGGGAGCTGAAGGGCATCGCGGAGAACTACTGGTCCATGGGCGTGGACTATAGTGCCAACCTTATCGCCCTGCTACGTGAGCTGTTGCGCGAGGTGTCTTGGCAGGAGGCGCTTGCACGTGCCTGCGCGGAACTGCTGGAGGGCGACTGGGCGGAGGGCTTCTTGAGGGATGACGTGCTCCCAGGGGAGACCAGCTTGTGGCCCTCCCAACGCCAGGGCATCGCTCAGGCGTTGTATGTGTTGTCCCGCCAGGGCAGCGTGCTGGTGGCCGATGCCACCGGCTCAGGCAAAACGCTCATGGGCACACACTTGGTTCGCGCCATCGGCGAGCAGATCGTCCATTCGGGGCGGCTGCGCCGTGGTAAGGCGCTGATGGTCTGCCCGCCCGCCGTGGAGGAGAACTGGCGCCGGGATGCGACGTTTGCGGGTGCGCAGCTGGAGACCTTCTCCCACGGCATGTTGAGCCACGCGGGCAGCGGGCGGCATGAACTAGTCATCGAGTCATTGCGGCGCGCGCAGATCCTGTGCGTGGACGAGGGCCACAACTTCCTCAACGTCAAGTCCAATCGCACTCAGAACCTGCTTCGCAACATGGCGGACCATGTGTTGCTGTTCACCGCCACGCCTATCAACCGCAGCGTGGTGGACCTGCTGCGGATTGTCGACATGCTGGGGGCGGACAACTTGCAGCCCTCCACACTCAAAGCCTTCCAGAAGATGCTGGGCGTGCGGGACATCAACCGCTCGCTGGAAGAGGAGGAGATCGACCTGTTGCGCGCGGAGATCCAGAAGTTCACGGTGCGGCGCACCAAGCGTATGCTCAATGACCTGATCGACCGGGATCCGGAGGCCTATCGGGACAAGAACGGCAAACCCTGCCGTTTTCCCAAGCATCAGCCCCAGATCTACACGCTCGACGAGCCGGACGAGGATCGCGAGTTGGCGGCCGAGATTCGCGCCCACGCGGACCAGCTTTTCGCCGTGTCCCATTTCCGCCGCCCGGTGGAGATGCCCGATTTCCTCGCTCGCTTGGGACGCAGCGAGGAGAGCTACCTCCAGGGGCGCCTGCATTCGGCCAAGAAGATCGCGCGCTACCTCATCATGGCCACCCTGCGTTCCTCGCGGCTGGCCCTGGCCGAGCATATCGCGGGAACGGAGCAGGCCACCCGGGACTTCGACCTAGCGGGTTTCCAGAAGCACACGGAGACCGGCAACATGCTCGCCGGCCTGGAGGCGCTTGCCGGCAAACCGCCCAAGAACAAACTCAGCATCGCCCTTCCCGACTGGCTCTCCGATCCGGCGGCCCATGCCGAGGCCTGCGCGCACGACCGGGAGATCTATGTACGCATCTATCAACTTCTGACCCGCATGACCGACGCCCGGGAACGCGGCAAGGCCTTGCGGCTCCTGGATCTGGCCACGCGCCATTCCCTGCTGCTGGCCTTCGACCGCAGCCCCATTACTCTGGCGGAGATCCGCCGGCACATCGCCCTGCTCGCGCCCGAGCAGAAGACCCTGACCGGCACCGGTGACAGTGGCTCGGAGCGTGCAAAGCTGATGAAGGCGTTTCAATGGGGTTCGGCGGAGCGCGCCATCATCGGCCTGTGTTCCGACAGCCTGGCCGAGGGCGTGAATCTGCAGCAGGCCTCCTGCATGGTGCATCTCGATATGCCGAGCGTGGTGCGCATTGCCGAACAGCGCGCCGGGCGCGTGGATCGCATGGACAGCCCTCACCAGACCGTCGAGGCTTGGTGGCCCCAGGATGCACCGGAGTTCGCGCTGACCTCGGATGAGCGTTTCGTGGAACGCTATGAAACCGTCGAAAGCCTGTTGGGCTCGAACATGCCCCTGCCGACCGAGATGCTCAACGGCAAGGAGAAGCGGGTGAGCACCCAGGACATCATCAAGGAATATGAAGAACAGACCCGCCAAGCCGAGTGGGACGGCATCCGTGACGCCTTTGAGCCGGTGCGACGACTGGTGGAGGGCGACGACGCGTTGGTGCCTCCCGCCACGTACGAGGCGCTACGAACCGTCACTGCACGCGTGCTCGCACGCGTAAGCGTCGTGCGAACCACCAAACCCTGGGCGTTCTTCAGTCTCTCGGGAGGCAGCTTCCAGGCGCCGCATTGGATCTTGTTCACCAGCCCTACCGCACCGCCAATCGCGGAGCTTGGCCCCATATGCGACCGCCTGCGCGAGCGCCTGAACGGTGGGACCGAGCGGCTGCGCATGGACCAACGGGCAGCTGATCTCCTCGCAGAGTTCGTCGCCCAACTGAGCCAGGCGGAGCGCGCACTGCTGCCGCGCAAGAAGCAGCGTGCTCTCGAAGAAATGGAGCGGGCGCTTTCTAAATACATCGATAAGGCGTCCGCGCGCCAGGACCAGGAGGCCGTCGATCACTACCACGCGCTGTTGGACTGCCTCCGCTCGCCTGACCCACATCGCCAGCCGGCATGGGACGAAGTTGCCGCCCGATGGCTAGATCTCATACGACCTATTTGGTACGAACGCTTGAAGCAACGCCGTAACAAGCCGCTACTGCTCGCGGACATTCGTGCCTATGTCCTCGCGCAGGAGGAATCACTGGGTCCGCGGATCATCGCGCAGTTCCAGAGTTTTCCTGTGCTTCCGTCGCCGGACGAACGAGTGACGGCCTGCATCCTCGGCGTGAACGCTTAGATCTCAGTGGAGAGAACGATGACCAGAACGACATGGATGGTACGAGCTTCCACCGGGGGCCGCTTGGCGGATGAGTTTGTAGAGAAGGGCGTCGTTGGTATCGGTTGGCGCTCTCTCGGGGATTTCGGTCATTACCCCGATAAGGCAGCCATCTTACGCGCGCTCAAGGAGCTTCGTCCGGATGGAAGGCCAGGCAACCAACAGAACGGCGCGAGCCAAGTCTACCGATTTCGCGAAGAACCTCAGGCAGGTGATCGTGTACTTACGTACGACTCCGGCCGGCGGATTTACCACGTGGGCGAGATAACAGGCCCGTACCGGCACGAGCCGGCCTTGATTCCTACGCTACCCAACGTACGGCCGGTCCGATGGCTCGGCAATATCGACCGCGACGTCCTCTCCACTGCGACACGTAACTCGTTGGGTTCCACGCTCACGCTTTTTCGGGTGCCGGACTTCGCAGCGGACGAGATCGCGAAGCGTCTTTCCGGCGAGACGCAGGTAACGCTACAGCCTCGCCCCGAGGAGGAGACGGAGGCCGAAGAAGCCGACGATGAAGAGACACTGCTCGAGGGCTACCGTAAGGAGGCGTTCGAGATCATCAAGGACCGCGTGAACCGCTTGGACGCTGACCAGATGGAAAAGCTGGTTGCCGGTCTACTCCGATCGATGGGGTACAAGACGCGGCAGTCGGACCCCGGTCCGGATCGCGGTATTGACCTGCTTGCCTCTCCCGATGGTTTCGGTTTTGAGTCGCCGCGCATTGTGGCGGAAGTGAAGCACCGCAATGGCGCGATCGGCGCACAACAGGTTCGCAGCTTTCTCGGTGGGCGGCACGCGGATGACAAGGGCCTGTACGTAAGTACCGGGGGCTTTACCAAGGACGCACGCTATGAAGCGGACCGCGCCAAGATCCCGCTGATGCTCATGGACTTGGACGGGCTGGTGACCGCCCTCATGGAGCATTACGAGAACGCGGATTCCGAAACGCGCGCGCTGCTTCCCTTGCGGCGGATCTACTGGCCGATATGACAGCGTTCACTATCACCAGGGACCGCTGGTATGGATGGCAGATGAATCCGGGTTACACTGGGGAGCGCTTCGTCCCCTACTGCTCGCCCATCTTTGTCACCGGTATTCAGCCGCTCCACTCGGGCCAGGGAATCCTAAAGGTGGATTTCCTTAACGTCCTCTACGCGGCAGGAGTTCAGGATTTTTCCGTCAGGCTCAGAGTGCTGAAGCGCGCTAAAGACTACCTGCTGGGTGACGTCGCTGAATCGGGGGGCGGTGGCGACCGCTGCGCCCTAATCAGTCACATCGAGATGGACTGGATTAAAAGGTTGTGCCCAGAAATTTGGTTTCACCGACCGCCATCGTCGTGCTCTCCGGCCGCGCAGGGAAGCGTGGACGGCTATCTCAATGAACTGTTCTTTCGGTGCGCCCGTGGACGCGGAGATCTAGGTGCGGGGATCTAGCGACAATCATGAGCACAGCTCCGCGTGAACCGCCTTGGGTGAGCTTCGCCTGCTTCGCCACGAACTTCGCGCCATCACGAACGCGCAAACGCGAGCAACGGCCTCAGATCATGATTATCGGCGGCACGCAGGGCCTCCACATAACGCCGCCGCGTCTCGCCCGCATCGACCAGATTGACCCGGCCCCAGGAGAAACGGGGGCGTCCCAGCGAGACCAGCAGCAAGTCGGTTGCCGTGCGCGCATGGCGGCCGTTGCCGTTGGGAAACGGGTGGATCTGCACCAGCCGGTGGTGAAAGCGCGCGGCGATCTCGTCAGGCGGGTAGGTTTGGTGCTCCACCCAGAACCGGGAGTCGTCCAGTAGTTGGCGAAGCGCCATCCGTATGCGGTAGGCATCGACGCCGATGTTCCGCTCCGTCTGGCGAAACTTTCCGGCCCAGCGCCAGACGCGCCCGAGCATGCGCTTGTGCAGGTCGATCAGGAAGCGCTCGTCGAGCACCGCGCGCTTGCGCGCGTAGGCCCATTCCTCCGCCTCCATAATGTTGGCCTGTTCGGCTTCGTTAAGCTCCGAGCACAGCGTGATGTAGGAGGGAATCAGGTCCGCCCGTTCTTCTTCCGTGAGCGGCGTGGCGGCGTCGTCCTGGTCCTCGAGCAGGTCCGTCATTCCCCCTCCTCCCAAAGCTCGGACCCCGCCTTTTGCAGCATGCGGTCGACTAGGCCCTTGAGCTGCGCGTCTTCGTCGGCCGCGTCTACGCGCTGCGCTTCCAGCGCCATGCTGTGCCGCGTGGACGCGAGTCTTTGCCTGGCCTTATGGGCCGCGCGCTCCTTGATCGTTTCCTCCAGCGGCTGCCGGGGAACGAGCGCGTACACGAGCCGACAATCCAACGCATGCGCGGCCTTTTCAAGGCTTTCGAGCGTGATCGCGCCCCTGGCTTCCGCCTTCTCGAGGGCGACGATGCGGGGCTGACTCACGCCCAGGCGCCGTCCGAGTTGCGCGGTGGTCATGCCCAACGCCTCGCGGATGGCCTTGACCCAGCCGCGCGGAGGGCGCAGAAGGGACTCGGAATCGCGTAGCGGATTCAACCTGGTATCGAGTTTTCGGCGTGCCGTGGCACGATCTTCCGAGCGCATATCAATAACCCCTAAGCAATTATCGAAGGTATCGATAATAGCATAAAGGTTATTTCGCGATACCCCATCGATAACCTGAGAGTTATACCATGAGGTGCACTGTCATTGCGGGGCAGATCAGCGCCTGTGGTAATTCGCGCGCTCCGGGATGACGTTGCGGATGCCGCCCCTCGGATCTTCGACGTCGCCTTGGTAGCGCGGCAGGAGGATGACATGCAGGTGGTCGATGCTGCGCCCGGCGGCGCGGCCGTCGTTGTTGCCGAGGGTGTACGCGTCGGGGCGGCTGCCGAGGAAGGGGAGTTCCAGCACGGTTTCGATGTGGTCCTTCGGTCGGTCCCGCAGGTCTTCCCGGTGCAGCATGTTGCGGTAGAGCTCGGCCAGGTCGGTGCTTTCGATCACCTGCCGGATGCCGTGGAGGGCGTCGAAGTAATCCGCCTGCTCCGCTGCGTCCAACTCGAACAGGGAGACGACGTGCCGCCGGGGGATCATCAGGGCGTGGCCCGGATTGACCGGGTGGGTATCGAAGACGCCGACGAACGAGCGGTTCTCGAAGATGAACGGGTCGGCCAGACCGGCGGACACCCGGCAGAAGTAGCAGTTCGGGTCGGCTGAGGCGATGGTCATCGAATAGGCCCGGTTTGTTCGCTAGGCGTGCGATTCTACTGAATCCACCCGACCGTCGACAGGGAGATGGCGGCTGCTCCTTTCAAGCCAACGACTTGTCTTGCCTAGCCGCAGCGCAAATGAAACGGCACGGAGTAACCGAGCGGGCCGCCAGTCCCCTTCTAACCCCTTGCCCATTAGTCACGCGCACATGGGTCCGGCCGCTTCGAACAGTTTCATCCTGGAAACTGTTGCCCGATCTACAGCAAGTCTGCGAACTCCCGCAAGCGGTCCGCCGTGACTACCAGCCCCTGTGCAGCGAGCGTTTCGAGATACTCTTCCGGCGACTTCGCCGGGTGTCTGAGGGAGGCACGATGTGTCTTGGCTGAGCCGATGACCAGACCCTGGTGCAGATCAAGTTGATGCTCGACGAATCGGTCCGGGTGCATGGCTTCTATGCCAAAGGGGTCGAGCGCGGCGACCGGGAAATCCTTGAGGTTGAACGTGACAACGATCTGGGCGTTGCACCGGATCGCCGCCGCGAGTACATGTCTGTCGCCCGCATCGGGTAACGTTAGCCCATCGATCAGCGGCTCGTAGCCGCTGACCAGGCAGTCTGGGACCGCCTCGTTCATCAGTTCGCGCGTCCGGGCGAGTTGATGCTCCAGGTCCGGTCGCACCTTCAGTAGGTTCCGAATCCATTCGTCATGTATGCGGTCCGTCCAGCGGGCGGCGAAGAGGCCTGTGGTCGCCAAGCGAAGCAGAAAGTCCCGCAGTGGAGCGGGATACAACACGCAGGCGTCGAACAGTACGACGAACCGCATCAGTAACCCATATCGTGGTCCTGGGCCTCTTTTGCCAGTTCGTCGAGCGCCGCCTTGCTTCGTTCATCGCGACGCCGTTTGTACTCCATCAGGTCCTGATAACGAATGCGGCGATGTGTACCCGTCTTCGTGAACGCGAGTTCGCCTGCCTCCAGCAGCTTGACCAGATGCGGGCGCGACACGTTGAGGAGGTCGGCCGCTTCCTGGGTGGTCAACTCCGCATGCGTAGGCACGACGGTGACGGCGTGGCCTTGAGCCATCTCGGCCAGCAGGTCACGCAGCAGCGTTAGCGCTTGGCGGGGAAGAATCAGGTCATGGCCGTCGAGGCGGACGTGGGCGCGATCTGCCTTCGGCTTCTCGGCCAGCAGGCGACTCAGTTCACCTGCCCCGGCGTGTGCTAAGCGTGAAGCTTCAGTGTCCGGCAGTTCCTGGTGACTCCGTTCAGCGCTCATGGTGCGAGACCTTCGGTCGGCTAGGCGTGCATCCCAACTCAGCATAAACGCAATAAACGCAACTCGCAATATTCGAAACGGCCGCGCGTCGTGGACCCCGCGGCCCTGCGCGGCGTGTCGCGCGCCGGACTCGTGATACTGTGGACAGACGGGCGCTGCGCGGGGACGAGCAGCCGGCCGACCATCCGGCATCTGGACCGATCCGGCGCGAGTTGAGGTAGAGGCATGTGGCTGCGGGTCAGCTGTAGCATCGAAATGGACTTCGAGGTGGAGAGCCCGATGATCCTGCTGTTGCGTCCGCGCAGCGACGCGCGGCAGTGGGTGGCGCGCGATCGCTATGCTGTCTCGCCGGCCTTGCCGATCACCGAGTACACGGACATGTACGGCAACCGCTGTCAGCGCCTGCTGGCCCCGCCGGGCCGCTTCGAGTTGAACGTCAGCTCGGATGTGAAGGTGGCGGCGCTGACCGAGCAGCGGCCCGATGCCCCTTACGTCCCGGTGCAGGATCTGCCCGACGATACCCTGATGTATCTGACCCCCAGCCGCTACTGCGAGTCCGACAAGCTGGACGCGCTGGCCTCGCAGATCGTGGCCGACTGCGCGCCGGGCTACGAGCAGGTGCTGGCGATCTCGCGCTGGATCAACCGCTCGATCGCCTACCGCACCGACTCCGACCCGGTGCCCGTCTCGGCCGTGGAGGTGGTGGCGCGGCGCGACGGCGTATGCCGCGACTTCGCGCACCTGGGCATCGCCTTGTGCCGCAGCCTGAGCATCCCGGCGCGCATCATCGTGGGCTACCGCCATCGCCTGGAGCCGATGGACCTGCACGCCTGGTTCGAGGCCTTCGTCGGCGGCCAGTGGTACCCTTTCGACCCGACCCAGCCGACCCTGAGCGGAGCGCGCGTGTACCTCGCGCGCGGCCGGGACGCGGCCGATGTGCCGGTGTTCGCCCAGTTCGGCCCGCTCGTGATCCCCTCGCGGATGGACGTGGCGGTCGAGGAGATTTCGGAGCCGGGACATTGATGCGCGAGTTTGCCGTTCGCCCTGACTTCATCGTTACGGTACGTCCCACCCCATGACCCGCTTCGCCGCCATCGACTTCGAGACCGCCTGCTACCGGGCCGACAGCGCCTGCGCGGTGGGCATCGTGATCGTGGAGGACGGGCGCATCGTGGAGCGGCTGTACCAGGTGATCCGGCCGCCGACGCGGTGGTTTTCGTTCACACATATCCACGGGCTGACCTGGGCCGACGTGCAGGACGCACAGGCGTTCGACGCGGTGTGGGAGGGCATGGCGCAGGCGCTGGAGGGCATCGCGTTCTTCGCCGCGCACAATGCGCCGTTCGACCGGGGCGTGCTCGCGGCCTGCTGCACGCGCTACGGGCTGCCGGCCCCCGCCCCCGAGTTCGTGTGCACGGTGCGCCTGGCGCGCGCGCAGTGGAACGTCCGCCCCACCAAACTGCCCGACGTGTGCCGCTACCTCGGCATCCGCCTCAACCACCACCACGCGGGCTCGGACGCCGAGGCCTGCGCGCAGATCGTGATCGCGGCGCAGCAGGAGGGGTGGCGCTACGCATGCGAAGGGACGGACCCGGGCATCGCCATCGATTCAACCGGTTGCGGCGACTGAGGTGCACTGGATACGACCACCCCCTCTGACTGGCGAAGGGCCTCATGGTCCGCGAGCGCGCACTCGACCTCCTTAGTCGAAGCAAACCGGTACTCGCCGCCCGATACGGCGTTACCGGCTTGGCCCTGTTCGGCTCCACGGTTCGTGGCGGCGCGCGCGCCGACAGCGATGTCGACGTATTGGTTGCCTTCGACGGCCCGGCCACCTCCGACCGCTACTTCGGCGTTCAGTTCTTTCTGGAGGATTTGCTCGGGGCGCCGGTCGACCTCGTTACCGAGAAGGCGCTACGCCCGGAGTTACGCCCCTTCATCGAGAAGGAGGCGGTTCGTGTCTGAGCGACCTCCCGAGCGCGCGTGGCATTTTTACGTGCAGGACATGATCCGCTTCGCGAGCGAGTGCTGAAGTACTCCGACGGGCTTAGTCAGAGCGACTTCTTCTCCAATGATCTCGTTCACGATGCAACGCTGCGCAACCGCGAACTGATCGGGAGGCAGCGACGCGTATACCCGACGATATTCGCACAGCGCATCCCGATATTGGGTGGCGGCGCATCATCGCTACGCGAAACCGTCTCATCCACGGTTATCTGGGCATCGACAGCGATACGCTGTGGAGCATTATTCGCGATGACGTCCCTGTGCTGCTCAAGAACCTGAGGGACCTTTAGCCCGCTGCGCCCAGGCGGCGATGCTGACCTGCCCTAGATCAGCGACCGCCAGGCGTCGCGGCGCAGCAAGAGGGTGGCGCCATGCCTAGCGGCACGTCACCCATTCTTTTTTTTCCAGCGCTTGCGCACACCGTCCCGCCTTGTGGCAGGATGAAGGCTAGGGCGTGCGCTTGCGACAAGAGAACGCACAACACACCGCGCGCGTCCCACAGGGAGTGCGCATGGGCAAGCGGCGAGAACCGACAACCGAGGAGGGCAGCGAGGCGCCCACCTGGTTTCCATGGTGGGTGTATCTGCTCCTCGCCCCCGCCGCTTATTTCGGCCTCGATAGTTTCACGTCACCCTCCGCCCTCCCCGCCCTACCCGCCCTCGGCGACGCCGCCTCACCGCTCCTCACGGGTTTGACCGCCCTGCAATATGCGATCCCCGCGCTCTGCCTGCTGGCCGCAGGCGTCGCCA
Organism: Ectothiorhodospiraceae bacterium 2226; assembly: GCA_013348725.1. Lineage (NCBI taxonomy): Bacteria > Pseudomonadati > Pseudomonadota > Gammaproteobacteria > Chromatiales > Ectothiorhodospiraceae > Ectothiorhodospiraceae bacterium 2226. Next base: position 1,424,882 of record CP054689.1, read on the forward strand.
TCCGCACGCGCCTACTGCGCCGCTCGGCCGTAGCGGCCGATGAACTCGCCAGCCTCGTCGGCATCGAGCGGCCGCAGTTCGAGACACTGGCGCGCGAGTGGTTTCGGCGCCAGGGACTCACCGAGCGCGGGCTCGGCCAGCGCGAGGTCTGTTTGGTGCTGACCGCGGACGGGCGGCTGCGGGTGGTGCAGTGCAAGGCATGGCAGGCGGGGATCGTGGACGCCGACGTGGTGCGGGAGCTGTTCGACGTGATGGCGGCGCAGCGCGCCGACGGGGGTTATGTGGTGACCACCGGGCGCTTCACGGGCGAGGCACGCCACTACGCCAGCGGCAAACACATCGGACTGATCGACGGCGCGCAGTTGCTGAAGATGGCTCCGGCCGCGCCGGGCTCCGCTGGCGCTTCGGCCGCCACGGCTACGCCGGCGGCGTGAGCCCACCCCAGATCCACATTTCGTTTGACACATGACCGGCGGAGCGGATATTTTCGCATTTCGCGAAACGCGAATCATGCGAATAAACCGCGGACTACCACATGGCACGCGCCCGCAACCCACAACCCGCCCTGAAGGCGCAGGACCTCTATCTGGTCCTGGCGCTCGCCGCGCGAGGCCCCACCCCCTCGTCCTATCCTGAGTTGGCGGCCTTCACTGGACTCTCCATGTCCGAAGTGCACGGCGCGCTCAAGCGCGCGCACCAGGCTCAACTCCTGTATTTCGACGACCGTCGGCCCACTTTGATCGCGCCGGCGTTGCGCGAGTTTTTGTTGCACGGCGCGCGCTATGCCTTTCCGGCGGCTCGTGGAAGCATGGTCGCGGGCATGCCGACTGCGCACGCGGCGCCGCCGCTGGTTGAGCACATCGTGTCCGGCGGGGAGCCGCCGCCGGTATGGCCCTATGCCGATGGCACCGTTCGCGGCATCGCACTGTATCCGCTCTATCCTTCGGTACCCGCGGCCGCGCAGCGCAACCAAGCTCTGTACGAGTACCTCGCGCTCTTCGACGCGCTGCGCAGCGGGAACGCGCGGGAACGGGCGTTGGCGCGTGACCTGCTGGATGCCCGGCTATGAGAGCGGACGATCCCAACGTTGTGCTCGTGGAGGCTGTCGCTGGAGGCTTGGGCGATCTTTGCGAGGAACTTGTGTTCGTGGGCGGTTGTGCCGTGAGCTTGCTCATGGACTCGCCTTCGGCGGCGCCGGCTCGGGTCACGCATGATGTGGACCTTGTGGTCAAGGTGGTTGCGCTGCCGGCCTACTATGCCCTGGAGCGCGAGCTCGAACGCAGCGGTTTCAAACGGGATGACGACCCGGATGCGCCGATTTGCCGCTGGCGCCTGGGAGAGGTCATGGTCGATGTAATGCCCTCGGACCCGACCGTCCTCGGCTTTTCGAACCGCTGGTACGCCACGGTTGTTTCGAGGGAACATTTCTTGGTCCGGCTTCCGAGCGGGCGAGGGATACGGCTGATCTCAGCCCCGGGACTGCTCGCCACGAAATTCGAGGCATTCCGCTCGCGCGGCAAGAGCGACGCACTTCAGAGCCACGACCTTGAAGACATCATCAACATCATCGAAGCGCGGCGGAACATTATCGCGGAAGTGGGCGCATCAGATGCCGCCGTGCGCGAATACATTAAGGAACAGGTGGCCGACCTGGTTCAGGACAGAGGCTTTGCCCACGCGCTCCCGGGCTTGATCACGTTCGACGATATTTATCAGGACCGCCTTGACGCGGTGCGCGGGCGACTCGCCGCCCTCGCCCAGCTTGAGAACGGAGGTTCCACGGAATGATCACTCGCAGAACCCTCACGGCTGCCATACCGAGGAGCATGTCGCTAGCCTTGGTTCTCGTTTCCACGGCCAGCATGGCCCACCCCGGCCCCGAAGTCGTGCCGCCCGCCGAGCGCGAGCGCGCGGCGGCGCTGGCGGCGCAGGGGCCGGCGGAGAACCGGGGCATCGAGGATGTGTCGCGGCTGGGGGGCGTGGACCTCGGGCGCGAGTTCGAGGGGCTGGCGGGGCGCGAGCTGCGCGCGCGCGAGATCGTGATCGCGCCGGGCGGGGTGATCGGCGTGCACGAACACGACCGACGCCCGGGCATGGCGTACATCCTGGAAGGTGAGATCGTGGAGCACCGCAGCGATGCGCAGGAACCGCTGCTGCGGCGCGCGGGCGAGGCGGCCTTCGAGTGGAGCGGCGTGGTGCACTGGTGGGAGAACCGCTCGAACACGCCGGTGCGCGCGCTGGTGGTGGATATCGTGCCGGCCGAGGCGCGCTAGTAGGACCTTAGCGTTCCAGCCGAGCGGCGCCACGCGCGGTTGATGCTTTGGCTCGCGTCCGGTGGCGCGCGGCGATCGTCATGGCGGCACATCGCCGGGCCGCGCAGGCGCCCGATTTGGGCCGCGCGCGCATACGCGTTGCCCGCCCTTTTGCGAAACGATAGTCTGAGCACTGACCGTTTCTGATTCCGGGCAGGAGGCCCCGCAAGCCCAGGGGGCGCTTTGGCTCGATCGGCTATTGCTACACCTCCCCGCTTTCTAAAAGACCTGCTTGGCTGGTTGGCCGTCGCCGCCGGCTTCGTGGTTGCCGCGCGGCTCGGCGCACTGCTCATCGTGCAGCCGACCGAACTCAACAACTGGATGCCCATCTGGTTCCCCGCGGGGGTCGGTTTTGCGGCGGTCTATGCATGGGGCCCACGTGTCTGGCCCGGCATCTTCCTCGGCGCGTTGGTGACGGGGCTGTGGGCTGCCGTGCCGCCGCTTGTCGCAGCGCTGATCGGCCTCGGCAACGTTGTCGAGGCGCTGGTCGCGGTGTATCTGGTACGGCGCTTGGGCGGGCCGCTCCTGCTGGCGCATGTGCGCGGCGTGCTCGCCTTCGCGGCCGCGGCGGTGGTGGGCGCCGCGCTCAGCGCGTCGCTCGGGCTGGCGGCGCTGCTCGCCGGCGGCCTCGCCACAAGCACCGCAATCGGCTTGATGTGGTGGCAGTGGCTGTTCGGCAACGTCGCCGGGGTGTTCGTGCTCGCGCCGCTGCTGCTCGCCTGGAAGCGCAGCCCGCGCGTGGAAAAGGTGAACGGCGCCGAGGCGGTGCTCATTGTCGGCCTCGCGGTGCTAAGCGCACAGGCGATGTTCGGCGGTTGGACCGCCTCGGGGGCGCTACCGCTTAGTTTCGCCACGGTCCCGCTGCTGGTGTGGGCCGCGTTTCGCCTAGGGCTCGGCGGCACGGCGGCGGTCATCCTCACGCTGACCTTCATCGCGGCATGGAACACCGCGGCCGGGCGCGGCCCCTTCATGCACGAGAACGGCATCGCGAGCATGCTGCTGCTGCAGACCTACGTGGGCATTACCAGCTTCCTCGGTTTGATGTTCGCGGCGGTGATCGGCGAGAACGAGCGGGTGCGCCACCTCCAGCAACGCACGGTGCGGGATCTCGAACGGCGGGTGGACGAGCGTACCGACGCGCTGCGTGCGGCCAACCGCTCGCTGCACACCGAGATGGCCGAACGCGCCCGCGCGCAGCGCATCAGCAGCGGCCATGCGCGGGTATTGGAGCTGCTCGCCACCGGCCGCCCGCTGGAGGATGTGCTGCACCGGCTGTGCACCGAGACGCAGGCGGCGGCGCCGGGCGTGCTGTGCTCCATCCTGCTGCTGGATGCGGACGGGCGCCGTTTGCATCACGCCGCTGCGCCCAGCCTGCCGGGGTTTTACCGCCGCGCGATCGACGGGATCGAGATCGGGCCGGGGGTGGGCTCCTGCGGGACGGCGGCGGCGACCGGCGCCCGCGTGGTCATCGCCGACATCGCCAGCCACCCCTACTGGGCGGGGCTGCGCGAGCTGACCGCCCGGGCCGGGCTGCGCGCCTGTTGGTCGGAACCGATCAAGGCGCAGGACGGCGCGGTGCTCGGCAGCTTCGCGCTCTATTACCGCCAGCCGCGGGGTCCCGAGCCGTTCGAGCTCGAGTTGCTCGGCGGAGCGGCGCACCTCGCGGGCATCGCGATCGAGCGCAAACGCGACGAGCAGCGGCTCTACCAACTGGCGAACCACGATCCGCTGACCGGCCTGCTGAACCGCCCCGCCTTCCTGGCGGGGGTCGACCAGGCGCTCGGTGCCGCACGGCGGCAGGGCGTGCGCGCGGCGCTGCTGTTTCTGGATCTGGACAACTTCAAGCTGGTCAACGACACGCTCGGCCACGAGGCGGGCGATCAGCTCCTGCAGGAGGTCGCCCGCCGCCTGCAGGCGCCGCTGCGCAGCCACGACCTGGTTGCCCGCCTCGGCGGCGACGAGTTCACCGTGCTGTGCGAGCTGGCGCATTCGGGCGACGGACGCGCGGTGGCCGACAAGCTGCTGGACACCCTCGCGCCGCCGCTGGTGCTGGGCGGTCACGAGTTCGCCGTGAAGGGCAGCATCGGCATCAGCGTGTTTCCCGACGACGGCACCACCGCGGCCGAGTTGCTGAAGCACGCCGACGTGGCCATGTACCGCGCCAAGGAAGCGGGCGGCGACACTGCGCACTACTTCACCGCGGACATGAACGCACGCACGCAGGCCCGTCTGCGCATCGAGCACGAACTGCGCGCGGCGCTGACGCGCGAGGAGTTCTGCCTGCACTTCCAACCGCAGTGGCATCTGGCCAGCGGCGCCTTGGTCGGGCTGGAGGCGCTGGTGCGCTGGAACCACCCCGAGCGCGGGCTGGTGGGCCCGGCCGAGTTCATTGCCGCCGCGGAGGCCAACGGCCTCATCGTGCCGCTGGGCAACTGGGTGCTGCGCGCCGCCTGCGCGCAAGTCGCCGCGTGGCGGGCGCGCGGTCTGCCGTTGGTGCGGTTGGCGGTCAACCTCTCGCCGCGCCAGCTCCTCCACGAGGACGTCGCGGACGTGGTGGCCCGCGCGCTGCACGAGACCGGTCTGCCCGCGCAAAGCCTGGAACTGGAGCTGACCGAGACCGCGCTGATGGAGAACGTGGACGAGTCGGTGGCGGTGCTGCACGCACTGCGGGCGCAGGGCGTGCAGCTCGCCATCGACGACTTTGGCACCGGCTATTCGTCGCTGGCGCACCTCAAGCGCCTGCCGATCGGGCGCCTGAAGATCGACCGCGGCTTCGTGCGCGACCTCACCACCAACCCCGACGACGCGGCGATCGTGTCGGCCACCATCGCCCTCGGCCACAGCCTGCACCGCCAGGTCATCGCCGAAGGCGTGGAGAGCGACGAGCAGTTGCAGTTCCTCAAGGACGCCGGCTGCGACGAGGTTCAGGGCTACTTCCTCAGCCGCCCGCTACCGGCGACGGACATCCCGGCGCTGCTGGTCGCGTCCCGGACGCGCGACAAAGCCTGCTCCTAGGGCCGCCCAACACGGCGCGGATGGTCGGACTCTTCACACCGCAACAGCGCTATTTTTTGTTGCGCGCACGCGCAACGGCTCGGCCCGGCGGAGCGTCGAGCCGCCGCCCGATGCACTCCCCACTTTCCCCATAAGCCCATAGCCAAGCGCCGCTACTCCGCCCGTCGACGGGTGGGCGCTCGCCTATGCTAGGAAGGTGGGCCAGCCGCGGGAGGAACGTCCGATGAGCCAGATCGTAGAGGAAGTAATGGCCGCCAACGCGGCCTATGCCAAGGACTTCGGCGACAAGGGCAAACTCGCCATGCCGCCGGCGCGCCACTTTGCCATCCTCACCTGCATGGACGCGCGCCTGGACCCGGCCAAGTACGCGGGTCTCGCCGAGGGCGACGCGCACGTGATTCGCAACGCCGGTGGGCGCGCGAGCGATGACGCGATCCGCTCGCTGGTGATCTCGCACAAGCTGCTCGGCACGCGCGAGTGGTTCGTGATCCACCACACCGACTGTGGCATGGAGACCTTCACCAACGAGGTGATGGCCGAGCTGCTCACGAACAGCCTGGACACGGCCAGCATCGATGCGCAGGGATGGCACGACACGGGCAAAGGCCCCGGCTCGATCGAGGGTCGCTACATCAATTGGCTGACCATCAAGGACCAGGCGGCCAGCGTGGTGGAGGACGTCAAGCGCATCAAGGCGCACCCGCTGGTGCCGCACGACATTCCGGTGTACGGCTACATCTACGACTGCAAGAGCGGGCAGCTGCAGGAAGTGAGTAAGGCGACCGAGATCGGCAGGGCCGCGTAGGCGCTCGTTCGCGGAGCTCGCCTGCGCCGAGGCGCGACGATTTGCGCCCCCCGCCTGCTGGCGCAGGCGGCCCTCCCCCTCACCCCCTCCCGCCAGCGGGAGGGGGGATCAAAGCTGCAGGCGCCCTGGACTGTCCCCTACCGTGACGCGAGGGGGATGCAGAATGGGAGGCGGCTACTTCGGGGAATTCGCGCGTTCAAAGGCACGACGATTTGCGCCCTCCCTCGCGTTCGCGGGGGAGGGTCGGGGGGGGCCGCGGCGTAGCCGCGGGGGGTCCTGTGACGTGCCCCGCCTGCGGGCGCCTACCGTCCCGCGCCGGAGATATGCAGCGTGACGGACAGGCCGCCAAGCGCGGACGAGCGGCCGTACGCGACGCGGCCTTCGTACTGATCGACCACGTCGTGCACGATCGCGAGGCCGAGGCCGTGGCCGGGGGTCTGCTCGTCGAGGCGCACGCCGGGCTGGCCGAGGCGCGCGTAGGCCTCCGGCGCCACGCCCGGGCCGTCATCCTCGATCACCGCGTCCAGATCTCGGCCCTGGCGCACGCTCACCCGCACGCGTGCGGCGGCCCACTTGCAGGCGTTGTCGAGTAGATTGCCGAACAGCTCGAGCATGTCTTCGGCGTCGAGCGGCGCGGGCTCACCGCGCACGTCCAGGTCAATGGTCACGCGCCCCTCGTACAGGCGCTGCAGGGCCTCGGCGAGCGGCGGCAGTTCCGCGCGCGCATCGAAGCCCGCGCCGGGTTGGTCGCGACCGGCCAGTCGCGCGCGGCGCAGTTCGCGCTCGACCGTGCGGTGCATCGTCGCCAAGGGCGCGCGCAGCGCCTCGGCGGTGGCGTGGTCGCCGCGCGCAGCGGTCTCGTCGGCGATCTGACCGAGCACCGCGAGCGGCGTCTTGAGCGCGTGACTCAAGTTACCGAGCGCGCGCCGCTGGCGCGCGAGGCGCCGGCCGTGGTGGCGCACCAGGCGGTTGATGGCCTCCACCAGCGGCTCGATCTCGCGCGGCGCCCGCAGCTCGACCGGGGCGGGCGCGCCGCGCTCCAGCGAGCGGCAGGCGGCCACCGCGGCATCCACCGGGCGCAGCGCGCGGCGGATCACCAGCAGCTGCAACAACAGCACCAGCACCACCGCCGCCAGCATGGCGCCGAGCAGTTGCCGCTCCAGGCGCGCCACGGTCCGCTCCATGGCGCTCACGTCCTCGGCCACGGCGATGGTGACCGCCTGCCCCGCCACTTGGTAGCCGCGGCTGAGGACCAGCAGGGTCTGATCGAGCGGCCCGGGCAGGCGCGCGGTGCGCGCTTCACCCGGCACGAGCGCGGCGAGCGGCAGGTCCTCGTCCCACAGCGAGCGCGAACGCAGCACGGCATCGCCCGTGTCGATGCGAAAGTAATGCCCCGACAGGGGGCGTTCGTAGATGATCCCGACGCTGCCGGCGAACAATTCGACCGGCTCGGCGGCGGCCAACAGGCGCGCGTACAGCGTGTCGGCGTCGTGCTCCAGGCGGGTGAGCACGTAGTCCTCGACCAGGGCGCCCGGGATCACGCGCAGGCCCGCCGCCTGCAGCGCCAACAGCGCCAGCAGGCCGGCGCCGATCAGCAGCGTGAGGTGGCCCTTGAGGGAGCGCATCAGGCGTCCGCCCGGAGCACGTAGCCCTGCCCGCGGCGGGTTTCGATCAGCCCGGGGCCGAGCTTCTCGCGCAGGCGGCGCACGTAGACCTCCAGCACGTTGCTGTCGCGCTCGCTGTCGTACTCGTACAGGTGTTCGGAGAGCCGCGTCTTGGACAGCACCTGCCCCGGGTGGCGCAGGAAGTAGCGCAGCAGGCGGTATTCGGTGGCGGTGAGCGCCAGGGTCTCATCGTGCGCGTTCAGCAGGCACTGACGCGTCTCGTCCAGGCGCCAGGGGCCGACCGTGAGCTGCACGTCGTGCACCGGCGCGGCGCGGCGCAGCAGCGCGTGGACGCGGGCAATTAATTCCTCGGTGTGAAAGGGTTTGCCGAGGTAGTCGTCGGCGCCGGCCTGCAGGCCCTCCACCCGCTCGCGCCAGCCGTCGCGCGCGGTGAGGATCAACACCGGCAGGGTAAGGCCTGCGCCGCGCCAGGCGCGCAGGATGTCGAGCCCGGGTATCTCGGGCAGGCCCAGGTCGAGGATGACCAGATCGTAGGGCTCGGTCTCGCCCAGGTGGCGGCCGTCGATGCCGCCGCTGGCGAGATCGACGGCGAAGCCTTCCTTGGTGAGGCGCTGGCGCAGCCGCGGCCCCAGGTCTGCATCATCCTCGACGAGGAGTACCCGCATCGGTCAGTCCTTGATCTTACGCTTCAGCACCTCGCCGCTGGCCGCGTCCAGCTCCAGCTTGTGCACCTGGCCTTGCGCGTCGAGGATCTTGAGTTCGTAAACGTAGCGGCCGTCCTCGCGCTCGAGCTCGGCCTCGATCAAGTGCCCGGCCTGCGCCTTGCGGGCGTGCGCCAGGATGTCCTCCATTGCCAGGATCTGGCCGCTTTCGCGCAGTTGATACACCTCGTTGTGGCGCAGGTCGCTGGCGAGCGCGGCACCGCCGGCGAGCAGGGACGCGGTGAGGGTGGCAACCAACAGGGTCTTCGCTTTCATCGTGGCATTCTCCATTGAATGGATCGGGTTGGAAACGGGCAGCCGGTCACTGCTCTAGGGAAGGTCTGAATAAATCCATCCTGGATTTTTCAGACCACGCAAAGCGTGGTGCTTTTTGACTTCGCATCGCCGCGCGCCGGCTTGTTGCCCGTGAACATCGCGCGGACGAGGTTTTCGCGGTGCAGCAGGCTTTCCACCAGCACACCGGCGATATGCAGCAGCACGAGCACCAGCAGCAGATTGGCCAGCACCTCGTGCGTTTCCTCCAGGGTCTCGGCGAGCCAGTGCGGGCTGCCCGCGAGCAGGCCCGCCAGCGGCCCGGCGCCCTCCTCCACCGCGAGGGTCGCCATGCCGGTGAGCGCCATGAGGGGAATCGCCACCAGCAGCGCAAGGATCATCAGGCCACCGGCGGGGTTGTGGCCTAGGTGGCGCGCGGCGCGACCGCGCAGCAGGTCACCGAGGTAGCGCAGCGCCACACGCGGCGGGCGCACGAAATCTGAGAAGCGCGCGCGACGCGAACCGATCAGGCCCCAGGGGAGGCGCACCAGCACGATGGCGAAGGCGGCGTAGCCGGCCAGCGTGTGCAGATCGAGTAACTCGTCGCCCGAGAGGTAGGCGATGGTGAATGCCAGGGCCAGCCCCCAGTGCAGCGTCCGCACCAAGGGGTCCCACACCCGAATCTCCGCGTTCCGTTGCATCGCCTTGCCCTCCGCCTTGTCGACCATGGAGCGCATTGTGGCGAGGCAAGCTGAAGTGAAGCTGAACAACAAGACGGTGAGTGATCGGGTCTGCTCAGGGCAGCAGCGCGATGACCCCGACCAGGATCAGGAACACGGCCCACACCACATCGATGTTGAACCAGCTCTGGCGCAGCAGGCGCAGGCCGAGGTAGCGGTACACCACCCAGGCGAGCGCGCCGGCGGTGAGGATCATGAAGCCGGTGTGCACCAGGGTGACCAGCGCGGCGCTGCCGAGCCCCGGCGGCATCAGGTGCGGCAGGTGGCCGAGGTGGCCGAGGCTCTCGTCGCCTGCCGCGTGCGCGTGTTCGAGGTCGAGCAGAAAGGGCGCGACCATGAGGCCCGCGCCGTGACTGGTGGCCATGAGGAAGGACCACAGCACCAGGTGGCGCGGGCCGATGCGCGCCAGGATGCGCGGGTGGCGCGGCACTAAGAGTTTGTAGAGCCCGAGGCCGATGAGCAGCACACCCACCGCGATGGCGAGCGGGCGCAGGTTCAGCATGTAGAGCGACAGCAGCGACAGCGGCAGCAGCACCACGCCGATGGCCAGCAGATGCCCGGCGGCGAGCGGCGGCAGGGCGCGCCACACGCCGCCGGCGCGCCCTGCCTGCATGCCGTTCGAGACCGCGAACAGCCAGCCCATGGCCGGGTTCAGGCCATGGAACACGCCCAGCCCGACGATGGCGAGCCAGGCGTGCCACACGGCCGTCGCCCTCGCCGGCGCGCCTCAATGCACCGAGGGGTAGCAGAACGAATCGGTGGAGCTGTCGCCGCCCTCCAGGCGCACCTGGTGCGCGCGGTAGCCGTCGGGGAACGCCACGTAGAAGTCCTCGTTCAGGCGCAGCCCGCCGTTCGGGTCGGCATCGCACATCACCTGCACACCCGGTATGCCCTCGGGATAGAACTGCTCGTCCCAGGTGCTGTACAGCGAGTTGGTGAAGTACACCCGCTCGCCGTCGCGGCTGATCTCCACCATCTGCGGCCCGCCGCCGAACGCGCGCCCGTTGGGGTGCTTGGCGTGGCGCGCGATGCCGCCGATCTCGACCTTGCCGGCGAGCGTGGGGTGATGCGGGTCGCTCACGTCGTACTGGTGCAGCTCGCCGAGGCCCCAGCAGGAGACGTACAGGAAGCGGTCGTCCAGCGAGAGGTCGATGTCGGTGATCAGCGCCGGCACCGCCGAGAAGCCCTTCAGCAGCTCGGGCAGCTCGTCGGGCGAGGCCGCCGCGGGCGGGATGTCGATCACCTTCTTGGCCTGGAACTCGCGATCGGTGGGCTGATCCTTGTACCAGAGCCAGATTTCGCCGTTGAGGTTCTCGGTGTTCACCACCACGCCGACGAAACCGTACTGCTGCGCCGGCTCGTGCGCGGGGCGCACCTCCAGCGCCATCTGGTGGTTGGCGCCGAGGTCCAGGGTCTGCGTGATGCGGCGGGTGCCGAGGTCCCAGAAGTGCAGCCGGTGGCCGTACTTGTTGCTGAGCAGGTCCTCGGGCACCAGCCCGCCCTCGAACTGCGGCGGCAGCGCCCACTCGCTGGAGATGGCGACGTGCTGGGCGATGTGCCACCAGAAGTCGTAGGCGAGGCGCTGCTCGCCGTGGTCCATTTCCCACGGGCCGAGGATGTCGAAAGTCTCGCAGTCCATGAGGAAGATGCCGGCGGGGCCTTCGTCGCCGTTCGGGCCCTTGCCGCCCAGGCAGCTGACGTAGATGCCTTCGGGGCCGCAGTGGGTGGTGTGCGGGCGCGAGTAGCCGGTCTTGCGCATCACCTCCTCCGGCTCGATGGTCTTCACAATGCGTGCCTGGGTCGGATCGGGCTTGGTGTCGATGATGTAGATGCGCGAGGAGCGAATGCCGGGCACCACCAGGTAGCGGCGCTCGACGAACGGGTGCCCGCTCAGCGGGCACAGCATGGAACTGCAGGCATTCCAGCCGAAGTGGTGCAGCTCGTCGCCGACGTGCGGCAGCACCACCTGGTGCACGATCTGGCCGTACTGGGCGGAGTCGGGGTTGAGGTCGACGACGGACAGCGCGTCGGGACGCGAGCCGTCGGTGCACAGGTTGGCGGTGTAGCCGAAGGTCTCGCGGGGAGCCTCCATCGCCAGCTTGGGCGAGGGGTAGAACGTGGGATCGGGGCGTAAGCGCGTAGCCATCGCCAATCCTCCTCTGCGGGGACGATTGTGGGTGATCCAGGCACCCTGGCCGACGCTCGCGCCGCGCAGGGTGCGCGGGATTCAGCGGCAACGCTTCCTCGGCGGGGGCACAGGCGAAAGGTCGTCTGCGCGCGGGGTCGGGGAATCGTCTTTGAGTATAGAGGGTGCGGCAGCAGCGACTGCACGGCAGGCGCAGAAAAGTTATGGATTCGTGTGGCGGGTGTTCTCGAATGCGGCCGGGTCGTACCCCTGGGCGCGCAGGCGCCGGTCGATGTGCGCGCGCAGCTCGGACGAGAGCGCCGGGCGGCGGGCCAGGATCCAGCCGTAGCGGCGGTTGGGGTTGCCGACCACGGCGTACTCGTAGTCGTCGCCGAGTTCGAGGATCCAGTAGTCGTTCCACAGGAGCGGCCGGCCGAGGAAGCTGACGAAACTGACCTCGAGCTTGCCGGCCTCCGCGCCCTCCACCGGACGCGCGGTGCCGCTGGCGCTGTCCTCCTCGCCCTCGGCCGTGTAGCAGCGATTGAGTACCACCAGGCGGTCGTCGGGCAAGCGGGTGTAGGTCGCGGTGACGTCGCGCACGCACTTGCGCTGGAAGCGGTTGGGAATGCGCGCGATCTCGTACCACTCGCCCGCGTAGCGGTCGAGATCGACCTGCTCTACCGCGGTGGGCGGTGGCCCATCGCCCCGCCCGCAGGCCGCCAGCCAGAGCCCCGCACCCACCAGCAGTGTCACCGCGATCGGTCGAAACATCCTCGGCAGCCTCCGTCTCTCTCGCTCAGTATGGCAGGGCGCGCAGGCGCCGCCGGGCCGCCTTGACCCCCTCGCCCGCCCCGCCTATAGCTTTCGGACCCATGACGCTATGCAGGGAGGCAAGGCGATGGCCAAACAGGCTCAGGACCGGCACGCGCGCAACATCGGCACGCCGGAGCGGATCTTCTCACTCGCCGGCGGCGGCTGGCTCGCGCTGAAGGGACTGCGGCGCCGCTCGCTGACCGGCACCTTGCTGGCCGCCGCGGGCGCCACGCTGCTCTACCGCGGCAGCACCGGTCACTCGGCGCTCTATCGCCGGCTGCACATCGACACCCTCACCGACACCCGGGAGATCCGCTTCAGCAAGGCGGTCACCGTGAACGCACCGCCGGGCGAGGTGTACGGCTATTGGCGCGACGTGGAGAACTTCCCGCGCTTTCTGAGCCATATCCGCAAGGTGCGCGCGCTAAGCAACACCCGCTCGCACTGGATTACCGAGACGCCGACCGGGCGCACCGGCCCGCAGTGGGATTCGGAGATCATCGAGGACGTGCCCAACCAGCGCATCGTCTGGCGCTCGCTCGAGGGCGGCGGACTGTACAACACCGGCAGCGTGAGCTTCCGGCCCGCACCCGGCCACCGCGGCACCGAGGTGCTCCTGGAACTCGAGTACCGGCCGCCGCGCGGCACGGTGACGCTGTCCAAGCTGATGGTGCCGCTCAGCGAGCGCGTCCTGGCCGAGGACCTGCGCCGCTTCAAGCGCATGGTCGAGCTCGGCAAACTGCCGACCACCCAGGGCCAACCGGTGGGCCGCGAGCAGGCCGCGGCAGGGGGTGCGGCATGAGGGCGGTCTGCTGGAACGGGCCCGAGGACGTGCGCGTCGAGCAGGTGCCCGACCCGAGCATCCTGCATCCGCGCGACGCCATCCTGAAGATCACCAGCACCGCCATCTGCGGCTCGGACCTGCACCTGTACGGCGGCTTCATGCCCGGCATGCGCCGCGGCGACATCCTCGGCCACGAGTTCATGGGCGAGGTGGTGGAGGTGGGGCCGGACGTGGAGAACCTTGCCAAGGGCGACCGGGTGGTGGTGCCGTTCACCATCACCTGTGGGCGCTGCCACTACTGCGCGACCGGGCGGGGTTCGCTGTGCGACAACTCCAACCCCAACGCCTGGATGGCCGAGAAGGCGTTCGGCTACTCACCGGCCGGGCTGTACGGCTACACCCATGTGCTCGGCGGCTACGCCGGCGGGCAGGCCGAGTACGTGCGCGTGCCCTTCGCCGACTCGGGTCCGCTGAAGGTGCCGGAGAGCCTGCCGGATGAGAAGGTGCTGTTTCTGTCCGACATTCTGCCCACCGGCTACCAGGCGGCAGTGAATTGCGACATCAAGGATGGCGATGCAGTGGCGGTGTGGGGCGCCGGGCCGGTCGGGCTGTTCGCCATCCAGAGCGCACTGCTGCTCGGGGCCGAACGGGTGGTGGCGATCGACTTGGTGCCCGAGCGCCTGGCGCAAGCGAAGGCCCTGGGCAACGGCCAGGTCGAGACCCTGCACTACGAGAACGACAGCGTGCTGGAGGCCCTGGACGAGATCACCGGCGGGCGCGGCCCCGATGCCTGCATCGAGGCGGTGGGCATGGAGGCGCACGGCATGGGTCTGACCGGCTGGTACGACAAGACCAAGCAAGGCCTGATGCTGGAGACCGACCGGCCCACCGCGCTGCGCCAGGCCATCCTCGCCTGCGGCAAGGGCGGCACCGTATCGATCCCCGGCGTGTTCGGCGGCTTCATCGACAAGCTGCCGATGGGCGCGGCGTTCAACAAGAGCCTGACCTTCAAGATGGGGCAGACCCATGTGCCCACCTTCATGCCGGAGTTGCTGCGACGCATCGAGCGTGAGGAGATCGACCCCTCGTTCGTGATCAGCCACGAGGTCCCGCTAGACCAGGCGCCGGAAGCCTATCGCCTGTTCCGCGACAAGCAGGACGGCTGCACCAAGGTGGTATTGAAGCCGCACTGAGCGCTTCCTTGCGCGCGGCCCGCGCGTGTGCGTGACGGCTAACTCGCGTTCATTGGGCCCCCTCGCGCGCGAGGGAGCGCGCCGCCTTCATTCTTATCCCCCTCCCGCGAGCGGGAGGGGGCGAGGGGGAGGGCCGCCCGCGCGTGCGGAGGGCTGCGCGCAACCGCTCAGCCGTACAGGCAGAGATACGCCGTCTCGACCTCGACCTGCACGCCGAACTTGGCCTTGCCGGGCACCTGGAAACGCTCGCCTTCGCGGTAGGTGCGCCACTCGCTCTCGCCCGGCTGGCGGATGGTGAGCGCGCCGCTCACCACCTGCACGGTCTCCGGCGCATCGGTGCCGAACTCGTACGCCCCCGGCGCCATCACGCCCACCGTGGCGGGCAGGCGCTCGGTCTGGAAGGCGATCGACACGACCTTGCTGTCGAAGTACTCGTTGATCTTGAACATGCGCCCGCTCCGGTTAGAAAAGGCGGCGCAGTATGCCACGGGGCCGGCCGCCCGACTATGCTTCTGGCGAGGGCGCGGCGCGCCCGCCGCTCCCATGGAGACCGTACATGGACGTACTGCGTATCCTGATCGCCATTCTGTTGCCCCCCCTCGGGGTGTTTCTGCAGGTCGGCATCGGCCTGCACTTCTGGATCAACATCCTGCTGACGCTGCTCGGCTATGTGCCGGGCATCATCCATGCCATTTGGGTGATCGTGAGCCGCTGAGCCACGGCCGGCACAGCCGTGCTGGTCGTCCTGCCCCGTTTTCGGTTATTGTGACGCTCACGCGCGCCCTCGCGCGCGACGAAGAACGATAACAACGCAGAATAACAATAAGGGGGCGTTATGACGGCCGCGGCCTATACGTTGATTTTCGAGGGTGAGATCCTCGATGGGTTCGAGCCCAGCGCGGTCAAGGTCCAGGCGGCCAAGGTGTTCAAACTCACCCCGGAACGCCTCGACGAGATGTTCACCCTGCCGCGCGTGGTTCTGAAACGCGGCCTGAGCCTGGAAGAGGCCACCCGCTTCAGCCAGGTGCTGCAGCGCATGGGACTGGTCGTACAGCTCGAGCCCGGTGCGGCGGCGAAGGCCGCCCAAGCCGCAGCGCCCCTACCTGCTACAGCACCCGCCGCTCCGACCGCCCCCGTGACGGACGCCGCCGTCGCGACACCCGCGTCCGACGCCGCCCGCACCGTCGCATTTCGCTTCTACGGCGAGGGGTTCGAGTTCTTCAAGATCTGGATCGTCAACATCCTGCTGACCATCGTCACGCTGGGCATCTACTCGGCGTGGGCAAAGGTCCGCACCAAGCGCTACTTCTACGGCAACACGCAACTGGACGGGGCGGCGTTCGAATACCTGGCCGATCCGATCCGTATTCTGAAGGGGCGCCTCATCGCGTTCGCCTTCTTAGTGGCCTACACGCTCTCCGACTTGGTGTCGCCGCTGCTCAGCTTTACCTTCTTCCTGCTGTTCCTCGCCCTGCTGCCCTGGGTGATGGTGCGTGCGCTGCGCTTCCGTAACCACTACAGCGCATACCGCGGCGTGCGCTTCGGCTTCGACGGCCAGTGGCGCGAGGCGGCCAAGGTGTTCCTGCTCTGGCCGCTGCTCGGGCTGCTCACCCTCGGCGTGCTCATGCCGATGGCCTTTCATCGCCAGCAGCACTTCATCATCGGCAACGGCCGCTACGGCAATGCGCCGTTCGAGTTCAGCGCCACCGTGCGCGGCTTCTACAAGGTGTTCCTGATCACCATCGGGGTGGTGGTGGGCGGGGCGATCGCCGCGGGCATCTTCTCCGGCATCCTGGCCGCCGCCGGCGCGGCGGGGCTGAGCGTGGTGATGATGCCCCTGCTGATCATGGTCGCCTACCTCGGCGCCTTCGTCGCGTTCAGCGTGCTGATGACCAACCTGCGCTTCAACCACACCGCCCTGGCAGGTCACCGCCTCGAGGCGAACTACGCGATCGGCTCCTACGCCAAGCTCATGGCGGTGAACACCCTGGGGATGATCCTCACGCTGGGCCTGTTCTACCCCTGGGCGAAGGTGCGCACCGCGCGCTACGCCTCCCAGCACATCCGCGTACACGCCGCCGGCAACCTGGACGGCTTCGTGGCCACGCAGCACCAAGAGATGTCGGCGGTCGGCTCCGAGGTGGGCGACCTGTTCGATATCGATATCGGGTTTTGACCACCCTCGCCGGCAATTACTTCGACGGGGCGAGTTCGCGCCGCCGACCGGCCGAGGCGCAACTCGCGGGCGGCGCCGTGCGGGTGCAGGTCGACGGGCGCGAACTCGAGCCCCCTACCCCCCTCGAACTCATCGAGGTCTCCTCGCGTATCGGCAACACGCCGCGGTTCCTGCGCTTCCCGAGCGGGGGAAGCTTCGAGACCGCGGACAATGACGCGGTGGACCGCGCTCTCGCGGCCCGGCGCCTCGGGCGCGGGTTGGCGCATCGGCTGGAGTCGCGCCTGCGCGTGGTGCTGCTCGGCCTGGTGGTCACCATCGCCTTTGTGTGGGGCACCATCCAGTGGGGCGTTCCGGCGCTCGCCAAGGTCGCGGCGGAGGCGTTGCCGCCGCACGTCAACCAGCACATGGACGGCGCCGTGCTCAGCGCCCTGGACCGCCAGTTGCTGCACCCTAGCACGCTCGACGAGGACGAACAGGCGCGGCTGCTTACCGTGTTCGCGCCCTTCCTCGACGAAGTGGACCCGGCCTACCGGCTGCGCGTGCTGTTTCGCGACGCGGGCCACAGCATCGGGCCGAACGCGCTGGCACTGCCCTCCGGTACGGTCATCTTCACCGACCAATTGGTGGAACTGGCCGAGCGCGACGAGGAGCTGATCGGCGTGCTGGCGCACGAGATCGGCCATGTGGTGGGCCGTCACGGCATGCGCCAAACCCTGCAGGCCTCGGCGCTCGGCTTGCTGGCGGTACTGGTGGTGGGCGACGTCTCGTCGGTCTCCTCCGCGGTGATCGCCCTGCCGCTGCTGCTCACCGAACTCGGCTACACCCGCAACTTCGAGCGCGAGGCTGATCGCTACGCCCTGGCCACCCTCGCGCGCCACGACATCGACGCCGCACACCTTGCCGCCATCCTGCAGCGCCTGGGCGGTGAGGGCGAGGAGCCCGGGGAGTGGAGCGGTTACCTGTCGACCCATCCCCCCACCGCCGAACGGCTGCAATACCTCGCACCGTGATGGCGCGCCGTCAAGCCGCATGATCGGCCGCGGGGCGTAGCGCCATAGCCCTGTGCCTTCGCGGCGCGCCGAAAGACACCAACTCCCGAGAGACACCGACGTCGAGACTTGGCGGTCCGCCGACCGGGGGACGCATGCGGGCCGCAACATCCGCCTTGGCCAGCGCCTTGCAGCGCCTCTACCACGCCGCGGCGCCGGCTCAGACAGCGAAGCCGCGACTTGCGTGCTAGGCTGCTAGCCCGTTGGCGCAGCGGTCGCCACGTCTCACGCACCAGGGCAGGACGTTCTATCCATGGAATGGCTGGGGCAGTACGAAGCGTTGATGTGGAGTCTCGCAGCCTTCTCGGCGGTGGCGTTCGTGGGGACGCTGATCGCCGTGCCGATCCTGGTTGCGCGCATCCCGACGCACTATTTCGCCGACCCTAAGCATCGGGTGCGAGGCACCACCGGACAAAACCGGGTGCTGCAGGCGCTGCTGTTAGTGGGGAAGAACGCGCTGGGCGCGGTGTTCATCCTGATGGGGCTATTGATGCTGGTGCTGCCGGGTCAGGGCCTCATCACCCTGCTGTTCGGCATCATGCTGCTCAACTTCCCCGGCAAGTACCGCCTGGAGCGTTGGGTGGTGAGCCGCCGGCCGGTGCTGCGCCCGGTGAACTGGCTGCGCCGCCGTGCCCGGCGACCGCCGCTGGAGCTGTAGAAAGCGATTTCCTGGTTAGCGCTGGAGCAGCACCGCGAGGAAGCCGCCGAATGGCAGTCGTTGCGGAAGCACGGTCTCGATCCATCGCGCGATGCCGCCTCCGCCGGCTAGGAACACCGCGCTGCGCACCGAGACGCGGGGGCGGGGATTCAAAGTGCGGGCCCAGGCGCGTACCTCACGCACGGTATCCCAGCGTGCGCCGCGGTAACCGCCACGGCCTGCCCGGCGGCGGTACAGCAGGCTATGCCGGTTCAACAGCCCCAGCACCACGGCGCGATCGGCCACCCGCCAAAGCTCACCCACGGCGCGCTCCGGCGGTTCGACGAAACAGAGGCTGGTCATTGCGGTGACATAGGTGAACCGTCGGTCGGCAAACGGGAGCGCACGTGCGTCGCCGCACACATAATGGACGTCACCACCCTGGGCGCGTGCGAACAGAAGCGACGCCCGGTCCGGATCCAATCCGGTAGCCTCGGCGGGCCAGGCGGAGAACCGGCGACTGAAGTGACCGGTTCCACACCCGACGTCGAGCACCGTGCAGGGCGCACGCGGCCGCAGCAGGGCGCTGACGAGATCCGCCTCGCGCTGCGCGATCCACCTGCCGCGCGGCGTGTGGTACCAAGCTTCATAGGCGGCCGGCGTCATCGAGAGCCAACGCCCGCTACAAGAGTTTCGTTCGGCAAGTCTCCGCGGCACGGTGATGTGCCGCCGTCACCCACATCGCGGAGACCGTAGATGACGGCGCACAATGAACGATCGCGGGGCGGTTCAGCGTGCTTCCTCAGCCACGGCGCGTTCATAGGCCTCGAAGCCGCCCAGGCGCTTCCACTCGTCGAGGCCGCCCTGCAGGATGCGCACGTTTTCATGGCCCGCGAGGCGCAGCGCGAAACCGGCCTGGGCGGAGAGTGTGCCGCTGTTGCAGTAGATCAGCACCGAACGGTCGCGCGGCAACTCGTCCCGATGATCGAGTACCTGACGCCATTCGATGTTCACCGCGCCCGGGATGTGCTCGCTTGCGTACTGGTCCGCATCCCGCGCGTCGATCACGTAGATGTTCTTCCAGTCCGCCGCCGGGATCTGCTCGGGTCGGATGGTCGAGCCGCTGTAGTCCACGAACATCATGTACTCTTCCATCGCATCCACCACCCCATCGTCCGCGGCATGCGCCGCGGAGATGAAGGCGCACATCAACAGCACACCGGCGGCGCGCAAGACATTCAGTTTCATCGTGTCTCCTTAGAGATTGAGGGGTAACCAGTTCAGTTTGCATGCCTCCCGCGCTCGTGACGGTTTTCAGCACCAAGTTGGCAGTCGATTTGCGTTACTCACCTGTCATGCGCCGGATTTAGGCGCGGGTGCGTCTCCTCGCCCCAGATCACCACCAACAGGCCCGACAGGAACATGGCGACGGTGACGAACCAGAAACCGGCGGTGACGCTGCCGGAGAGGTAGCCCACGAGGCCCAGTGCGAGCGCGCCGATGCCGTAACCGAGGTCCCGCCAGAAGCGGTAGATACCGATCGCCGAGCCGCGCCAGTTGGGATGCGCGATGTCGGCCACCGCGGCGCTGAGGTTGGGGTACAGCAGCGCCATGCCGAAGCCGGTGATCGCGGCGGCGAAGGACCACCACCACACGCTCTCGCCGAGCAGGGTGAGCCCGACGCCCGCGCCGCAGATCCACATGCCCCACACAATCGGCTTCATGCGCCCGACGTGATCGGACAGGCGGCCGGTGAAGAGCTGCGAGCCGCCCCACACAAAGCCGTAGATGCCGACCACCCAGCCGATGCCCGCGAGGCTCAGGCCCTGCTGGTAGAGGTACACGGGGTAGAACACCCACACCAGCGAATCGACGAACTTCTCCACCAGCCCGGCTTGACTGAACGCGGCCATGCGCCGGTCGCGCCACGACATGAGCGTGAACACCGCCCAGGTGGTGGGCCGCTCGGCGATGTTGCGCGGATAGCGCGCGCGCGGACCCTGCGCGATTCCGGCGGCGTGGCGCGCGCCCTCGGCCTTGGCCCACGCGAGGGTTTCCTTCACCCATAGCGCGGTGAGCAGCATGGCGAGCGCGATGGTCACCACGCCGAAGATCAGGAGGCCCTCGCGCGCGCCGTAGGCCGCGGCCATGTAGCCGGTCACGATACCGGCGACGGCCACGCCGACATAACCGGAGAACTCGTTCAGCCCCATGGTCAGGCCGCGCTGATCGGCGCGCGTGATGTCGAGCTTCGCGGTCTGGGTCATGGACCAGGTGAGGCCCTGGTTCACACCCAGCAGCACGGTGGCCGCGACGATCCAGCTCCAAGTCGGCGCGTACAGGAGCATGAACGGGATGGGCACTGCGGCCAGCCAGCCGAGCATCAGCACCGCCTTGCGGCCGAGACGCTCGGACAGGCGCCCCGCCACGAAGTTGAGCGTGCCCTTCACGAAGCCGAACGCGACCACGAACGCGGTCAGCAACATGAACGAGCCTTGCGGCACGCCGAACTCGGTTTCGGCCAGCGCCGGTACCACGGTGCGCAGCATGCCCAGCGTGAGGCCGACCAGGAACACCTGGATCAGCTGGTGCGTGAACTGCGCGAGATTGTCGCCGATGCCGTGGCGGTACTCCGCGTACAGTCCGGCGGTATGTGAGGGTTTGCTCACCGTTGTCTCCCAGCGCCCCTCAGGCCGCCACGTTGGCCGCGACGTACTGCTCCATCTTGGCCGGGCGGGGCGGGATGTTGGTCGTCAACTCGCGCACGAAGCCATCCTTGTCGAGCGTCAGCGCGGGGTTGAAGCGTTTCTCGAAGCCGATGGTGGAGGACGGCTTCCCGGACAGGCCCGCCCCGCACGCGCTGCCGGCGTAGTGGCCGGGGTAGATCTCGGTGACCTCGGGCAAAGTGAGCAGCTTCCCGTGCAGACTGTCGTACAACATGCCCGCCATCTCCTGCTCGCGGCCGGCGAGGTCGGGACGGCCGACGCTGGCGATGAACAGCGTGTCGCCGGTCAGCACGAACCAGGGCTCCGGTCCGCGTCGCTGGTCGCTCACCGCCAGCGAGATGCTGTCGAGCGTGTGGCCGGGGGTGTGCAGCACCTTGACCTCGACATTGCCCACTTCGATCACCTCGGCGTCGTGCAGCGTCTGAAAGTCGAACTGCACCAGTTCGCGCGCGTTCTCGTGCAGGCAGTAGGGCGCGCCGGCGAGTTCGGCGAGCTTGCGCCCGCCGGAGTAATGGTCGGCGTGCACGTGCGTGTCGATGACGTGGGTGATGGCCACGCCGGCCTTCTGCGCCTCGTCGAGGAACCACTGTTCGTCGCCCGCCACCACATCGACCGCCACGGCCTTGCCTTTGCCGCCGCAGCCGAAGAAGTAGGACAGAGAAGATTCCGTGGTGGAAAGTTGCTTGAAGAACATGGGGCGTCTCCTTTGGAGCGGTTCGTTGTTGCGGTTGTCAGGTTCGGTCGCTCGGTATCGCCGGCGCCTCGAGCGGCAGGCCGCGCGCGCGCCACTCGGCCACGCCGTCTTCGATGCGGCCCGCGCGGATGCCCGCCCGGGCGAGCAGTTCCACGGCCTGCTTGGCCATCAGGCAGAACGGCCCGCGACAGTAAGCGACCACTGGCTTGTCCTGGGGCAGCTCGCCGAGGCGCGCCTTGAGCTCGGGGAGTGGCAGGGAGCGCGCGTGCGGTAGGTGGGCGGCCGCGTACTCGGCGCCGGGGCGCACGTCGATCACCACCACCTCGCCGCGCCGTGCCTGTTCGAGCAGGCGCTTACCGTCCAGCGGTGAGAGCTCGTCGGGGCGCGACACCAGGCTCTGGGTGGCAGCCTGCAGCTCCAGCAGACGCTCCTCGGCGAGCACGCGCAGCATCACCCAAAAGTCGGCAACATGCGCGTCGAGCAAGCGATAGAAGACGTGCTTGCCCTCGCGCCGGGTCTCCACCAGGCGCGCGAGGCGCAGCTCCTTCAGGTGCGCGCTGGCGAGCTTGAGGCTGATCTCGGCATCGGCGGCGAGCTGTTCGACGCTCTTCTCGCCCTGGCACAGCACCTCCAGGAGCTCCAGCCGCTTGGGGCTGGCCGCCGCCTTGGCGATACGCGCCACTTGCTCGTACAGCAAATTCTTGAGAGCTCGCTCAGACATTGAAACACTCCAACGAACGTTGGAGTATTGAACGCGCCCGGGAGTGGCCGTGTCAACCCCCGGCGACGCTCGCGTTCGAGCACCACGGCCAGGTAGCCCCAGGGCAGGCCGCGATGTTGCAGGAGGGGAGAGTTATCGGTTACTGCGCCGGGTGCGAGGCGAGCAGTACGAACAACTTTTCAAGATCGAGCGGCTTCAGCAAGTGCTCATCGATCCCCGCCGCCTGCAGGCGTGCCGCGTCCTTTTGGTAGCCCGTCATCGCGACGATCAACATCTTGGTACCGTGCTCCTCGCGCAGCTTGCGAGCCACCTCATAACCGTCCAGGGTCGGCAGCCCCACATCGAGGAGCACGACCTCCGGCCTGAAGGTACGCGCTGCGTCCAGGGCCTCCGGGCCGTCCCCCACGGCATGCGCGTCGTGGCCGCGAAAGGTCAGGATCTCTACCAGCGACTGGGCCGCATCCTCCTCGTCCTCCACCACCAGCACGCGACGTGGCGCACCGGCAGGAAGCTCGGCGTCGGCATCGGCGGCGCGGACGATATGGCCGAGGTGCAGGCGCGGCAAAGTGACCACGAACTCGCTGCCTGCACCCGCACCTGCGCTGTAGGCGTCCACCCGGCCGCGATGCGCCTCCACCAAGCTGCGCACCAGCGCAAGCCCGAGGCCGAGTCCGCCATTGGCCCGATGCAAACCCTGCGGCGCCTGGCTGAACAGGTCGAAGACGTGGTCGAGCATTTCGGGCTCCAGACCGACGCCCGTGTCCCGCACCGTGAGCAGCACCGACGTCTCCGTCACGCTAATCGTGAGCCAGATGCGGCCCTTGGGCTCGGTGTACTTCGCTGCGTTCCCTAACAGGTTCTCGACCACCTGCATCAGACGGACGGGATCGCCCAGCACCAGTGCGACCCCGAGCTCGGGGGCCGATATCGTCAGCTCCTGACCCGCGGCCTCGAACATCGGCTGCGTGGCCTCAACCGCCGCGTCGGCGGCCTCCACCAAGTCGACCGCCTCCTGCGTCAGTTCAAACTTCCCCGCGCTGATGCGCGCGGCGTCCAACAACTGGTCCAGCATCACGGTCATGCGCCGCGCCTGGCGGGCCATCATGCCGCGCACTCGCTCCACGGCCGCGGCATCGCCCCGCGCCACCTCCAGAACCGAGAGACCGTTGGCGAGCGCAGCCAGCGGGTTGCGCAGTTCGTGACCCAGCATGGCGAGGAATTCATCCTTGCGCCGGTGGTCCTGCGACAATTCGTCCGCGCGCCGCTGCGCCGCCATTTCGGCTTTACGTAGATCGGTGACATCTTCAATGGATACCAAGAGGAGATCAGGCTGGCCGCTGCGCGCCATCACGTCGGCATTCAGGCGCATGGTGCGCCACCCGATCGTGTCGAACACATGCTCCACGTCGTAATTGCGCACCGAGCGCTCCGTGGGCAGGGCCTCCAGTAGCCCGCGCAGCGCGGGGATGTCCCACTGGTGATTGCCAAGCTCGTAGATGCGCTGTCCCTGGGTGTCCTGCTGGGTGACTTGGAAGGCCTCGTAGAAGGCCTCGTTGGCCGACACCACGCGCAGCTGCGCATCGAGCACCAGCAGCGGCGTGCGCGAGGTGCGGATCACCGCCTCGGCAAAAAGCCGCGCGTCCTCGATCTCGCCCGCCGCGCGTTTTTGCGCGGTGACGTCGTGAAAGGTGATGCACACCCCGTCCACGCGCTCCTCTTCCGAGCGGTAGGGCAGCACCCGGCGCAGGAACCATCGCCCGTCGTCCGCCGGTACCTCGGCCTCGATGGGTGTGCTCTGCGCCAGCACGCGCCGCGCATCGGCGAGCAGTTCGGCGTCATCGACTTGCATCTTGATGTCCTCGATGGAGCGACCGAGATCCGTCGGGACGATGTGCATGACGCGGGAGCACGCCGGCGTGTAGCGTCTGATGCCGAGCGCCGGGTCGAGGAACAGGGTGGGGACATCCGCGCTTACCAGCAGGTTATTGAGGTCCAGGGTGAGCGTGCGCAGGTCTGTGTTTCGCTCCTCGAGCTGGTGGTTGATAGTGATGAGCTCTTCGTTCAGGGACTGCAGCTCTTCCTTGGAGGTTTCGAGTTCCTCATTGCTCGATTGGAACTCCTCGTTCAGCGACAGGAGCTCTTCGTGCCCGGCATAGTGCTCTTCGTTCACGATGGCGAGCTGCGCGACAGCGGCCTGCAGTTCCTGACGCGTCTCCGTAAGCTCCTGCTCGAGTTGAAGCACGATGGACGGTGCGGCGCCCTCATGGGCGCTGTCGCCGCTGTCAGCCGCCGCGCCGGTGGGGTGCTCGACCGCCTTGGGGACATCGCGGAAGCTAACGAGAAACAAGCCATCGGCGCCGGCCACGCCGCTCACCGGCTCGACCGTGGCCTCGACGCGCGCTGCCGAGTCCGTACTATCCAACCGCATGCCGGTAACCGACACCTTCTGTCCCTGCTCCACCGCCTCCGTAAGCGCCGTGCGTAGCTTCGCGTACAGGCCTGGCCGGACCCAGGCGAGCAAGTCCATGCGCGCCTCGCCCATCGGTTGCGTGAGGTACTCGCCGGTCGGCCCGAAGGAGTAGAGGATCCGCAGACTACGATCGACGATCACGCAGGCGGCGCTGTAGCGTGCCAGCACCAACTGCTCCAGGCGGCGTGCCAGCTGCGGTCCGGTCTGCGGCCCGGCCTCTCGGCTGGAACCCTGAATCGATACCCGCTCAGTGACCCACTGCGGGACGCGGTGGCGCTCGGGACGCCCGCGTCCGATGGACTGGTAGATGCGTTGTTTTCCAGACACCTCGTGGAAGCTGCTGTCGCGACCGCGGATCGTCTCGGCGCTGCCGAGCATCAACACGCCGTGTGGCCGCAACGAAAAGTGAAACAGGTCGAGCAAGCCTTCCTGCGCGCGCGGCTCCAGATAGATAAGCACGTTGCGGCAGCTCACCAGATCGAGACCGGCGAACGGGGGGTCGGACAACAGATTGTGCGCCGCAAAGGTCACGCGATCGCGCAGCTCCCGGTCCACCTCGAAATGCTCACCCACGGGATTGAAAAAGCGGCCCAGGCGCGCGGGCGACACGTCATTCTTGATGCTGCCCGGATACACGCCGCGCCGCGCGATGGCGAGCGCTTCGTGACTGATGTCGGAGGCAAACACCTGCAGCTTGCTGCGCAGTCCCCTGCGCTCCATGTGCTCCAAGAAAACCATCGCGAGGCTGTAGGCCTCCTCGCCCGTCGCGCAGCCCGCGCTCCAGACCCGTACCGGCGCGCCCGTGTCGTGACTCGCGAGCAGATCCGGGAGGATGTGCTGTTCGAGGTATGCCCACGTCTCGGGATCGCGGAAAAACCCCGTCACCCCGATGAGCACGTCGCCGTAGAGCGCCTCGAGTTCGTCGGGATGCGCGCGCAGATACGCGATGTAGTCATCCCAGTGCGCGATCTGCTTGAGGTCCATACGCCGCTGTGTCCGGCGCTTGAGGGTGTTGAGCTTATAGTCGCGAAAGTCCACCGCGTAGCGCTTGCCGAGCAAGGCCAGAATAGCGCCCAGCCCCGTATTGGGGGCGTCGTCAGCCGCGACGGGCGCAGGGTGGTCCTCACGTGGCGGGCGCGACTGTGAGCGCTCGCCCGCCGTCGCGGCGTAGTCGGTGAGGACACGGCCCATCTCGTCGGGGGACACCACCGCGTCAGCCGCACCCAGGGCGCTCCGGGGCATGCCGTCGAACTCGGCCGTTTCAGGGGCCTGAACCATGCACATGCCGCCAATCGCGCGAATCGCCTTCAGGCCGGCGGCGCCATCGTCACCGGTGCCGGAGAGCACGACGCCAACCGCGCGCTCGCGCTGGTCCGCGGCGAGCGCGGCGAAGAAATCATCGATCGGCTTGGCCTTGTAGTGAGGCTCCACCGGCGCACCGACCTCCAGCACGCCGTCGCGCACGCCCAGCGACGTCGCCGGTGCGATGACGTAAACGTGATTGGGTTCGAGGCGGCCCGTCTCCGCGACCTGCGTGACCGGCATGGTCGTGACCGTCTGCAGGATTCCGGCGACATGACTTTCCTGTGCAGGCGCCAGGTGCAGCACGATTACGTATGCGATGTTCTTGTCGACAGGGGCGCCCTTGAGCACGCGCTTGCAGGGGTCGAGTCCGCCGGCGGATGCGCCGATGCCCACCACGAGCATGGGCGCCGGCTGTCGGGCGCGTTCCGCGCTGTCTCTTTGCTCCAAGCTCTTGCTCAAGCGCTCTCCCTGGCCCATAGGACCGCACACGCGCTGCGTCATCAATCCACGCTATCACGATCCGAGGCGTAACATGCTACTTTTCCCCCGCCCAAACGCGCTGGAAGCGCTTCAAGCGCGTGTGACCATCGTTATCCGTTCGGCAGATGCACGGTGCCGCGGAGCGCGCTGTGCGCCAGTTCATCGCGCACACCGGCACGCGCATGTGGAAGTGGCTGCATTGACTACACTTTTCGGAGCGAAGCCCAAGGAGGGTGACATGAACAGACGAACCGCAGATTGGGTGGTCGTGTTGCTGGGCGCATGGCTGGTGATCTCGCCCTGGCTATTGGGCTACGCGGGCACCGGCACGGCCGCCGGCGTGTCCTACGTCGTCGGCATCGCGCTGCTGGCCTTCGCGCTGGTCGCGTTGTTCACGTCGATCCGCTTTCCCTACCAGGAGCGCTTCAACTACATCGTGCTGGCGCTGTTGTTGATCGCGTCGCCGTGGCTGCTCGGCTTCGCGTGGTTGACGGCTGCACTGTGGAACGCGGTGGTGATCGGCATCCTGGTGGTGGCCATGGCCGCCTGGGCGCTGAAGGAGACCGGCAGCCCCGACATGCACGCCCGGTAGCGCGCCTGTCAGGCGTGGGTCCGTTGAGGAGCGACGGCGCGCGGATCGGGCAGCGCACGCGCGAGACTGAGCGGCTCCACACCGAGCGCCTGTTCGTAGCGGCCGGCCACATCGGCAAGGTAACCCATCAGGCGTTGGTGGAGTGCGTCCAGCGCCTCCACGAGCGCGAGCGCGTAGTCCACCAACTCGTGGGGACGGTTGTGTCCTGCCGGCAGCTGATCACCGATGTGGACCCAAGCGCTGCGCACGCCGACGGACGAGGGCAACGGGTAGGGCACCCGTTTTAACGCGGCCTCGATCTCGCCGGTGCCCTGGCGGGTACGCCGATACCATAACTCCAGCAACGAGCCTGGGAGTCCTTCGGCGCCCCGCGACTCGCGTCGCGCGGCGGCATCGGCCTGCAGCCCGTAGTGTAAGACGGCGGCCGACAGGCGAAGCTCATCACGCACCGACTGCAGCTTGCGCAAGGCTTGGGCGGTGCGCAGCACGCGCGCCAGCGTGTCACGTGCCGCGGCGTCGAGGCCCGCCCACTCGCGCGCGCCTTCGAGTGCGAGGCTGAATCGGCGCCGCAGCATGGTCTCCGCCTTGGCGGCCTCGCCATGCAAACGCTCGGCCTCGACCTGCAGCTCGGCGTGGCCGCGCTCGGCGAGGCGCGCCAACACGGATCGCAGCGACGGGGCCGCTTGGGTCAGCACCTGCGCGGCGAAGGCGGGCGGTAGTTGAGCCTCGACGCGCTCGCGTCTCTCCTTCAGCAGATCCACCTCCGGAAGCATGCGGCGCAAGCGTCGAACCAGGTCGTCCAATTCGTGGCGCCGTGCCACCTCGTCCATGGACTCGACCCGCGCGGGCGTGAGGTAACGGCTGCGCACGAACACCGACCGCCAATAGTCACGCAGCGCGCGCTCCTGGCGGCGCGTCTCGGCGACCACTGTGGCCATGGTCTCGAGCGAGACGAGCTGCGCGGGCGTCACGTCCACGCCGAGGGTGTGCCGGTAATAGCGCAGCGTGGCCTGCCGCGCGATCTCGGATCGGTTGGCCAGCAGCGCATGAGCGGGCCGCTCCAGGGTGAAAATGCCCGGCGCCTGGAGCGCCTCGGCGGCCTCGATACGTGCCTCGTCGGGCGGGTGGCTGGCGAAGAGATCGCCGGTGTGTTCAGCCAGCGAGGCCTCGATTTCCTCCGCGACGTCGGGCGGCACCTCGGCCGCCTTACGGGCCACGGCGGTCGGCAGATCGTCCACCAGCTGGCGACGGTCCCATAACGCGCCGAGCTCGGACTGTGTGGCGCCGAACGCCCAGCCCAAGTGGCGCAGGCGCAGCGATGTCGCGCGGAACTGCGCGCTGCCGGTGAGGCGGGCCTCGTAGGTATCGGCGTCGAACTCCATTTGGCGCAGCATGTAGGCGCTGATCGCCTCCCCCACCCATAGAAAGCCGGCCAGGATCCGCCGCACCAGGCCGACCCCCAGCTGCGCCGCGCCCGCCACCGCGGCGAGCGGACCCGCCTGCTCCTCGACCCAGCGGCTCAAGCGCTCGTCCCACGCGTCGCGCTCGGCCACGGCGCGGTGGAACTCGTAGTTGATGCGGCGAATGATGTACGTGGCCGACATGCCCGCGCGCTGCGAGAAGTGACCGAACTCATGCGCCAGCACGCCGGCCAGTTGGCGGGTGTTCATCCCCGCGAGCAGCGGCAGGCCCACCACCAAGGAGAGTTCGTTGCCGCGCAGGCCGCGCAGCCCGTGGTGGTAAGACGCAGCGGCATTGGGCAGGCAGTCCACCTCGACGCTGCGCGGGCGCGGCGCGCCCACCTTGTCGGCAATGGCATCGATGAAGGCGAACAACAGCGGCTGCTCGGAGCGGCGCAGGTGGAGTGCGAAGGGAGCCGGGGCCCGAGGCGCGAAGAACGGCTTGAGCAGGAACAGCACCATCACCACGCCGGCCACGAGGGGTAGCGCGAGCAAGAACAGCAGCACCGGATTATGGGTGGCGGCGAGGGGGCCGCTCAGGCCGTACCAAAGCAACGCCGCGATCAGGCCGACGATGAGGCCGAGGTACAGCAAGGGCAGCAGTAACATCAGCAGCGACACGGCCGCCAGACCCGCGAGATAAGCGCGCGCCGGCGCGCGCGGCACGAACTCGCCGGCAAAGGCGCGCGCGATGTCCTGGGCCGCAAGCCCTGCCGGCGCGGGCGCGCCGCCGAGCCGCACCACCTTCCCCACCGCACCGGCCCGGCGCAATCCACCCGCCAAGCGCCCCGCCGCTTCGAGACTCAAACCCTTCTTGAGCGTGATCGGCCCCTGGAACAGCCGCTCCACCTGCTGTGGCGAGACCTTCAACAGCGCGGCCAAGCGCTGCTTTACCGCCGCAGGGTCCGCACCCTCCACGAGCGCGCCATCGTACACGACGCCGTATATCCGCTCCGCCATGGACTTCCCCCGATCCCCCAAAGGCGCGGCGACGCGCGCGCCGCGCGGAGACGTTTCTAGTTTTTGTCGTTGTGGCCGTGCGGCCTTGCGCGCGCGGGTATCTCCCCGCGCGCGGCGACGCTGCCAAGGGCATCAACCCGTGGGCTGCCTGCGCGTGGGCCAATAAAACCAGAACCGCATGAATCGCTGCATCGGCGCCCGCAGAAGCAGGTAGGCGTGACTCCCCAGGGGACGGCGCGTGCGGTGGGCCGGCGACATTGACCGGAAGGAACCGGAACACGAGCGACGGCCCCTACGGCGTCATGATCACGACGCATAAAGGTTGATATGCAGCAGGCTGAGAGGGCGGGCAGCGTCAATGGATCGATCATGAATGTTGGTTTTGTTAAGCACCCCGCTATAGAGATGGCAGTCTAGCTGCGGAATCGCATATAAAGGGTGTCGATCATCACGATATTCAACCTCTTGCCGTGTCATCCCCTACGATATCCGGCGCCGGTTCGCGTCCCCGGGACCGGATCAGATGCGAACGCACGCAGCGCATACCACGAGTTTGCACCGAGGACCATTTCGCGCCGCATCCTCCACCTTTTGCTACCGCCGGAGCGCGTTGCGTGGTTTCGCCGCGCGGTCCGTCTGTCGGGGTGCTACCGACCCCACGGCGCCCGAGCGGTCGGATGCAGCGGCGACCTTATGGAGCTGGATGCGGAGTAGCGGGTGGTTGGGGGCGTGGGTCGGGCTGGACGTATCGGTGGAATTGAAGGTGCTGATGAAGAACAACAAACGCCGGCGCGCGTGACGGCGATCTACAAGAGGGCGCGAGGCGCGGCGCCGCCACCGGGCGGTGAGCGACCGACGCCCGGAACCAAGCACCGCGTCAGCACGGGGGACGGTTCGCGCAGGCGGCTTCATAACGCTCGGGAATGCACCGCTTGCCGGCGGCCTTGGCCGCCTCGAACAGGGTTTGCGACTCGGCGCAGCGGCCCTGCTCGGCGCGCAGGTAACCCTCCAGCGCCTCGCGCTCGCCCGGATCCACCGGCCCCTCGAGGCGCGCGAGCAGCGTCTCCGCGGGCTCCCACATGCGCTCGTCGATGAGTAGCGCGATCAGCTTTATGCGATCCATGTTCGTGCGTCGGAGTGCCAGGGTCTCGGCGTCGACCGCATCGCCCGCTTGCGGCCAACCCCCTTCATCGGCCAGCAACATGCGGTCATCCACCGTGAAGGTCGTTCGAAAGCGCGGCGTCTCACTCAGGAAACGCCCTTGCGCGTCGTAGGCCTTGACCGTCACGCTGTACTCGGTCTCCACCGCCTCCGCCTCCACGCTGGGCAATGCCATGAGGGGCAGCGACGTCTCGGCCACGGGGCGCGACAGCACCGGACGGTAGGTGGTGGTCTGTCCCTCGTGCGATACGTGCCACAGCGACAGCACATAGGTTGCGGCCCCGGGGTACGGCTCCCAGCCCAGCGCGTCCTCGGACCAGGAGACGCTCGGCGTGGTGTCGTCGGGAACGAGCAAGCGCACCCGAGGGCGGATCTCGATATCCGGTACCGTGCCGGGCTGGTCGGCCGTGACCTCCACCGCTAGGCCCCGATCCGGGAATGTCGGACGTGGCGCCACGCCGTCGGCGCCCAGTGCGGGCTCCCGGCCGCTGACCATCAGGAACTCACCGGCGGGCTTCGCTCGCCACGCCGTGGCCTGAATCCCGTTCACGCGCCAGGCGCCCGGCTCCACGGCCAGCCGGTAGCGGCCGTCCGCATCCGTGGTGACCGCCGCGCTTTGATAACGCTCGTCGAGAAAAAGCTGCAGTTCCACGCCCGCCGCCGGCTTCCCCTCGTAGAGCACGCGCCCGACCAGGGCGCCGTCCCCCGGCGGGGGCGGCTCGTCGCCGTAGACGGTGTTGCCCCCGTAGCGGACGCTCGCGTGGAAGAACGGCAAGGAGGCGGACGGGCTCCCCGCCTCGCCGAACTCGGTCGGCCCGGCGTTCGCGCGCAGGTAGTAGTTCGCGTACTGCAGCCCGACGCCCATCCCGATCAGGCTCAACAGCAAGGCGCCTACGATGCCCGTCGGCGTCCAGCGGGCGATGGTGGCGCGCGTCCCCCGGTAGCCGTCCCACACCGTGACCGCGACGCTCACCCCCCAGATGACGAGCATGCCGATGGCGAGCAGGCGCACGTAGCGCTGCGCCTCGAAGGGTTCGATCAGCCACATCCCGATGGTCGGGCCGAACCCTAACCACAGCAGACCGAGCGCGAAAAAGAGGATGACGCGGTCCCAACGCTGGTTGACGAAATGGCCACCGATGCCGGTGCCCGCCGAAACGACGGCGGCGCCGGCCGCCTTCACCCACTGAGCCATCTTGTTTTCCTTCTTATCGGCTTCGCTCGGTCGGATGCCGAGCATGGTTTTTTGGTTCGACGACGCTCACACGGCGCCGGTGCGGCGCGCGTCGCACGCTCAGGCCTCGCGCGCCCGAGTGGCCGCGGCGGGTGCGGCGCAATCCGCCTCCAAGGGACGATACAGGAGGGTCATGGGCCTCGCCATCGCATAAAGCCACAGGCCGAGCGCCATCACGCTGCCGAGCACGGCCGTGAATACGAAGGCCATGAACAGCCCCATCAACGGTCCGGCGATCACGGCAATGGGACCGGTGATCGGCTGCTCGTTCCAGCTGAGGGTGGCGAGACCGAATGCGCCCATCACACCCAGCAACAGGAAAATCGGCACGAAGCCGCAGGTGAGACCGATCAAGGTCAATTTGTAGATACTGCCCGTGCCGAGCTTGCGCATACCTATGCTATTCATGTTGCCCCCTCCCCCATTTCGTTACGCGATGCTATCAGCCTCGCCGCGCCGGGCGAAGGCGCGCGGTTCGCGGTGCCGGGTCGTGTATCATCCCGGGCGCCATCGATAGGCCGCTCGGCGGCGGCCCAGGCTTGGAATCCGCTCGCGTGCTCAATCCCGAAGTGCTATCCGTTGCGCTCTCCACCTTCGCCCTGATCGCCCTCGCCGAGATCGGCGACAAGAGCCAACTCGTTTGCATGACCCTGGCGGCGCGCCACCGCGCCTGGCCGGTGCTGCTCGGCGCGTCGGCGGCCTTCGTCGTGCTGAATACCCTGGCAGTGCTGTTCGGCGCCGGGCTGGCGGCGTGGGTCCCGGAGCGGGTGTTGGCGGCCCTGGTGGCGGTGCTGTTCGCGGCGTTCGGGATTCATGCGCTGCGTCAGCAAGATCCGGCGCACAGCGAGGACGTGCCGGTACAGCGTCCGGCGCGGAGCATTTTCCTCAGCGCCCTGCTGCTGATCTTCGTCGCGGAGTTCGGTGACAAGACGCAGCTCGCGGTCGCCGGGCTGGCCGGCAGCCTCTCGCCCGTCCCGGTCTGGCTGGGCGCGACCGGCGCGCTGCTCGCGATTTCCGCTTTGGGCATCTGGGCGGGCCAGACCATACTGAAGCGGCTGCCGATCGTCTGGCTGCACCGCCTCAGCGGCGGCGTGTTCCTTCTGTTCGCGGCCCTGGCGGCATGGCGGGTATTCGCGTAAACCGTGCTTCCTTGGCCGACGCTTCGCGCGTGCCCAGCCTATTAATCCGAGTAAATGCCCGAACCGACGATAAAGGTCTCCGGTCCCGCCTGGACCTTACGCACATAGGTCAGTTTGCGCGCCGGGGTATTGTCGCCGGGCTTGTACCAATACATCTCGCGCCAGGCGGCGCCCGCGCGCATTACCGCGTCGATCTGCTCGCGGATCACCGGACGGCCGTGTGCGTCGCGCAAGGCGAGCAGATTGCGGCCTTCGAGGCTGGGCAGGCCGGCATTGACGAGCTCGGTGCCGTCGGGGCTTTGCACGAACACGTAGGTATCCATGAACACGAACGGGCCGGTGGGGTCGCGTAGCGCGTCGAACGCCGCCCGTCCCTGCGCCTCGATCAGGCTCGCCGCGCGCTGCACCACGTCCTCGACGAAGGCCCGGTCCATCTGCATGTTGTAGATCCCACAGCCGATGGCGTGCGGCTGTCCGGACGGGAACGTCACCCGCTGCACGAAGGTCGACTTCCAGGTCGGGAAGAGGCCGCCCGGGAGGGGGAACATGTAATGGGTCCACCCCTGCCCCGCCTCGCTGCGCGCGACGTCCAGGATCATGCGACCGTAGGGCCGCCCGAGTCCGTCCGTGAGATCGCGCACGTCGACGCCCTCGCCCGTCGGATCGGGTGGCAGGACGACCCGGATTCCGTCCAGGGTGACCACGACCACGTAGACGTCATCGTAGAACCACTTGGAGCCCGGACGGCGCAGCTCCTCATAGGCCGCTTCACCCTCGGCCTCCAGTTTGGCCGCCGCCTCCCGCACCAGCGCGATGACCTCCGCCGCGGAGATCTTCGGCGCCGGCGCCGCCTGCTTGGGCGCGTCAGCCAGATAGACGCCGCAGCCGACCAGCACCCACTGCCCGTTCAGCTTGGCCTTCGCCACGTAGGTCGACTTCTGCGTGGACGCGCTCTCCCCCGGCTTCGGCCACAGGTAGTCCACCCAACCGGCCCCCTCCTCGGCCACGCGCGCGAGCATCTCGCGCACGATGTACTCGCCCTGGGTATCCTGCACCGACGAAAGGTCACGCCCCTCGAGCGTCGGAAACCCCGGATGGACCAGCGCCTGCCCCTGCAGGTCGAGCACGAAGACGTAGGCGTCCTTCGCCATGAACGGCCCGGCGGGCTCGCGTAGCTGCGCCAGGGCGGATTCGCCGCCCCGCTCCAGGGCGGCCACGGCGTCGCTGACCATGTCGACCACGAAGGCGCGCTCCATACGGTCGTCGTACATGCCGGCGCCGACGATATACGTCCGCCCCGACGGCGCCTGCACCTGCCGCACATAGCTGCTCTTCCAGCGCGGCAGCAGGCCGCCGGGCACCGGCCACTGATAGTGGTACCAGCCTGCGGGTCGGTCGGGGAACGCGGTGGCGGCACGGATCAAGCCGCCGACGATCGGCTTGCCCTGCACGTCCTTCAGCGCCAGTGTGTTATGCCCGGCTAGCGCCGAGTCAGGGTGTACGTGCATGTGCCCTTCCGGGTCGAGCACGAACACGTAGGTCTCGTCTTGCCGCCAGCGGCTGCTGGGCACGGCGAGCGCGGCGAAGGCGGCTTCGCCGTCGGCGGCCACGCGCGCGGCGGCCGCCTCCACCAGGGCGACCAGGTCGCGCGTCTCCTGGTGGTTGTAATCCCCCGGTGCGCCGGTGCGGTCGCTCGACGTGCTCATGACCCTGGTTCCTCGAAGCCAAGACGGCGCGACAGCAGACGCGCCGCGTGAGACGCACGGCGGCGCGTCTGCCGCGGCGCGAAGAATGGGCCGGGGCGAGATCACCAGGCCGCATCGCAAAGCTTAGGAAGCGCGGGGGAGGCTTTCCAACGCCGGCGGCGGGCTCAACCCGCGCGCGCCACGTAGCGTTTCAGATCCCGCGCATTGGCGACGGCGTAGCCGTACAGGTCGTTGTTGAAGTACGCGTACACATCGTGCCCGTCGGCACGCAGCGCCGCGATGCGGCGCGCCTGTGCAGAGAGGTACTGGCTGCTGTAGTTCCCGTCGTGGGTGGCCCGGCCGTGGAAGCGCAGGTACACGAAGGGCGCGGTCAGCCGCCAGGGGTGATCTTCCAGCATGTCGTGGATACACAGTGCGACCCGGTGGCGCGCCAGCAGCGCGTACACGTCATCGGTCAACCAGCGCGCGTCGCGCAGTTCCAGCACCCAGCGCTGGCCCGGCGGCAGCGCCTGCAGAAAGCCCTCCAGGCGCGTGAGATTCAGTCCCCAGCGCGGCGGCAGTTGTACCAGGATCGGGCCGAGGGACGAACGCAGATGGCGCGCGCGCCCGATGAAACGCTGGATCGGCTCCTGCGGGTCCTTGAGGCGCTTCATGTGCGTGCCGTAGCGGCTGAACTTCACCGCGTAGCAGAAGCCCGGCGGCGCCTGCGAGCGCCAGGCATCGAAGGTCTCGGCCTCGGGCAAGCGATAGAAGGTGTTGTTGATCTCGACCGTATCGAAGTGCTGCGCGTAATGCGCAAACCACCCGCGCTTGGGAACGTCCTGCGGATAGAACACGCCGCGCCAGTGGTCGTATTGGTATCCCGAGGTTCCGATGCGTACCACCGCCACTGTGCCTCCTCGCGGCCGCCCGCGCCGCGACCGTCTACGGGAGTCTAGTCCGGGCGCGGCACGCTAGGTCGCGTAGTCGCCGCGGTACTCAGCGCTGGGCGCGGTGGCCTGTACGATGTCGAGATGCACGCCGTTCGGGTCACGTGCGCAGAAGTGGCGCTGGCCCCAGTCCTCGCTGCGCAGCGCCAACACGATGTTCAAGCCGGCCTCCTGCGCGTAGGCATACGCCGCCTCGGCGTCATCGACCTCCAGACTGAAGATCGCCCCGTTACCGCTGTAGGCGGTGTGGAAGATCGGGGGCTGGGTCGGCTGCTCCGGCAGCAGGAAACCGAGCTGCACGCCGCTGCGGGACACCAGGTGCAGATACCAATCGTTGGCGAACACCGGCGTGAACCCGAAGTGCCCGGTGTAGAACGCGCGAGCGGCGCCCAGATCCGTGACGATGAACACGGGAAACGAGTTGTTCGGTTCGATCATGAACGTGCCTCTCTCGACCGCTGCGCCTAAAGGTAGTCGACCATGCCGGCGAGTCCCGCTTCGCCCGCACGGCCGTTGCGATATCCGCGGCCGCCCGCACCGCCGGCACCGCCTTGCACATTCACCGTCGGCAGATCACCCGCGATACGCGCGGCCTTGACCACCAAGCGGCCCCCCTCGCCGCCGGGTGCCCCGCCGCCCCCACCCGCCGGGCCCGTCCCCACCGCGCCGCCGCCGGTACCGGCCCCGCCGTTCACCCCGGCGGGTCCATCCAAGCCGGCCAGCTCGATGCGCCCGCCGGTGGCGTCGAAGCTGCCACCGACGTAGAGGTACAGCAATCCGCCGTTGCCCGCGCGCAGGCGCCGGCCGCCATCGCCGCCGTCGCCGTGCGGGCGATGCCCCCCGCTGCGGCCGCCGCGCCAGGCCGAGGCATCGCCGCCGGGCTGCATGTTGGGTCGGCCGTTGAATCCGGCGCCGCCGCCACCCCCGCCGTGGTCCGCGGTGCCGTGGGCGCCGCGCCCGCCCCGATTGCCGACGCCCTTCGACCCGCCGTCGCCTCCGTCACCGCCCAGGTTGTCCTGCACGAAGCGGTGGCGCATCCGTTCGCCGTCCGGCGCCTGCGCCTCGACGGGGTCGGTGGTGGAATGAAAGCCCCGAAACACGATCGTGCCGTACACCCGCGCATCGCCCTCGCAGTGCAGGATCAACCACTGGCGGGCATTCTCGGCGATGCTCAGGATGCCGCCGGGCGCGATCGCGATGTTCGCGTAGCGGTAGGTGCGCGCGGGCAGGGTCAGTGTTTCGCCCGCCGCGATCTCGAGCGTGGGCAGGGTTTCGGGCGCTGACGCGGGATCATGAGCAGAGGGCATGGCATTACCTTTACTGTTGGAGTTCTTGATCAACGGGATGACGCGCGGTTCGTCAACGGCACCAAAGCCCCTCGCGCGTCGGCGAAGGCAGCCCGGTACGCAGCGAAAACTCGGCGCCCCGCGCGGGTGTGTCCAGCGGGTGGCCGGTCAGCAGTCGCCACCCGACCCGGTCGGCACGTTCGGAATCGTCGACCACGTGCACCGCGTATCGCTCGTTCGGCTCGATGTGGGGCATGGTGAACGTAGAGTTGCGCCACTGGCCGCCGCGGTGGCGGAAGTACAGGGTGAACGAGGCGGGACGCCCGGCGGGAATCAGCACCGTGGTGGGCGCTTCGCTGGTGCCCACCGGGCGGGCGACGATGCCGAGTTTGTGGTAGCAGTTCTGTGCCGACCGATAGGTGGAGACCTGCATCTCGTGGGAGCTGTCGTTGGCGATCAGGAAGTGGGCGGTCGGGCCCGAGGTCGGCGCCACGTACCGTCCACTGAAGCTGTTGGGCGGCGCGCAGCCCTGCAAGAACAACAGCAGCAAAGCGAATAACGCAACCCACACAATCCGGCGCATAACAGTCCTCCTCGTCCGGTTGTTCTTATCGCGAAGATGGCGTGTGCCCTTTCTCCGTCTCGTATGCGAACTGGCGGCAGGCACCGGCGCGTTGCGAGCTGTGCCAAGGCGCGCCTTATCGATCATACGCACGCCGCAAAGATCGGCAAAATGCGTGGCGTCGAAACCGCCTGGGCGGTGCCGCCGAGCGCGTTAGTTGATGTGCAACAGGCCCAACCACAGCGCAAGGCAAACGAAGCCGGCGGCGATCACGCTCACGTGGTGCGCCCGCCGGCGCTTGCTGAGCGTCCGGCAGATCACCGCGCTGCCCGGCTGCGCCGGGTCGTAATAAATCGGGATCGTAGTGCCCCAGCGCTGCCAATCGCGCGGCTCGGTTTCGCCGCGCCACAGGTTTTCGCGCTCGAAGCTCACGCGGGTGCTCGCGTACGGGGTGTCGCCGACGGTGTAGCGGTATTCGGCGAGGGGATAGAAGTACCGCGGGACGTAGCTTCCGCCCGTGGGGATCGTCACCCAGGTTTCCTCCAGCCGCTCGAGTGTGGCGACGGTCTGCGGCCAACGGCGCGCACGGAAGTACGGATACAGGCCGCGTGCGCCCCAGCCGACCAGCCCCAGCGCGAGCACCAGGGCCAGGTGATGCGCCTGCGCGGGGAAGGCGAACACGACCGGCGCCGCCACGGCCAACAGCCCGAGGGCCACGCCCAGCCCTTTCGCGACGCGGATGAACGTATGGGGCGTCGGATCGTCGTTCATCGTCTCAGCCGAGGAGCTAAGCCAGCAGCGCCGCGCCCACGGCGATCAGGCCGCAGTGCACTCACGTCATTCGCGCCGCCGCATGCATGCGGCGGTGCCACGCGCGCCCGCGCGCGATCGCGAGCAAAAGGCCCGACGAGGTAACGAGGTAGGTGTCGTCCACTTCCACCGTCCCACAACCCCATGGACAGCACCGTCACCACCACCAGCGCGAGACCCGAGAGCATGCCGCCCCTCTGCGTACAAAGGCGAGGCGAGTCATCAGGCACGCAACGCCCCACGCGAGCTCGGCTTGCGCCTCAGCGCTCGCTCGCCTACCTTCGCCCAAGGCTGCAGCGATGCCGGGGCATGGAGCAGGACCACGCGCCCGCCGCACGCAGCCACGAGCGGAGGCGAACGCAAGCCACCGGGTGCCGCAGATCCGAGCAGGAGCAGGTGCGAGCGTGGGCAGCA
Organism: Ectothiorhodospiraceae bacterium 2226; assembly: GCA_013348725.1. Taxonomy (NCBI): domain Bacteria; kingdom Pseudomonadati; phylum Pseudomonadota; class Gammaproteobacteria; order Chromatiales; family Ectothiorhodospiraceae; species Ectothiorhodospiraceae bacterium 2226. Next base: position 1,463,779 of record CP054689.1, read on the forward strand.
AGGTCGGTAACGTGAAGCGGGGCATGCAGGGTTCCCGAAACGGCAGAAGCCGCTTCGAGCGCACCGAGGTGCTGAAGAAACAGAGCAAGAAGCTACTACGGCAGCTCGGGAAGCAGGAATCCGAAGAAACGCGCGGCTGAACGTGGGCGGCGCGATCAAAACAACCCGATGGCCAGCGCTCGCCCGTCATGTCGACGCCCGTCGGGGCGGCGCCTCGCGTCGGCGCGCGATGAAGAACTCATAGGCATAGTAGGCCGAGTAGCGCCGGTGCAGCTTCGGCTCCTCGGCGATTTGCTCGAGTAGGGCGAGGGCCTCTGGATCCCGCGCGTACTTTCCACGCAGAGCATCAATGCGCGCCTCCATCGGGGTATAGAAGTCACGCCACCACGCCGCTTCCGGCAGGGTGAAGTGGCCGAGCACATCGAATCCGGACGCCGCAAGCGTTGCCAGCACATCTTCCACCCGACCCATGGTCGGATACTCCTCGGCGAAAGCCGATGCCAGTTCAGGTGGCCGATCGTCTTTGCGCCATACCGCGTCGGTGAATACGAGCTGACCGCCGGGGCGCAGAAGGCCATGACAGACCCGCAACGCATTTTCGAGCCCGATGCTATAGAGCGCGCCTTCGGACCAAATGAGGTCGAAGCTCTCGGGTGGCTGGTGCAGATGAGCCATGTCGCCGACCAGGGCCACAACGCGATCCGCAAGGCGGTGCCTGGCAATGCTGGCGTTGAGGCGCTCGATGCTGGGCGCGTGGTTGTCGACAGCCACGATGCGTCCGGTGGTAAGTTCCGCGAGATAGAGGGTCTGCGCGCCCACGCCGCAACCCAGGTCGAGGATCAGGGGCGAGGGTGGCAAGGCTCGACAAAGGCTGAGCGCCCGCTCGGCGCTCGCGCGCTCGCCGGGGCCTTGGCGTGGCAAGGCCTCGAACACTTCGAAGAAAATGTCGCTGAATCGCCGAGAACGGTCAGACGTCATGCGGCATGGCTGCTCAGACTGTCGCGAGATGGATGTTGTGATCAGAGACGCCGTCCATGGTGCCCAGTTTCGCACAAATTGCGTGCAAGCCTGAACGACGCTAACGCAAGCGCCAAGCCTGCGTCCGCACAGCTTTAGCTGCCGGACGAGCGACGGGCGTCACGACAGGCTGGCGCCGGCGCGCTCCCGAGCTGATCAGATCGTAGCGCCGCGCTCTTGCTTGAGCCTCTTCAACCGCGTTTGGCGCGCAGATCGTCATCCCCGGCCCCTCCCGCAGTACAAAGGTACTCCTCGTGGGCAAATGACGTCCTTCCTGCGCGCGGGCGGCCGTGCGGGACGATGCGGAACCGCGGTGGGCGTATTCGCCCCGGCGACACGCACTTCCGCAAACGACTCGCCAACTCGCTGATCCGGCACAACGCGTGCGCCTGGATCGTCTTCAACACCGGCATACCCAACCTTGGGGATGCGGGCGCACGGAACTTGGCGTAGTTTCCCGCATCAAGTCGTCGCGCGCGGTACATGGCCGGGCGCGGCTATTCCACTGGCACCGGAGAAGCAACATGCGTAGACCTTTCTTTGCTGCTCTCGCCGCCTGTGCGCTTATGGCACCGGCCCACGCGAGCAACTACCTGCCCTTTAACCACACCGGTCACGGTCAGATGGCCTGCCGGTCGTTCATCAGCGTGCCCGGCAAGGGCGATACGCCGTACTGGTCGGACATCTTCGCGACCAATGAGTCCGGCTATGACGTGATGCCCAAGTTCGAGGCATTCGTCCGTCAGAGCTACGGCGCGATAGGGCGCATCCACGCCCCCACCTGCTTCAAGTTCGCGTCCACGGCCGATGCCGAGCGCATGATCCAGACCCATCCGCCCGGCGTCAGTACGCGCTGGCGGCAGTAGACGCGGCGGTACCGGAAACCGTTCACATCCTGTCGTCGGCTTTTGCCCCCGTTGGCCTTCCTCGGGGGCCGCATGCGCTTCGTGATGTTTTCGCCGGTGGGCCGAGACAGGACCGCCGGGAGCGACATTGCTCGCAGAAGGGGGGGTTGCCTATCTTCTATGATGCAGCCTCACCTGGAGCGTATGGAGACCGGCAATGGGCTTCGCGGGTTGGACACGAGTGATCGGAAGCGCGGTGTTGCTCATCGCGCTTAGCGGCTGCGACCTGGAGTTCATCATCGGCGGCGGCGGGTCGTCCGACGTCACGCCGTCCGACTGGTGGAAGTGCCCGGAACGCCTCGGCGGGAGCTGGACCTTCGGCCGCGCGCCCTACGGCTGCGACGTCGAGCAGTTTGCCAGCGCCGCGACCGTGCGCGCACAGTTCGGCGCACACATCTTCGATGACGAGCAGTCACAGGAGGTGGAGCGCGTCCGCTACATGGGCGGGTTATACACCTTTCTCGGCGACCGGGCCGCCGCCTACTTACGCGACCGCCGCAGCGGCGTGAGCGACGCCGAGGTGGAGGCGTGGCGCCACGCCGTCTATACCACCGCCCACCAGGAGAGCTTCTGGACCCATTACCGCGAGGCGCACACGGGGCTGCGCCGCCTGCTCACCATGTTGCGCGGCGACAACGGCCACGGCCATGGGCTGATGCAGATCGATGACCGCTGGCATACCGACCCCATCCGCTCCGGGGTGGGCTGGCACCTCGAAGACAACCTGATCTACGCCCTGGATATCTACTACGACGGCTGGCGGCGCGCGGAGACGGCGGATTGCGTTAGCTTCGCGGAGGATTGGGAGGCACGCGCCCGCGCCGCCTACTCGGCCTACAACGGCGGCCCCGCGCAGATCTGCCGCTGGACCGACCCGAACCATCGCTGGTCACAGAACGACGCAGGCTTCCACGACAAGTACCAGCGGCAGGAATGGCTAAACTATGTCGCCGGCTAAGGAGCGCGGGAGCCGGCGACTGATCATCGGGCTCGGCGTCGCGGTCGTCGTGCTCGGTCTACTGTACGCCGGGTGGCAGGCCTGGGGGCCGCGCGATGACGGCGCGCCCGACGAGGCCGCACGTACGGAAACGGTGCGACCGGCTGACCGGCCCCCGGACGGACCACAGCAGGAAGTGGACCCGACGCGCGAGGCCCCGCCGTTCGAGGATGCGGCCCCCGCCGAGGAGGCGGACGAGATCGCGTGGGATGCACTCCAAGCGCACGAAGTCCTCGCCCACATGCGCGCAGTATGGGAATGCTATGCGAACGCCGACTGCACCCTGGGCGCGGACACCGACCCGCGTGCCGAATACTTCGAGGCGGGGGAGCGTCTCGCCGCCGCCATGCGCGCCCTTAATGAACAACACCGCGACCACCGGATCAGCGATCCCGAACTCGCCGCCGCGGCACTGGAGGTCCTGGCGTACGACAGCGGGCCCGCACGCGCCGAGGCCATTCAGGCGCTACGCGCGCTACCGCCTTCGGACGCGCACCTCGACGCACTCCTCACCACGCTGGATCAGCATCACGACGAGAAACTGTTCGAGCTCGCTCTGCCCGATCTGCAACGCTATGCCGAACAGGGCCGCCGCGATGAGGTGGACGAATTTCTGCAGTCCAACCTACGCCGCGGCGCCCAGTTCCCGGCGCGCACCATCGCGCGCCAACTCGGCCCGTTTCTGACGCCCGAGAACATCGCGGAGTACCGCGCCCTCGCCGAGGAACTGCCGGAGGATAGCCGCCACAGGGCGCTGCTCATGGAGACGTTGGCGGAGTACGAAGGCTCGGACTGACCGCGCCCGTTGGGCGAGGGCGAATCTGCTTTCCGCGTCGTCAATACGGTCCTCCAGCAGGCGATGGCTCGCCGAGCCCGCCGGTCGCTACTGCGCGTCGACGACCTCGGCCAGAAACTGACCGTGCACCTGGAGGTAGGTGCGTACGGCGTCGCGCAAACGCGCCCTGGTGATGCCGCCGGCGACGTCCACATCCATCTCCAACGCCGGATCACCATCACTATCCAGAAAGGCCTTGGTGAACAGCCGCGTGCGGTTCCACTCGTTGACGTCCTGCAGCGTAACGGCGGTGTCGGCCATGGCGGAGTAAAAACGCAGCACCGTATAGTCGTTCTCGCGCACGAAGGCCACCACGTTGTAACCGTTCAGGCTGAACAGAATGTCGTCGTCATCGTCGGCGCGGGCGTCGGCGACGCCCTCGCCCTTGAGCACGCTGACCACCTGCGCAGAGGTCAGTTTGCCGATGACTCGCTCGGACCCGTGGGCCGTCGACGACAGGAGTAAGGCGAGGGCCATACAGCACCACAGCGTGGCCGCTCTCGAGATCAGTGTTTGCATTATTGTTATTCTCTCGGACCTGGAAGGACCCGGGCATTATACATCTGCGCGGGCGTGAAGCATGCCGGTCAATCGCGTAGCATGGACCGCAGCTCGCTATTACTCAGGTCCTATGACGCTCAAGATCCTCACGTTCCTCGCCCTGGTCGGCTTCGCCTGGTGGCGCCTACGGCGCTTTCTCTACGGCAGGACCCTGCAGAAGCAGGGGATAAAGAGACCTGAGCCGCAAGGTATCCGCCCGATTGCCATTTTTGCCGGGGCCATGGTGGCGGTGTATGCCGGGGTCCTACTATGGCACATGCTCGGTTTCGCGGCGCCGTGATGTAGCCGTTCGCCGGCCCTTGAGTTAGCCGAGACACACCGCGAGTGAATCGGTGCGCGCAGCTTGACGGAGGGATTGCCGCGACACGGATACCGGACGCGCGCGGGAGCACAGAATCCGCAGGCTGAGTCCCAACTACGGTCGCGGCGCGTCCACTTCGACGGCGTAGGCGGAAATGCCGACAAGCCGCAGGCCGGCGCAGGTGCCAGAGACGTGGGTATCGGCACCGCCCACGTTGAATCGCAACCTGCCTTCCTCGGCCTGCTCCACCGTCAATGCGGCCGCGGTGGACACGCCGAAGCCCCGTAACGCTAGGTCAGTGACGGCCAAGAAATCGAGGGTGACCTGCGCGGTATTCGCGCTCGGCGCCCACCGCCTGGGCGGACGGTCGGGAAACCGCGCCAAGTCAGCGCGAAGGCGCATGGTGGGGCCCTCGCGGTGCAGCGTGACTTCCAGTACGTCCATGCGCTCCAGGCCATGGCTAGAGGCATACAGCGTGGCCACCGCCTCTCGGTTCATCAGACAGTCGATCCAAATCATGCTCGCGCGGACTCCTGTGCCCAATGCTGACTGCGCCCTAGGCCCTTTCTGCCGGAACTGAGACAGGAGGTCAATGGCCCAGACGACGGGGTTGCTTGCCATGCGCACGTCACGCGACCTGCGCAGCGCCGGCGCGTGGTGAGCCACCGAAAGGTCGCGGATGCGCATCGGAACGAGCGCCACGTGCACGAAGTCTTCGATGCCGTTGCTGAAACGCACGAGAGCGATGGCGCCGCCAAGGAGTGCCCGCCCGAGATCCTGACGTACTTGTAGTTCGAGGTGGTTCCCCTCAAGCCCTGGTGCTTCGCGGCCGACCTACTTCACGACCGATATCGTCCATGCGTCTCCGTCTTGACGCATCCCCTTGAAGGTGTATCCCTTTTCCTTGCACCAGGCCTTCACGTCATCGCCACACGGCGCGTAGGTGGTAACAAGCACCGCGGAGGTGCCCACGTCGAGCGCGTCCATCGCGTTGTTGATCGACAGAAGGTAACCCGGACACGTCTGCCCGCGTACGTCGATGGACACGCGTCCGTCATCGAGCCGAAGAACCTCGGCGAAGATGGTTTTCTTCTCATCCTTCTTGCGAAATAGCCACATTCTCAACCCTCTTCTTGAGCTCGTGGAGCAGCATGAAGCGCAAAGCGCTTGACCCGCCGCTGTCTATCATAACGTGAGGCGTGCGCTCATGCTTTTGCATGCATGAGGCGCTCCAACTGACGCGGACGCGCCGGGTAGCCATGTGTACGGGGGATCCACGCGCGTCCGCGGCGGGTGTCGATGTTGCGCCCTCCCGCCCCGCCGTGAGGCGGGGGCTGCCCCGCGCCGGATGCACGCCATTGACTCCTGTTGCGCTAGACTGAATGGATCGCCTCAAGGCGATCAGGGCGCGTCGGGACGCTGCGGACGCACCCCGCTCCGACGACGGGAGCCGCGAATGAGCGACCAACCTGCGAATTATGAAGCCATCACCGCGCGCCAGCAGGAAGCATGGGCCACGGGCGATTTCAATCAGGTGGCGCGACAGAACGTGTGTATGGCCGAAGCGCTGTGTGACGCGCTGGATCTGCGCGCCGGGCAGCGGGTGCTCGACGTGGCCTGCGGCAGCGGCACGGCGGCGCTGGTGGCGGCGAGACGGTATTGCGATGTAGCAGGCATCGATTATGTCCCCGCCTTGATCGAGCGCGCGAAGCGGCGAGCGGAGGCGGACGGACTGGATGCCGAATTTCAGGTCGGTGACGCGCAGGCGTTGCCATTCTCCGCTGGGAGCTTCGACGCGGTCGTGTCCGTGTATGGCGTGCAGTTCGCCGCCAACCAAGCACAGGCTGCCCAGGAGATGCTGCGCGTCTGTCGTCCCGGCGGGAAGATTGGCCTGGCCAGCCCCATGCCCGAAGGCTGGAGCGGTGACTTCTTCGCGGTCAATGCCAAGCACGTGCCGCCACCGCCCGGCGTGGAGCCACCCCTGCGCTGGGGCACCGATCAAGGGTTGGAGGCCCTACTCGGGGCGGATACGGTATCGATCAGCAGTCAGAAGCGTACCGCGCTGCAGTACTACCGCTCCATCGATCATGCGGTGGACGTCTTCATGACCTATTTCGGCCCCGTGGTACGGGCCTCCGCAGTGGCTGCCAAACAAACGCTGCACGACGACCTCAGTGCGGTGTTCCGCAAGTACAACCGCGCGACCGATGGAACCGCGGTCATCGAGAACACCTATCTCCTAACCACCGCGCTGCGTTCCTGACGACGCGCCGCCGAGTACTTCTGCTACAGCCTCGGGGTGCACGGGACCCGTGCCGCTTGGCGAGGGGGGCGCCCGGTTGCTCACCGCTACCAGCCGAGTTTCTCCCGTAGCTGGACTTCCCTCTGGATGGATTTCACGCACGTTCTAGGACTGAAGCTCGATGTTCCAGCCCGTCAGGCTGCACGCCAGGCGCACGTGCTGGCTCCGCTGCGCGTGCGACATGGGGCGCTGCAGCAGGGCAAGCTTCACGCGCAGCGCGTGCGCTTCGTGATCTACCGAAACGGTGCGCACGCGCAGCGGCAGGAGCGCCTCGCGCGCGAAGGCCTCGATGTCCTCGCTGAAGCGCACGAGGTCGACGGTCTCACCATGGAGTTGCTCGGTCACGCGCCGCACCTGCGCGCCGCCGACGCCCGCGCAGGTTTCAATGGGGTCCAGTCCCGGCACCAGCGCCCGCAGCGCCAGCTTGGCGCGGCTGCCCGCCTCGCGCGCGACCGCCTGGATGGCGACTGCGCCCTCGCGGATCTCGGGCACCGCGTTCTCGAACACCCGCACCAGGAACATCGGCGCCGCGCGCGACAGACGCGCCGTCACGCCCGCCGGCGTCACGACGGCTTCGACCAGGTAGGCATCGATGCGCTCGCCCGGCTGGAAGCGCTCACCCGGGATCGCCTCCGCCTCGGGCAACACCCCCGTCACCTCCCCCAGATCGACGTGCAGCGCACCCTGCACCTGCTCGCGGACGATGCCCGCCACGAGCGCGCCTTCGAGGTTCTTGAACTTTTCGAAGACTTGACTCTTGGCGTGCATGTCGAACCTCTTCTACGGCGCTGCGGCTGCGCACGCGCGCGACGCTCAGAAACCCACCGGCAGGCGCGGCGCGTCCGCCGGCGCACCAAGCTGCTGGAGTGCCAGTCGCACGTCGGGGCCGCTCGGCTGCTGAAACACCTGCAGGCCGAACTCGGGCAGGATGGCGAGCAGGTGGTCGAAGATGTCCGACTGGATGCCTTCGTAGACCGCCCAGGCGGTGGAGCGGGTGAAGCAGTAGACCTCCAGTGGCAGCCCTTGCGGCCCGGGGTTCAGCTGGCGCACGATCAGGGTCATCCCTTGATGGACGTCGGGATGCTTGCGCAGATAGCGCTCGGTGTAGGCGCGGAAGGTGCCGATGTTGGTGACCTGGCGGCGATTGATCGGGTCGAGCCCCTGCGCCATCAGGGTGTCGTTCCATGCGCGCAACTCCAGCTCCTTTGCATCCAGATAGTCCGCCAGCACCGCAAAGCGGCGCAGGTTGTCCTGTTCGGACTCGGACAGAAATCGGACGCTGTTCTGATCGATGTACAGCGCGCGCTTGATCCGTCGTCCGCCGCTCTCCTGCATGCCGCGCCAGTTCTTGAACGAATCGGAGATCAAGCGCTTGGTAGGAATGGTGGTGATGGTGCGGTCCCAGTTCTGGACCTTGACCGTATGCAGAGCGATGTCGATAACGTCGCCGTCCGCGTTGAGCTGCGGCATTTCGATCCAGTCGCCCACGCGCACCATATCGTTCGAGGAGAGCTGCACACTCGCAACCAGCGATAGCAGTGTGTCCTGAAACACCAACATCAACACCGCCGCCATGGCGCCCAAGCCGGAGAGCAGAATCAGCGGCGAACGGTCGAGTAGCGAGGCGATGATCAGAATCGCCGCGACGGCGTACACGACGATCTGGACCACCTGCAGGTAGCCCTTGATCGGCCGATGTTTGGCGTCGGGTCGACGGCAGTAGATCGCGTTGACGCTGTGCAACAAGGCGCCGATCGCCAGCGCGAGGGTCAAAACGATGTAGGCGTTGCTGACGTTGCGCACCACCACCACGGCCGCGTCCGCCAAGCCGGGCACCGCGCCGATACCCGCCCACAGCACCAGGGCGGGCACGACGTGCGCCAGGCGGACCAGTACCGTGCCCAGCCCGAGATCCGCATCCTGCCCCAGAGTGGTCGCCTGCAACATGCGGCGCGCCGCCCGCATCAGCACGTGCTTGGTGATGAAGTTCGCGAACCACACCGCCAGCAAGAGCAGGCTGATGGCGATGAGCGTGTAGACCCAGGGCTGACCGTCGGCCCACGTAATGAACCATTCGGGGTAAGACATGTTCTACCGGCCTCTTGCGACGGGCGGACGACGCGCAGAGCGCCCCTCGCTTACCGCAACCGGGGCGAACAGCACGATATCAATGGATTACGGCTACCATAACACACAGAAAGCGGCGCCCGACGCGCGTGGTCAGTAGGTGGGACCGCGTCCGCGCATGCCGGCCCCGTGCGCGCTTGGTCGTGCGTGAACCTCACAGCGAACTCATACCCTGAAATAGCAATAATCATCGCTCTCCCGGCATTCACTCAGCGCCGCTGCGTTCCGCCACCTCCCCGGCGTCGGAGTGGGCTCGGGTACGGCGGGATGCCGAAGCTTGGCGCTTACGTTGCACGAGGTACGCGTGCAACATCTCGCTTGCCAATCCATGAAGTACTAGCCGATAACCCGCACGAAGCGTGCTCATGGCGACCATTGGGTGCTTATTGTTGACCAGCAGCATTGGCAATGGATCGTCCAAAAGCTGGCTCGTATAGATAGCGACGGTCTCATCCAGCTGGAGTGAGTTCGAGGCGCGCCAAAAGTCGCTGTCGGTCAGGAACAACTGGAAGATCGGTGTGAAGACTTCAATGGCCGTCAGCAGGTCTATTTTATTAGTCCAACCGTCGGGCATCGGTTCAATGGGCAATGGACCGTCCGTTATCATGCTGAAATCCAGGGGGGAAGAAGGAGGTTTTATCGTCCTTTCCTGCCGAGCGAGCTCGCGGTTCACCCAGATAACGAAGTTGAATAGATTCAAGTCGTGTTTCACGAAGCCGTCCGGCTTCAGATCCTCCAGATTTCGAAATCGCATGAAGTGCAGCTCCGGTATCTGGATGTCAGGAAGGTTCTTGAGGATGAACTGCTGGATCTCCGAGCCCACATGAAAGTGGCGCATCACCAGCCAGTTCGCATCCGGACTCACGAAATGGCGCATTCCACCGACCAACACACGATGCAAAAGGCTCACTGCGCGTAGACGTTTTGGGAGGATGAGCTTGAGCAACTGCACGGCGACCAGGCCGAGCCGCGCCATGGGCCTGACGATGGGGAGGAGATACTGCCGGCTTGGACTACTGGCATCCCTTAGCCACCGTCGTTTCACTTCAGCATCTAACGGGATGCTTTGATCGAGTAGCAGTGCGTGCCACGGGCTTGGATCTGCCGGATCGTGTTCCCGATTTGGGTCCTCTAACCACGGCTGGCTCATAGTAACTCCCATTGCAGCGTGTATAGTGCTGCGACATGCTTAGCGGTTGTCATGATGCTATGTGCATGCTCACGCGCGTTTTCGTTCGGCGTCGCCAGCACCAGCTCGACTGCATTCAGCCAGCGAGCCAGGTGACTAGGGTCGTTCTCCCCGTGATACCTCAAAAACCGATAACACTCCTCCGGAAGCGCGAGCTGCTGACGGATGCTCGGCAAGAGAGCGGGGATGATGCGTTGGCCGGTGCCCTCGATGATGTAGACGCCGCCTAGGAGCCCGACCGGCAGGGGCTCGCGTGCTAGGCCGTGCATATAGGCGTTCAGCGCTTCGCCACCTGCGTTTCGGCGCAGATCGTTCACGGATGCTATTGTTCCCCCCGCTCGGCGATAATCCTGAAATAGCATCATGAAGTCACCATGCTCGTCATCGGCATGCTGGTGGATGAGATCCCGTAGGTCGGCATACGCGTCCGGCAGATCGGCGACCGCTTGCCGCATCCACCGCGTACCTTCCTGCACCTGTGGAATCCAGGTCTCCATCCAGCGGAGGTAATCCTGGCGAGTCAACTTCCCGCCCAGGATCTTGGCCACGAAAGGGGTATGCCAAATCCCTGAACGATACTCATGCCAGATCGACGCTAACCCTTGGAGCGTATCCTTGATCAAACCCTTTGTTGAACCGCCGGGGTCGTGCGGCGGCGCGACCGGCGCGTGCGCACTGCCGCCCCGCTTGGGGCTGCCCTTGCCGCTACCCGGGACCACAGTGAGCATAACAAACGACACGGAGAAGCGACCGGATTCGGGGACAAAACATAGCACCCGCTCTCCAGGCAGCAGGCTCCTCTCGCGCATGAGGTCGGCGAGCTGGATGAATATCGCAGAAGAGCCCGTATTCCCGCGGCGGGTGAGATTAGAGAACCAGCGCTCGCGCTGTATATGCAAACCTGCAGTACGCATCAACTCGTCGCAGACCTTGCCTAGCTTTTCCGAGGAATAGTGTGCCAAGAAATGCGTGACTTTCTCCGGAATCACGTGCCCGGCGCGCACCAACTCGGCATACTCGTGCACCGCGACCTCGAACAACTGGGGAAGGATCCGCAGATCCTGGCGCAGGAGCAGTGCTCCTGCTCGCTCCGCTGATGCAAAGGACTCATAGTCCATGAACGAGCGCTTGGATGCTTCGGTCGCGGTCCCCAGCTGCATACACGGGGGATAATCTCCCGAGAATGACTTCGTGTGTATCCAGTCGACACGTAACGCGGTACCAGACGCCGCCTCGGAGTGCGAAGATAGAACGCACGCTCCGGCGCCGTCGGATAACATCCAGCGGAGAAATTCTGCGTCGAAGGTAGGCCGACCAATCAGCGATGTGTAACGAGACTTGCGAAGCAGACGGGAGGGAAACTCCACCGCGGCGACAACCGCACGGGTATGATTCCCCGTCCCGACGTGGTTCGCGGCATCCGTAAGCGCTCCGATGCCGGCGCCGCAGATGCCATGGTGGCTACGGGTCGACATTGGCGGACCACGAAGCTCCCCTTGCAACATGTTGGCGAACCCCGGCATCAGCACATCTCCACCGGAGGTGGCTGCCGCAAGGAACGTGATATCCGATAGTTTTACGCCCGCATGGGCCAGACCCGACTCAACGGCGAGCGCCCCCATCTGGGCGGCCGTGTAGCGAGCCTCTCCCTCCGGATCGATTCCGTAATGGCGCGTGGTGATGCCGTTGTCGGCGAGCACCCGCCGCTTGAGGCGCACTGATCCTGGGTCCAGCGGCGAGATGTAACGGTCCATCGCCTCGTTATCGACGGGTTCGCCCGGGAGGAAGCTGCCAGTTCCAACGATGTAAACGCCGTCGTAGTGCTGCGGACCGTAGCGCATGTCTCTGTCCCCCCCCTGTCGAAACTATCGCTGTTACTCTCACTCGCGCCGCCGTTTCCCGGGACCACGGACGTTGCCATCAGTTCTTATCGCGGCTCCTGCAGCGTAGCGCGATCAGTGTTCTCCGACCCGGTTCTTCACCCAGCAAGCATTGTTCTCTTACCCGGGTTCTCAGGCAAGGCGCGGCATGCAGGAGAGCTTGCTCGAACCGCTCAGCAGAGGAGAGCGTCGCCGTCCCCAGCTATCCCAGCGGGAACGCTTTGTTCGCATTGTCGCGATCAACAGCAACGGTGCGAAGCCCTTGGAGCAATCGTGGCACCTTCTTGAACGGTACCGCCGGAGCCGTCAACTGGTCTACTGTCCCGGTAATGTAGATATCGAGTTGGGGGGCGTAGAACAGCCATGAGCCGGTAGCTCCAGTATGACCGATGAGGGTCGGCATGGAGAGAAACGGCTTCAGGACGCGCGGAGTCTGGAAGCGCATCATGGCCAACCCGTACTCGATCGGCCACCCGGGGGCTATGGGTATGAGTGAGAACCCAAAGGGGTTCCAGTGGCGCCACATCAGTTCTGCCGTCGCAGGGTCATCGAACAGTTCCCCGGTAATCAGGGCCCGCAAGAATGTGAGCGTCTCGTCGGCCGTGCTGAAGAGATCCCGGAACGAGGCCAGTGCGAGCGGCCTGTCCATGGGCGCGTCACCTGCCCATGGCACCGCGGCTGGCGGCATGGATGCCTCCGGAGGCGTACCCGGATGCCACGTCCGCGTCAGGCCTAGCGGCTCGTAAATGAGTGTGGCGAACACCTCATGGAGTGGTTGCCGCGTCACCGTCTCGATCACTGCAATGAGAAGTTGAAAATTGGTGTCAGAGTACCGGACCGTGTGGCGACGACCGTCGAGCGGCCGGGGGGCGAAGTGCGCGCCCCGCGTCACGCGGACCATCTCAAGAATATCGGATATATCCCAGCTCCGGTCCCCCTGCTCTACGACCAGATCCAGTAGTGCCTTCTTCCCCTTCGGCGCTTCGGAAAGGTACTCGGGAAGCCCGGAGGCATGGCCCATGAGGTGGCGCAATGTGAGCTCCGCCGTCCTGTCCACGCCTCGGCGCCGATGAAGACCCGACACCAGGCGGGCAGGCAGATGATCCGTTAGCGGATCGTCGATGGATAGCTGCCCTCGCTCCTGGAGGCGCAGCACCGCCGCACCGATATAGAGCTTGGTGACGCTCGCTAGGCAGTAGGGCGTTTCCGGCGTCATCGGGGTTCCGGTTGGATCGGCGACACCGGCAGCACCGACCCAACAGTAAGAGCGGTCGCGCGGCTCGACCCCAACAATGACGTGCCGGATATCCCGAAGATCCGCCAGCTCTTGGACGGTACGTTCGAGCAGATCCTTAACGCCTGACGGGACAGCCCCTTGGTGAACTGAAAGAACCATCTTCTATCTATTGCCGAGGTTCGAGAGGATTGGGGGCTTCGGGTTGCCGGACTATGTCGGTTCGATCAAGGGGCTAAAGCCCGCCGCCTGATAGGCCCGCGCCCAGAGAGGTCGCCCCCGATGTCTGCGGGTCGCGTAGGAAAGGGTAGCGCCGCCGTCTCCCTTGATCCACCTAATGGAGAATGCCTGCACACGTTGGCGCCGCGAGTTCTGGACGGAGTCGGAGCCAGTGTTCGGGCTCGTGCCGCCACCGGACCCATGCCGACTGCTGCTATACACTGGAAAGCAACGGAAGGAAGCGCGGGAGGGTCCAACATGGCGCGCAAAGCCGATCTGCGGGAGAAGATAGTCGACGCGGCCGTGGCACTGGCGGAGGCGCGTTCCTGGGAAGAGGTGCGACTCTTCGAAGTCGCGGAGACGCTAGGGGTCGACCTCAACGAGGTGCGCCGACACTTCCGCGAGAAGGAAGACCTGATCGACGCCTGGTTCGATCGTGCCGACGAGGCGGTACTCGCGGCCAGCGCCGCGCCGGCGTTCAAGGCGCTCCCCGCGCGGGTGCGGCTGCACCGGTTGATCATGGCGTGGCTGGAGGCCTTGGCGGGCCACCGGCGGGTGACACGCCAGATGATCTATGGGCGCCTGGAGCCCGGGCATGTGCACATGCAGGTACGTGGTCTACTACGCGTGAGCCGCACCGTGCAGTGGATCCGCGAAGGTGCGCGGCGTGACGCGGCGTTTTTGACCCGCGCGCTGGAGGAGACCGTACTGACCAGCATCTACCTCGCGACGTTCTTCCGCTGGCTGCACGACGACTCCACCGACGCGGCCGCCACGCGGCGGCTGCTGGACCGGTTGCTGCGCGGCGCCGAGTGGCTGCCGCCCTTCATGTTCGTGCCGGAGCAAACCGTGCGCGCCGTCGACGCCGCGCCCGCCGCGGCTGCGGATGCGGGCCGCCCGGCAACCGCGCCCGCCACCCCCAAATCCTGACCCGCACCGCCGTTCGTGGACACCCTCACCCATGCACTGAGCGGTGCCCTGCTGGCACGTGCCGCCACCCCCGCGCGCCCCGCGCCGGGCACGCCCGGCGTGAGCGGCCGCATGGCGGCCGGCTTCGTCGGCGGCGCCTTCCCCGACATCGACGTGGTCACGCGCGCGGTCGACACCCTCTGGTACCTGAGCGAGGTGCACCAGCGCGCGACGCATTCGCTGGTGCTGCTGCCCCTGTGGGCCGTCGCCGTGGCCTGGCTGTTCGGCCGCGCGTCGGGTTTGCGCTGGCGAGGCTACTTCGTACCGGCGGCGCTCGGCATCGGCATTCACATTGCGGGGGATCTGATCACGGCCTACGGCACCATGGTGCTGTACCCGCTCTCCAGCTGGCGCCCGGCGCTGTCCTGGACCTATGTGGTGGATCCCTACTTCACGGTCATCCTCCTCGCCGGACTGCTCGCCGCCTGGCGCTGGCCGACGCACGCCCAAACGGCCGCCGTCGCCGCCTTGGCGGCGCTCGTCACCTACGTGGGCATGCTGGGGCTCCTACATCAGCGGGCGGTGGGCATGGCCGAGGCGTATGCCGCGGCCATGGAGCTGCCGGCGGAGCGCGGCCGCGCGCTGCCCCAGCCATTCTCGCCCGCTCACTGGATGTTGGTGGTGAGCGATGGCGCGGCGCACCACACGGCCTGGGCGCGTCTGCTGCCAGGACGCAGCCTGGCCGAACGCCTGCCCCTGCCGCCGCCCTTTCAGCGCATGCCCGCCCATTACAGCCATGCGCCCGAATGGCAACGCCATCCGCGCTTTGGCCGCACCCCGGATGAGATCGAGGTGGCCACGGAAGCGTGGCGGCAGGACGAGTTCCGGTACTTTCGTCGCTTCGCGCGTCTTCCGGCGCTCCACGACGTGGATGCCGATGGTGATGACGCGCGACAGTGCGCTTGGTTCAAAGACCTGCGCTTCAGCCTGCCGGCGCTACCCCCATCCTTCGTGTTCGGCATGTGCCGCGATACCACCGACGGCACATGGCAACGGAAGCGCCGTCGCGGCGCGATGTGGTTTGATTGAGATGCTCGGGAGCGGACCAGTTTTCCGGGTGAGGCGCACCAGCCAGTCGGCAATGGTCGCGTTCTCTGTCGCCAGCACCGTGTCCGTTAAACGGGGGGAGGTTCATAGCGTCTCCCGTTATGTGTTCACTATCCACATTCCTTGCTCATGAGTCGCTCAAGTGTTGCACGGCTGATCTGGAATTCGAAATGCAATGGCTCATGAGAACCGACTACGAAGTATTTGACTTCGGCACCGTAGCTCTCGGCGGGGTCAGAGAGATGGTGATCCACAAGCTTGTTGACGATATTGATCAGACGCTTCGATGCCAAATCCTCCTTACTAGCCATCCTCTCAGTCTGGCTATCGGCTTTGTCAAAGAACCACTCATAGACTCCGCATCTATCCGCTTTAATATCGATATCAGGCACCCCGCCAAGCCACTCCGGAACGCCGCTTTCCCCGCCGTGAGCAGATAGAGCGCAGGCTACGCCAATAAGCCCAAGAACCTTTCTCCAAAAGTGCGGACACACAACACTCTCCTTAGTCTTCGATACATAACCGTTACCCAAGCGAGCTTGGGGGGCCATGTTAGATTCTTGCGACATACAAACCGAACCCCAAGCTGAGAAGTGCGAAAACGCCAAAGCCTATCCATTCGTAGGCAGACTTTGCTGGTTTAACAGCAGGCTGGTTGATTCGAGGATCCGATCCTGCGTATGCCACCTCAATCATGTGACCCCTTTGCGCCGCGACATAGTCGGATTCGGGCACTCGCGCCCACATTTCTGATAAAAGCCACTGGCCAGTGTATGAGTAGCTTTGACCCGATCCAGGTGGAGAAAAGCGATAGCGCACTTGGTACGGATAATCTACGCCCGTGCAGCCCCGGCCCGTGCAAGGATGAAAACGTGCAGACGTTACTTCCGCATGGATGACTACTCTATCGTGACCCATTAGCCACCAGCTATATGCTTCAAAGCCCGCGAGCCACGAGAACACTGCTCCGTTAACAGCGAAGAGGGTGAATAGCGCCAATTTAGCGACAGCAGGGTTCACAGCTATTCTAACGCTCCGCTTGAGCCGCCGCTTTCCCTGCAGCGCAGCGGAAGGGGAAGCCGTCGGACTCAAAGCGGTTACTCGCCATCCGTGGTCTTTCCACTAATCCGCGCACTGTAGCGCCACACATGATCAAGTAGGCCCATCTCCCGAGCCGCCTCATTTGCTTTCTTCCAGAACCCTTCTGGAGCGCCGCTTTCGAGCGCCACGCCTTCAAGCTCGGCGAGCGCCAACTCCAAGTCGTTGTGTTCGAGATATTCGGCGAAGTACAGCAGAAAATCGTCAGACACAGCCAACATGCTTCTCGCTTCCAGCAGGTGTCCAGTCGTTCTTTCCCACGACGCTTGCAGCGACATCCGTTCCCCTCACTGACTAACGTTCTGCTTGAGGCGCCGAGAAAAGCGCGCAGCGCTTTACGAGGTCGCTCTCAAAGCAGTTGTTAGGAGCGTTCCTCACCATGCGGGCGGCCATCCGAAAACAAAGATTGACATAAAGAACGAGCACACCCCAACAACGCCGAAAAAATATGAATATATGACCGGTTTCCGATGTGCTTCACAGAACTCGACCTCTTCTGATTCCTCTCGCTTCACGTATTCACGTTCTTTCAGGTATTTGATCGTTTCCCATGCGCCGATCAGGTTGGAATCGGTTGCCAGCGACCGATAGCCGCTGTGCTCCCATAAGTCAGGGTAATTCTTCAGCCCCTTTAAGAATCGCCACGAATACCAACTCTCCACTAGGAGTCCGGCGATGAACACAAATGTGGCAATCGCGGTTGGATGCAAGATAATTTCCAACGTGTCAGCTCCTAACAGTACTAGACGGAAAGAATCCGTGGTTAAACACGGAAACTTTCCGCCTATCGCGCATCGCCGGGCAGGAGACGAGCCTCTTCTTCCGTTGAATGAATGGCTAACGGCGTGCCCGCGTTCTTGGGCTTGCGTGATATACGGATACTGGCCGCCATATTGGAGATAAGCGGCGAAGCGGAACGGGGCGGTGGGCGCTTGAATGCCATCTGGAGTCCTTCTTTGGGACCTATTGGGGCATCTTCCCGCGTGAGGGGCGCTAGTTCAAGCTTTGCCGTAAGGCGGGTGAACGCGGACCGCAGCGCGCGCTACCGCCTATGCGCCAACGCCGCGGGTTACGGCTGGCGTGCATGACGGCAACTACAACTACGGCCTCTCGCTCGAGTCGATAGTAGATGCCGAAGGGGAACTTGTGGATCAAGGCACGTCGCGTGTTGCGGTACAGGGCGGGATACAGCGAGGGCGTTCGGCAAGCTTCGCCAGCGCCTGCGAGACTTCGTCCAGGAACTGCTGGCCGAGACCGCTTCGCTGGTGCTCGTACCACCTGGCGGCTTCCTCGATGTCTCGCTCGGCCTCGGGCCGAAGGCGGACATCCTGCGTCACAGGCGCTTGCGGATTCTCGCGAGCACGTCCGCTGCCGGACGTCCCGGGTCGCGGTCAGTCTCGAAGGCGTCGAGACGCCGGTCCAGCTCGGCTCGCTGCTCGTCGGTCAGCGGCAGTGCGGACTGATCGGCGGCGATGCTGTCCCAAAGCTCCTCGACGAGGCGAATGCGCTGCTCAACGCTCAGATCGCGCAGGGTATGGTTCATAGCGTACCTCCGTATCTGGACCTAAGGTGACGCGACGGACGCCCAATGGGAACAGGCACGCCGTCCGCCCCGCGTGGTCAGCGGAACTACCTACTCCACCGTCACCGACTTGGCGAGATTCCGCGGCTGATCCACGTCCGTCCCCTTGATCACCGCGGCGTGGTAAGCGAGGAGCTGCAGGGGCACGGTGTGGACGATGGGTGAGACGACCTGATCGGTGGGCGCGATGTTGTAGACCTGCACGCCGGGACCGGCCTGCATCTCGGCGCCTGCGTCGGCGAACACGATGAGCTCGCCGCCGCGGGCGCGGACCTCTTGCAGGTTGGCCTTCAGCTTTTCGAGCAGCTCGTCGTTGGGGGCGACGGCGATCACGGGCATGGCGTCGTCGACGAGAGCCAATGGGCCGTGCTTGAGTTCCCCGGCGGGGTACGCCTCGGCGTGGATGTAGGAAATCTCTTTCAGCTTGAGCGCGCCCTCTAGCGCGACGGGGTAGTGCGCGCCGCGGCCGAGGAACAGGGCATGCTGTTTGTCGGCGAACTGCACGGCGAGCTCGCGGATGGCGTCGTCCATCTTCAGCACGTCTTCGATCATGCCGGGCAGGCGCTTGAGTTGATCGACGATGCGCGCCTCTTGCGCGTCCTCCAGGCGGTGGCGGCGGCCGAGCACGAGCACCAGCAGCAGCAGCGCCGTGAGTTGGGTGGTGAAGGCCTTGGTGGAGGCGACGCCGATCTCGGGGCCGGCGCGGGTCATGAGCACCAGGTCGGACTCGCGCACCAGCGCGCTCTCGGGCACGTTGCAGATGGCGAGGGTGTGCTGAAAGCCAAGACCCTTGGCGGCGCGCAGCGCGGCCAGCGTGTCGGCGGTCTCGCCCGATTGGGAGATGGTGACCAGCAGCGAGTTGCGGCGCACCACCGGGTTGCGGTAGCGAAACTCGCTCGCGACCTCGACGGCGCAGGGGATGCCGGCCAGGGACTCGATCCAGTAGCGGGCGATCATGCCGGCGTGGTAGCTGGTGCCGCAGGCGACGATGTGCACGTGCTCGACGGTGTCGAAGATCTCACCGGCGTTCTGGCCGAAGCTTTGCTCCAGGACGTGCGAATCGCTGAGGCGCGCCTCCAGCGTCTCGGCCACGGCGCGCGCCTGCTCGTGGATCTCCTTCTGCATGTAGTGGCGGTACTCGCCCCGCTCCACCGCGTCGGCGGAGAGTTCGGACTCGCGCACCGGGCGCTGTACCTCGTGGCCGTCCAGGTCGTAAATGACCAAGCCGTCCTTGCTGAGGTCGGCGATATCACCGTCTTCCAAAAAGATGAAACGCTGCGTGACGGGCAGCAGCGCCGCGACGTCCGAGGCGATGAAGTGCTCACCGATGCCGACGCCGATCACCAGCGGGCTGCCGCGCCGCGCGGCGATCAGGCGCCCGGGCTCGTTCTTGCTCACCACGCCGAGCGCGTAGGCCCCGCGCAGCTCGGCCACCGTGCGGCGCACGGCTTCGAGGAGATCCGCGCCGCGCTCGGTTTCGTCGTAGATGGCATGCACCACGACTTCGGTGTCGGTCTCGGAGGTGAAGGCGTGGCCGTTGCGGCGCTGCACCTCGCCGAGCGCTTCGTAGTTTTCGATGATGCCGTTGTGCACCACGGCGATGGTGTGGCGGCACACGTGCGGATGGGCGTTGTTCTGGGTGGGCTTGCCGTGCGTGGCCCAGCGCGTGTGCGCGATGCCGGTGCGCGCACTGAGCCGCTCCTCGCGCACCGCCTCGGCAAGCGCGGCGACCTTGCCCGGCGCGCGCACGCGCTCGACGCAACCGTCGCGCAGCACGGCCACGCCCGCCGAGTCATAGCCCCGATACTCGAGGCGACGCAGCCCTTCCAACAGAATCGGCACCACGTCGCGCTCGGCCACGGCTCCCACGATTCCGCACATACCTTTATCTCTCCTCGCTCGGCTTGGGCGCCTTCACCGGGCGCTGCCAGCCTTTGACGGTTCTCTGCGGCGACCGACTCAGGGTGAGCTCGTCCGCCGGGGTGTCGCGCGTGATGGTGCTGCCCGCGCCGATGGTGGCACCCGGGCCCACGGTCACCGGGGCGACCAGCTGCGTGTCGGAGCCGATGAAGGCGCCGTCGCCGATCACGGTACGGTGCTTGTTGGCGCCGTCGTAATTGCAGGTGATGGTGCCGGCGCCGATGTTCACGCCCGCGCCCACGTGGGCGTCGCCGACATAGCTGAGGTGATTGATCTTACTGCCCTCGCCCACCTCGCTCGCCTTCACTTCGACGAAGTTGCCGACGTGCACCGCGGCGGCGAGGCGCGCGCCGGGGCGCAGGCGCGCGAACGGGCCGATGCGCGCGCCGGCGCCGACCTCGGCGCCGTCGAGCACGCTGTGCGCGGCGATCTGCGCGCCGTCGGCGATGGTGACGTCCTTGAGCACGCAGTGCGCGCCGACGCTCACTCCGCTGCCGAGCACCACCCGCCCTTCGATGATCACGTTCACGTCGATGGTCACGTCCTGCCCGGCCTCGAGCGTGCCGCGCAGGTCGAAACGCGCCGGGTCGCGCAGGGTCACGCCCGCGCGCATCAGCCGCTCGGCCGCACGGCGCTGGTACACGCGCTCGAGGTGCGCGAGCTGGCTGCGATCGTTGACGCCGAGGATCTCGTCGATGCTGTCGGGCTGCGCGCTCGCGACCTCCACTCCTTCCGTGGCGGCCAGGCCCACCACGTCGGTGAGGTAGTACTCGCCCTGCGCGTTGCTGTTGTCCACGCGCGCGAGCCAGTCGCCGAGGCGCGCCGCGTCGGCCGCCAGGATGCCGGTGTTGACCTCGCGGATGGCGAGCTGTTCGGGGCCGGCGTCTTTCTGCTCGACGATGCCGTGCACGCGGCCGTCCGCATCGCGCTGGATACGGCCGTAGCCGGTGGGGTCTTTGAGTGTAGCGGTCATCAGCGCGAGCGCGCCCTCGGCGGCCAGCAGGCGGCGCAGCGTGTCCACCTCGACCAGCGGCACGTCGCCGTAGAGCACCAGCACGCGGTGCTCACGCGGAATGGCGGGCAGGGCCTGCGCCACCGCGTGGCCGGTGCCGTGCTGCTCGGCCTGCAGCACCCAGTGCACGTCGTCGCGGGTAGCAAAGTGCGCGCGCACGGCCTCGGCGCCGTGGCCGTGCACCACGTAGATCGCGGCGGGTTGGAGTGCGGCGGCGGTGTCGAGTACGTGCGCGAGCAGCGGCCGGTCGGCCAGCGTGTGCAGCACCTTCGGCACGCGCGAGCGCATGCGCGTGCCCTGGCCGGCAGCCAATACAACCACGGAAAGCGCGGAGGCCATGTAGCGAATCTCTCCCTCACGAAACGGCGGTCAATGCGCCGGCGATAGCTTCACCGACGCCACCCGCAGGCGGTACACCAAGGGGCGCACGGCCAGGGGGCGGTTGCCGTCCAGCGTAATCTGATTGTCTTCGCGCACGGTGACGACCAGTGTGAGCTGGTCGCCCCGCTCGTTCTCGAAACGCGCCTCGGCACCGACGCTGCGGTGGCAGAGGGCCCGGTTGCGCAGGCTTCCTCGCGATACGTCCGAGGGGCTCGTGCGGCGCGCCTGAGGCACGTTGGCCTGCCCTTCGCGGGCGGCGTCAGCTTGAGCACATGGAGCGCCGGTTTCGTTCGTAGAATATAGCTCACGCGTATGTTCACCCGCTCGAGCATGCGTCCCGATTCGTCCTCGTGCACTAGGCGAGCCCCGCGTGCACGCCGGCGCGGTTCCGCGCTAGCGCTGGCGTTTCCCCCGCAACGAAGAAAGGGCAGCCTACGCTGCCCTTTCCGATTACGCCTGTTACTGCACCGCCGGTCAACTACGTCCGTGCTGGCCCATCTTCTTACGCAGCCGCTGGATGGTCTGCAGCTGGGCGATGGCCTCGGCGAGCTCCGCCTGCGCGGCCGCGTAGTCGACATCCGCCTTGCGGTCCTTGAGCGCCTGCTCGGCCCGCTGCTTGGCTTCGATCGCCGCGGCCTCGTCGACGTCCTTGGCCCGCAGCGCCGTGTCGGCCAGCACCGTCACGGTGTGCGGCTGCACCTCGAGCATGCCGCCGGAGACGTAGTAGAACTCCTCCTGGCCGCCCGGGGTGATGACACGCACCTCACCCGGCTTGAGCTGGGTGAGCAGCTGGCTGTGGCGCGGCAGGATACCGACCTCGCCCATCAGGGCGGGGGCGTACACCGCCTCCGCCGTGCCTGAGAAGATCTCCGCCTCGGCGCTCACGATGTCCACGTGCATGGTCATGGCCATAACTTAACTCCTTCCGCCGCAGCGGCTTACAGGGTCTTGGCCTTTTCCACCGCTTCGTCGATGGTGCCGACCATGTAGAAGGCCTGCTCGGGCAGGTGGTCATACTCGCCTTCCACGATGCCCTTGAAGCCGCGGATGGTCTCCTTGAGCGAGACGTACTTGCCGGGCGAGCCGGTGAACACCTCGGCCACGAAGAACGGCTGCGACAGGAAGCGCTGGATCTTACGCGCACGGGCCACGATGAGCTTGTCGTCTTCGGACAGCTCGTCCATGCCCAGAATCGCGATGATGTCCTTCAGCTCCTTGTAGCGCTGCAGGGTGTTCTGCACCGCGCGGGCCACGTTGTAGTGCTCCTGGCCGATGACCAGCGGGTCGAGCTGACGGCTGGTGGAGTCGAGCGGATCCACGGCGGGGTAGATACCCAGCTCGGCGATCTGACGCGACAACACGACGGTGGCGTCCAAGTGCGCGAAGGTGGTGGCGGGCGAGGGGTCGGTCAAGTCGTCCGCCGGCACGTACACGGCCTGGATGGAGGTGATGGAGCCGGTCTTGGTGGAGGTGATGCGCTCCTGCAGAGCACCCATTTCCGAGGCGAGGGTCGGCTGGTAACCCACCGCCGACGGCATACGACCGAGCAGTGCGGACACCTCGGTACCGGCCAGGGTGTAGCGGTAGATGTTGTCCACGAACAGCAGCACGTCGCGGCCTTCGTCGCGGAAGAACTCGGCCATGGTCAGGCCGGTCAGCGCCACGCGCAGACGGTTGCCCGGCGGCTCGTTCATCTGACCGTACACCAGCGCCACCTTGTCGAGAACGTTCGACTCCTTCATCTCGTGATAGAAGTCGTTACCCTCGCGGGTACGCTCGCCCACGCCGGCGAACACCGAGTAGCCGGAGTGCTCGATGGCGATGTTGCGGATGAGCTCCATCATGTTGACGGTCTTGCCCACGCCGGCGCCGCCGAACAGGCCGACCTTACCGCCCTTGGCGAACGGACAGATCAGGTCGATGACCTTGATGCCCGTCTCGAGCAGCTCGGTGCTCGCGGCCAAGTCTTCGTACTTCGGCGCTTGGCGGTGAATCGCCCAAGTCTGCTCGGCGCCCACCTCACCCTGCTCGTCGATGGGCTCGCCCAGCACGTTCATGATGCGGCCCAGGGTCTTGGTGCCCACGGGCACGGAGATCGGGCGACCCAGATTGGTCACCGCCGCCTCACGACGCACGCCTTCGGTGCTGCCCATGGCGATGGTGCGTACCACGCCGTCGCCCAGCTGCTGCTGCACTTCCAGCACCAGGCCACCGTCGTCGACCTGCAGCGCCTGGTTCACCGTCGGCAGCGAGCCGCGCGGGAACTCGACGTCGACCACCGCGCCGATGATCTGCACTATCTTTCCAGCATTCGTAGCCATTGTGTCTTCCTCGAAATTTCCTGAAACCTTTCGGCAGCCGCGCTCAAACGGCAGCGGCGCCCGCGACGATCTCCGAGAGCTCCTGCGTGATCGCCGCCTGGCGCGCCTTGTTGTAGGCAAGCTGCAGTTCACCGATCAGGTTGCCGGCGTTGTCCGAGGCAGCCTTCATGGCGACCATGCGGGCCGACTGCTCGCAGGCGATGTTTTCCACCACGCCCTGGTAGACCTGCGACTCGACGTAGCGCATCAGGAGCTGATCCAGCACCTCCGCCGCGTCGGGCTCGTACAGGTAGTCCCAGTGATGGGCCAGGGCCTGTTCGGGCTCCGGCGCGCTGACCGGCAGCAGCTGCATGACCTGCGGACTCTGCGTCATGGTGTTCACGAACTCGTTGTACACCAGGTACAGCCGGTCGATCTCGCCGTTGTCGTAGGCGTCGAGCATCACCTTCACGCTGCCGATCAGATCGGCGATGCGCGGGGCGTCGCCCAGGCCGGAGACCTGCGCCACGATGTTGGACCCCAGCCGCTTGAAGAAACCGCTCGCCTTCTGGCCCACGGTGCAGACCTGCACGCCGGCCTTCTGCGCGTCCCATTCCCGCATGCTGCCGATGGCGGCCTTGAACATGTTCACGTTCAGGCCGCCGCACAGGCCGCGATCGGTGGAGATCAGGATGTACCCGACGTTCTTCGCTTCGCGCTGCTCGAGGTACGGGTGGCGGTACTCCGGATGCGCCTGCGCCAGATGCGCAATCACGTTGCGTATCTTTTGGGCGTAGGGGCGCGCGGACGCCATGCGGTCCTGCGCCTTACGCATCTTGGACGCCGCCACCATTTCCATGGCGCGGGTGATCTTCTGCGTGTTCTTTACGCTTCGGATCTGTCCGCGAATCTCTTTGCCGCTCGCCATCGCTCGGCTCCCTTACCAGGTGTGGCTGGCTTTGAACTTCTCGATCGCTGCCTTCAATTCGGCCGCGATGTCGTCGTTGTAGTCACCGCTCTGGTTGATCTTGTCCAGCAGCGCGACGTGCTCGGCCTTCATGTACGACTGCAGCGCCTGCTCGAAGTCCACGACCTTCTTGACCTCGATGTCATCCAGGAAGCCCTGGTTGGCCGCGAACAGCGACACCGCCATCTGCGCGACGCTCAGCGGCTGGTACTGCTGCTGCTTCATGAGCTCGGTCACGCGCTGGCCGCGCTGGATCTGACGCCGGGTGGCCTCGTCCAGGTCGGACGCGAACTGCGCAAAGGCCTGCAACTCGCGGTACTGCGCGAGGTCCAGACGCACGCCGCCGCCCAGCTTCTTGATGATCTTCGTCTGCGCCGCACCACCGACGCGCGATACCGACAGACCGGCGTTGATGGCCGGGCGGATACCGGCGTTGAACAGGTCGGTCTCCAGGAAGATCTGACCGTCGGTGATCGAGATCACGTTGGTCGGCACGAACGCGGACACGTCGCCGGCCTGCGTCTCGATGATCGGCAGCGCCGTCAGCGAGCCGGTCTTGCCGGTGACCTTGCCGCCGGTCAGCTTGGCGACCTCATCGGCGTTGATGCGCGCGGCGCGCTCCAGCAGACGGGAGTGCAGGTAGAACACGTCACCGGGGTAGGCTTCGCGGCCCGGCGGACGACGCAGCAGCAGCGACACCTGGCGGTAGGCCCAGGCCTGCTTGGTGAGGTCGTCGTACACGATCAGGGCGTCTTCGCCCTTGTCGCGGAAGTACTCGCCCATCGCGCAACCGGCGTAGGGGGCGATGTACTGCATGGCGGCCGAGTCGGACGCGGTCGCGGCCACGATGATGGTGTGCTCCATCGCGCCGTTCTCTTCCAGCTTGCGCACCACGTTGGCGATGGAGGAGGCCTTCTGGCCGACCGCCACGTAGATGCACTTAACGCCGGTGCCCTTCTGATTGATGATCGCGTCCACCGCCACCGCCGTCTTACCGGTCTGGCGGTCGCCGATGATCAGCTCACGCTGACCGCGGCCGATCGGCACCATCGCGTCCACCGCCTTGAGGCCGGTCTGCATGGGCTGGTCGACCGACTGACGGGCGATAACGCCCGGGGCGATCTTTTCGATAGGCGAGGTCTGGGCCGCCGTGATCGGGCCCTTGCCGTCGATGGGCAGACCGAGCGCGTCGACGACGCGACCCAGCATCTCTTCGCCCACCGGCACTTCCAGAATACGGCCGGTGCACTTGACGCTGTCGCCCTCGGCGATGTGCTCGTAAGGACCCAGCACCACCGCGCCGACCGAATCACGCTCGAGGTTGAGCGCGAGGCCGAAGGTGTTGCCGGGGAACTCGATCATCTCACCGTACATCACGTCGGCGACGCCGTGGATGCGCACGATGCCGTCGGTGATGGAGACCACCGTGCCTTCGTTACGCGCCTCGGTCACCGCCTCGAATTTCTCGATGCGTTGCTTGATGAGATCGCTGATTTCCGCTGGATTCAGTTGCATGGTTGCAATCCTCTTGCCGACGCCGCTATCGGAGCAGCGCAGTGGCGAGTTTATTCAGATGGCCGCGCGCCGAGCCGTCGATCACCAGATCGCCCGCGCGAATGATGGCGCCCCCGAGCAGTGCCTCGTCGGTGCGGCAGCGCAGCGCGACCTTGCGGCCCAGGCGCTTGGCCAACGCGTCGGCGATGATCGCCTGCTGTGCGTCCGAGACCGGAAGGGCCGAAACCACCTCCGCCTCGACCGTGCCCTCGGCGTCCGCGCGTAGCATCTCGAACAGCGCCGCGATGTCCGGCAGCAGTTCGAGGCGCCCGTTGGCGGCCAAAGTCCGGATGAGGTTCCGGCCCTGCTCGTCGAGATTGTCGCCGCACACGTCCAGGATGATCTGCACCAGATCCTCGCGGCTCACGTGCGGGCTCTTGATGAGCGCGGCCATTTGCGCGTCGGCGGCCACCTGCGCCGCCCACTGCAACATCTCGGACCAACGCGCGAGCGCATTATGCTCGCGCGCCACCTCGAACGCGGCCTGCGCGTAGGGGCGGGCTATCGTGGTTGATTCGGCCATGGTCGGAGCCCCTTAGAGTTGAGCCGCCAGGTCCTTGAGCAGCGTTTCGTGGGTCTTCTGATCCACTTCACGCTTCAAGACCCGACCGGCACCGGCCACCGCCAGATTCACCACCTGACCGCGCAGCTGCTCGCGCGCCTGATTGGCTTGCTGCTCGATCTCCGCCTTGGCGGCGGTGATCAGCCGCTGACCTTCGTCGCGGGCAGTCGTCTTCGACTCTTCGACGATCTCATTGGCGCGGCGCTGGGCCTGGGCAATGATCTCGGCGGCCTGGTTTTTGGCGTCCTGCAGGATTTCCTTGGCGCGCTTCTCCGCCAATTCCTGCTCGTGGCGACCCCGCTCGGCCTGTGCCAGCCCGTCCGCAATACGCTTCTTGCGGTCTTCGAGCATCGTGGTGAGCGGGCCCCACAGAAAACGCTTCATGAACCAGATCAGCAGCACGAAGCTGAAGATCTGGGCGAAAAGCGTAGCTGTAATGTTCATTGGAGCACTCCTTTATCGCGGTACCGCGTGGGCGGGGCGTTTCCCCTGTTACTGCCCCAGCGCGGCGGCGACGGCTCCGGCGAACGGGTTGGCGAACACGAACCACATGGCCATACCGAGCACGATCATCGGGAAGGCTTCCATCAGGCCGCCGGTGAACAGCATCTGACCCATGAGCTGCGGACGCATTTCCGGCTGACGGGCGATACCCTCGATGTACTTCGAGCAGATCAGGCCCCAGCCCAGCGCGGAACCCAGACCGGCCGCGGCCAGAATGATGCCGACGCCGATCGCGGTGAAGCTGTACACGCTGGCAATGATTTCAGGATTCATCGAGGTCTTCTCCTAAAGTTGATGACGCACAAGTTGTAAAGAACAAACCCAAAAAAGGAATTCGGTCAGTGGTGTTCGTCTGCCGTGCTCGCCATACCGAGGTAGACGATGGTGAGCAGCATGAAGATGAACGCCTGCAGCGTGATGACCAGGATGTGGAAGATGCCCCAGCCGAGGTTGGGCAGCCACAGAATCCACCACGGTAGCAGCGCGATGAGCAGGAAGATCAGCTCGCCGGCGAACATGTTGCCGAACAGTCGCAGCGCGAGACTTACCGGCTTGGCGATCTCCTCCACCAGCGTCATGACGATGTTCACCGGGAACAGCCAGATGCCGAACGGATGCATGAGGAAGGTCTTCAGGTAGCCGCCCACGCCGCGGATCTTGATGTTGTATCCGATGATCAGCGCGAACACGACCAACGCCAGACCGACCGTCGCCGACAGATTGGTGGTGGGCACCGGGCTCAGGTAGTAGATGCCGACCAGGTTGGCGGCGGCGGGCAGCAGGTCCACCGGGATCAGCTTGAGGGAGTTCATCAGGAACACCCACAGGAAGATGGTGATGGCCAGCGGTCCGATGAGCGGGTCACGCCCCGGGAAGATGTCCTTGACCTGCTGGTCGACGAACTCGACCACCGTCTCGAGCACGTTCTGCATGCCGGTGGGGCGGTCCGGGTTCAGATTGCGGCCCACCACGTAGCTCACCCCGACCAGAATGGCGGCGGTCAGCAGGGAAAAGAAAATAGTGTCCAGGTGCAGAGTCCAGAAAGGACCCTCGCCGATACTGACACTGAGGTTGGTTAAGTGGTGGGTGATGTAATAAACAGGATTGTCGCCCGGTGTCTGTTCACTTAGCGGCTGGCTCACGGAACGCTCCAAGTTTTATTTGGGTGGGGTCCAACTCGTATCCACCCGATTGAACATGTATCCGATTTGCGCGGCGGCAAAGGCGGCGATGATCGCCAGGGGGTCCAGCCGCAGGAGCCCCATACCAATTGCCAACAGCACCAGGGTCGCGATGAAGCGCATCGCGGCACCCATATAAATCTCGACCTCGCCCACGCGCGGGTTCTGGCCCGCCAGGGCACCGGCGCGCAGAATGCGCCAGCCGGCGATCAGGCTGCCCACCAGCGCGATGCCGCCGCCATAGAGGGCGGCCAGCGCGGAGGCGGCGCCCACCATCGCCAAATAGGCGCCGGCGACGGCGAGTGTCAGCAGTAGTTGCACGCCCAGCAAGCGGTGCAGCGCCCCGCGCAGGACAGTGGCGGCATGACTCATGGCGTCTGCGTCTTGGTGGTTAGCCACTCTGGGCGAGTGAGGCGGCGCGAGCGGGATCGAGCGAGCGCCGGATTGGTTTGGCTGGGCCGCGATGCGGCGTCCGCCCCTCAGCGAATCGAGCCCGATCGAGGCGCGTTCGCGCACGACCTCTCAGGGCCGCGCAGTATAGAGAACGCTGTGGCAGCGGTCAATGATGGGCCGATAAAGAGAATTGTTTGTGGGCGGTCTACGGCTATTTGATATGGTCAAGAATTCCGTCCAGCTCTTCCAAGCTATTGTACTGGATCACCACCTTGCCGCGTCCCTTCGGACCGTGCTGGAACACCACCTTCGCCCCCAAGCGCTCGGACAGCTGTTCCTGCAGCCGGCGGATGTCCGGGTCGACCCGCGGCGCCATGGGCTTGTTGGCGCCGTCCGGGTTCTGCGCGAGCTGACGCACCAGGGCCTCGGTCTGGCGCACCGACAGCTTGCGCTCCACCGCCATGCGGGCGGCACGGCTCTGCAGCTCGCCCGACAGCGCGAGCAGCGCGCGCGCGTGCCCCATCTCCAGCTCGCCCTGCTCGACGCGCGTCTGGACGTCCTCGTTCAGGGTGAGCAGGCGCAGCAGGTTGCTGACCGCCACCCGCGAGCGGCCCACCGCGTCGGCCGCGATCTGGTGGGTCATCTCGAACTCGTCCACCAGGCGCTGCAGGGCGCGCGCCTCCTCCATCGCGTTCAGACCCTCGCGCTGGATGTTCTCGATGAGCGCCATGGCGATCGCCACGCGATCGGGGACGTCGCGCACCACGGCGGGGATCTCGTGCAGGCCGGCCATCTGCGCGGCGCGCCAACGGCGCTCGCCGGCGATGATCTCGTAGCGGCCGGGGCGCTCGGGCAGCGGGCGCACCACGATGGGCTGGACCACGCCCTGGGCGCGGATCGAGGCGGCCAGTTCCTCCAGCGCCTCGGTGCGCATGTCCAGGCGCGGCTGGTACTTGCCGCGCTGGATCAGGTCGACGCCGAGGTGGCGCAGGTCGCCGTCCTCGCGCGCGCGATCCTCGGCGCGGGTGGGCGCGCTGCCGCCGAGCAGGGTTTCCAGACCGCGGCCCAGACCGCGCTTTTTCACCGCCATGTTGGTTACCTTTGTCCCTGTTGTCGCAGACGGCGGGCATCCCCGCCGGAACCGGGCCGCCGAACGCGGCGCCGCACATGTGCCGTCAGGCGGGCGGCCGCGACGCCGGCCCGGCGTCTCACGCCTCGGCCGGCGCGGCGATGCCCGCCCGCGCCAGCATCTCGTCGGCCAGCGCCTGGTAGGCCTGCGCGCCACGCGAGGTGTTGTCGTAATAAAGCGCCGGCAGGCCGTAACTCGGCGCCTCGGCCAAGCGTACGTTGCGCGGCACGATGGTCTCGTAGACGCGGTTCCCGAAATGCGTCTCGAGCTGGCGGGAGACGTCGGTGGCCAGATTGTTGCGCGCATCGTGCATGGTGCGCAACACGCCCTCGACGGTGAGTTCGGGGTTGGCGGCACGCGCGATGCGCTCGATGGTGTCGAGCAATGCGGACAGGCCTTCCAGCGCGTAATACTCGCACTGCATGGGGATCAGCACCGAGTCGGCGGCCACCAGGGCATTGACCGTCAGCATATTGAGCGACGGCGGGCAGTCGATGAGGACGTAGTCGTAGTTGTCGCGCAGCGGCGTCAGCGCCTCGCGCAGGCGCCGCTCGCGGCCCTCCAGGGCGATCAACTCGACCTCGGCGGCGGTCAGGTCGCCGCCGGTGGGCAGCAGGTGATAGCCCGACTGCTCGATGTTGACCACCGCCTCGGCGGCGGGCGCGTGGCCGAGCAGCACGTCGTAGGCCGAGGGATCGCATTCGTGTTTATCGACCCCGCTGCCCATGGTGGCGTTGCCCTGCGGATCGAGGTCGACCAGCAGCACGCGTTGGGCGCGTGCGCCAAGCGAGGCCGCCAGGTTGGTGCAGGTGGTGGTCTTGCCCACCCCGCCCTTCTGATTCGCCACCGCAATGATGCGTCCCATCTACCCCCCTCCCGGTCGGCGCGACGCCGCCCGTTGTCGAAATCGTCGACGGCCCGCGCCGCCTTCGGTGTGTCGTGCCGTAGCTATGGAAGCGTGGAATGATCCGACGCCTTCTTTAGCGGCATACTGGTCTGCGAGATCCAGGCTGGATATGCAGACCTTAAGCCGTGGGGTCCGCCGCCGTCACCTCGACCACATAGCGCTGCGCATCCAGCCCGGGCACCGTGAGCGCGCGCACCCCGCGCAATCGATAACCGGCGGGCAGACCTTCCGCCTCGGCGTGCGCCGCCGCGCCCTTCATGGCCAAGAACGTGCCGCCCGTGCGACACAAATGCCCCGCCACCGCGAGCGCCCGCGGCAGCTCGGCGAAGGCGCGCGTCACCACCGTGTCGAACGGCGCGTCCGGCACATAGTCTTCCACACGCGCCTGCACCACCTCCACCTGCGTGAGTCCAAGCTGCGCCGCCGCCTGCGTCACGAAGCGGGTCTTCTTACCGTTGCTGTCGAGCAGGGTGTAGCGATGATCGGGGGCGGCGATGGCAAGCGGGATGCCCGGCAACCCCGCCCCGGTGCCCACGTCGACGATGCGCGGTCCGCGCAGGTAAGGCAAGACCGCGAGGCTGTCCAGCAGGTGACGGGTGACCATCTCCAGCGGATCGCGCACCGCGGTGAGGTTGTAGGTGCGGTTCCAGCGCGCAAGCAGGGCCACGTAGTCGAGCAGCTTGGCCTGGGCGTCGGCATCCACGGCGAGCCCCAGGGCCTGCAACCCGTGCGCGAGGCGCGCCGCCTGCTCAGGCGCTGCGGGCGGCACGCGTCTGCTTCTTGAGGTGCACCAGCAGCAGCGACACCGCCGCCGGGGTCACCCCCGGCACCCGCGCCGCCTGACCGAGGGTGGCCGGGCGCTGGTGCGCCAGCTTCTCGCGCACCTCGGCGGACAGGCCGCGCACCGCGGCGTAATCGAGGTCCGCCGGCAGGGCGAGGTCGTCGTGGCGGCGCTGGCGGGCGATCTCGTCGTGCTGGCGCTCGATGTAGCCCGCGTACTTGGCCTGGATCTCGATCTGCTCGGCCACCTGGGGGTCGGTCACCGCCGGCCCGACCCCGGGGAGGGCGGTCAACTCGGCATAGCGGACATTGGGGCGGCGCAGCAGCTCGGCGGCACGCTGTTCGCGCGCCAGCGGCGCCCCCAGCAGACGCGCGGCCTGGTCCGCCGCGGCATCGGAGGGCCGCAGCCAGATGTCGTGCAATCGCGCCTGTTCGCGCTCGATGGCGTCGCGTTTAGCGCAGAACGCGCTCCATCGCGCGTCGTCCACCAAGCCCAGTTCGCGCCCGATGGCGGTCAGGCGCAGGTCGGCATTGTCCTCGCGCAGCAGCAGGCGGTACTCGGCGCGGCTGGTGAACATGCGGTAGGGCTCGCTGGTACCGCGCGTGATGAGGTCGTCGACCAGCACGCCGATATAGGCCTGGTCGCGGCGCGGCCACCAGGGCGCCTCATCCGCCGCCACGCGCGCGGCGTTCAGCCCGGCGAGCAGCCCCTGCGCGGCGGCCTCCTCGTAGCCGGTGGTGCCGTTGATCTGCCCGGCGAAGAACAGGCCGGCGAGGGCGCGGGTCTCCAGCGTCGGCTGCAGATCGCGCGGATCGAAGTAGTCGTACTCGATGGCGTAGCCGGGCCGGGTGATATGGGCGCGCTCGAAGCCGGGGATGGAGCGCACCAGGGCGTGCTGCACGTCGAAGGGCAGCGAGGTCGAGATGCCGTTGGGGTAGACCTCGTGGGTGTCCAGCCCCTCGGGCTCGACGAAGATCTGGTGGGCGTCCTTGTGCGCGAAGCGCACCACCTTGTCCTCGATGGAGGGGCAGTAGCGCGGCCCCACGCCCTCGATCACGCCGCTGTACATCGGCGAGCGGTCCAGGCCGCCGCGGATGATCTCGTGCGTGTCGGGGTTGGTGTAGGTGATATGGCAGGCCACCTGCGGCGGGTGCTCGGCGGCACTGCCTAGAAAGGAGAACACCGGCATGGGCTCGTCCCCGGGCTGCGCCTCGAGGCAGCTGTAGTCGATGCTGCGCCCGTCCAGGCGCGGCGGGGTGCCGGTCTTCAAGCGCGCGACGCGCAGCGGCAACTCGCGCAGGCGCGCGGCGAGGGCATTGGCGGGCGGATCCCCCGCGCGCCCGCCGGAATAATTGGACTCGCCGATGTGGATACGCCCGCCGAGAAAGGTGCCGACGGTGAGCACCACCGCGCGGGCGTGGAAGGCGAGCCCCATCTGAGTCACCACGCCCACCACGCGCTCGCCCTCCACCACCAGGTCGCTCACCGTCTGCTGGAACAGGCGCAGATTGGTCTGATGCTCGAGCGCCGCGCGCACCGCCTGGCGGTACAGCACGCGGTCGGCCTGGGCGCGCGTGGCGCGCACTGCGGGGCCCTTGCTCGCGTTCAGGATGCGGAACTGGATGCCGGCGCGGTCAGTGGCGTGCGCCATCAGCCCGCCGAGCGCGTCGATCTCCTTGACCAGGTGCCCTTTGCCGATCCCGCCGATGGCCGGATTGCAGCTCATCTGGCCCAGGGTTTCGATCGCCTGGGTAAGCAGCAGGGTGCGCCGACCCATGCGCGCCGCGGCCAAGGCGGCCTCGGTGCCGGCATGGCCACCCCCGACTACAATGACATCGAAGTCGTCTGCGTACTGCACCTTCACTCCCGCGAATCGCGGCCGATATGCCCTGGATGCGGGCACTTGCGGCATCCCGCCGCGGCCGGGTGGGCCCGGCCCGCCCGCCTGACCGGCTTGCGCCGCCGCTGAGCCGGGCATGCGAAAACAAAAATTGTACGACTGCGGGGCGCTGGCTGGCCAGCGGCACCGCCCAGGGGAGCGGAAATCGAATGAAATCGCAACTGGATCAGGTGGTCGCCCAGGCGGCGCGCGTCATACTTGGGAAGGAGCGCCCGATTCGCTTGGCCTTGGCCTGCCTGCTGGCACGCGGTCATCTGCTCATCGAAGACCAACCGGGGGTTGGCAAGACCACCCTCGCGCAGGCGCTGGCGCTGTCCCTGGGTCTGGATTTCAAGCGCGTGCAGTTCACCAGCGACCTGCTGCCGGCCGATATCCTCGGCCTCACGGTGTACGACGCCAAAGAGGGCTTTTCGTTTCGCCCGGGCCCGGTGTTTGCGCAGGTGCTGCTGGCCGACGAGATCAACCGCGCGACGCCCAAGACCCAGAGCGCGCTGCTGGAGGCGATGGCCGAGGGGCAGGTCTCGATCGAAGGCCAGACCCACGCGCTGCCCGAGCCGTTCTTCGTCATTGCCACCCAGAACCCCGTCTGCCAAATCGGCACCTTCCCCTTGCCCGAGTCGCAGCTCGACCGCTTCCTGATGCGCCTCGAGCTGGGCTATCCGGACCGCGCCGCCGAGCGCGCGCTGCTGCAAGGGATGGACCGGCGCGTGTTGCTCAAGGACTTGCAGCCGGTGCTCACGCCGCGCGAGTTGCTGGTCGCGCAACGGGAGGCCGCCACCGTGCATGCCAGCGATGCGGTGCTGGACTACGTGCAGGGCCTGCTCGAGTTCTCGCGCGAGTCGCAGCGTTTCAGCTGCGGGCTGTCGCCGCGCGCCGGTCTCGCGCTGCTCGCCTGCGCGCGCGCTTGGGCCTTCATGGCGGGGCGCGATTACGTGCTGCCCGAGGACGTGCAGGCCGTGTTGCCCGGCGCGGCCGGCCATCGTCTGCAGCTGCTCGAAGGCGGCGGTGCCGGCAGCGAGGAGGTGATGGCCGAACTTGCCCACGTGCCGGTGACTTGATGGCGCGCCATCCCGAAGGCGGCATCGTCGTCACCCATCGCAGCAAGCCCCCGGCCGGTACCCGCGCCGCGCGCCTGTATGCGCTGCCGACCCGCGCCGGGGCGCTGTTCACCGCGCTCGCGCTGGCGACCCTGATCGGCGCGGTCAACTACGACAACAACCTCGGTTATATGCTCGCCTTCCTCCTGGTCGGCATGGGCTTGGTTTCCCTGGTGCACGCCTACCGCAATCTGTCGGGCCTGCAGGTGGGCGAGGCCAGCGCCCTGCCGGTGTTCGCGGGCGAGCACGCACGCTTTTCCCTGCCGCTCGACAACCGCGGCGGCCGCGCCCGCTACGGCGTGGAGGTGCGCGCGCACCGCGCCTCCGCGCCCATCGCGGTGGATGTGCCGGCCGACGGCATGGTGTGGGTGCAACTGGACGTGCCGGCGCCCGAGCGCGGACGGCTCGCGCCCGGTCGCATCACCCTGGCGACGCGCTTTCCGCTCGGCATCTGGCGCTGCCTGGTGCGGCTGCGCCCGCTCGGCTCGGGCGTGGTCTACCCCAAGCCCGCGGCACAGGCGGCGCCGGCCGCCGATAGCGGCGGTCGGCCACGCCTCGGCGGCGACGACTTCCAGGGCTTTCGCGCCTACCGCCCGGGGGATCCGCTGCGTGCGGTGCACTGGAAGGGCTTGGCGGCCGGGCGGGGCCTGCTCACGCGCGAGGCCGTGGAGCCCGAGGCGCAGGTGTTGTGGCTGGAACTCGAACGCGAGCCGGCGGACCTGGAGGCACGCCTGTCCGAACTGACCGCGGCGGTGCTGGCCGCACATCGCGCGGGTCGGCCGTTCGGCCTGCGCCTGCCGGACCAGTGCATCGAGCCGGGCGCGGGGGATGATCACCGCGCCCGCTGTCTGCGGGCGTTGGCGCTGTACGGACGCGACGAATGAACGGCGCTCGGCGCGGGGAACCGCCGGTTCGCGCCGACGCCCCGCTGGTGCTCGTGGCGCTGGCGGTGGTGTTGGTCCCGCACGCGGTCCACATCCCGCTGTGGCTGAGCGCCGGCGCGCTCGTGTTGTTCCTGTGGCGGGTGGCGATCAGCCGCGGGCGGGCGAAGGTGCCGCCGCGCTGGCTGCGGTTGACCCTGACCGCGGCGGCGGTGCTCGCCGTGCTGATGAGCTACGACACCTTGTTCGGCAAGGCCGCGGGCACCGCCTTGCTGGTTGCGATGATCAGCCTCAAGCTGCTGGAACTGGAGGGGCGGCGCGACGCGCTGGTGGCCCTCCTGCTCGGCTACTTCCTGCTTGCCGCGCTATACCTGCACACCCAGTCCTTTCTTATTTCGCTGTATACCATCCCGGCGGTGGTCGCGCTTACCGCAGCGGTGATCGGGCTGCATCATCACAGCGACGGTGGGCCGGCCACGCGCCAGCAGGTGCGCCTGGCCGGCTCTCTGGCGCTGCAGGCGGTGCCCATCATGGTGGTGCTGTTCGTGCTGTTTCCCCGCCCACCGCAACCCTTGATGGGCCTGGGCGGGGAGGGGGCGTTGACGGGGCTGTCCGACACCATGAGCCCCGGCGACATCAGCCGGCTGTACGAGTCGCAGGCCGTGGTGTTTCGTGCCGAGTTTGCGGGCCCGCCGCCGCCCGAAGAGGAGCGCTACTTCCGCGCGTTGGTGCTGGGGGGAACGGACGGGCGCCAGTGGCACCGCCTGCCGGTGCAGCAGGCGGAGGCGCCGCCACTGGAGCCGGCGGGCGAGGCGCTGCACTACGAGCTCGTGCTCGAACCCCACAGCGGGCGCTGGCTCCCGGCGCTGGAGATGGCGGCATCCGTGCCCGCGGGCGCGCGCATGTCCTCCAGCCACGAGCTGCTGGCCGAAGAGCCGCTGCGCCGGCGCACCGCGCTGAGCCTCACCGCCTGGCCGCGTTGGCAGGGACAAGAACTGAGCGCCGGTGAGCGTGCGCTGTATCTGCAGCTCCCCGGCTGGGCGCATCCGCGCGCCCAGGCGCTGGCCGACGCGTGGCGCGCGCAGCACGCCGACGACAGCGCGCGCGTGCGGGCGGCGCTGGAATGGTTCCGGGAGCAGCCCTTCTTCTACACCCACGTACCGCCGCTGTTGCCCAACGATCCGGTGGACGAGTTCCTGTTCGAGACCCAGAGCGGCTTCTGCGAGCACTATGCCGGCGCCTTCGTGGCCTTGATGCGCGCCGCCGGCGTGCCGGCGCGGGTGGTTACCGGCTACCTCGGCGGCGAATACAACCCAGTGGGGGATTATCTGGTCGTGCGCCAATCGCATGCCCACGCCTGGGCCGAGGTGTGGCTGGACGGACGCGGTTGGACCCGCGTGGATCCTACCCACGCGGTTGCACCCGAGCGGGTGGACACGAGTTCGCGACGCTCGGCGCTGCTCAGCGACGCTGGCGTGCTGGAGCAGGCGCCGGGCTGGCTCGGCGCGGCGCTGCGTCAGGCGCGCCATGCCCGCGATACGGTGAATCACCGCTGGAACCGCTGGGTGCTGGGCTACACCGCCCAGCGTCAGGCGCGCGTACTGGACGCGCTCGGGCTCGACGGGCTCAGTCGACGCGCCATGGCGGGGGTGATCGGCGGCATCGTGGTGGTACTGCTGCTCGGCGTTGCGCTGTGGCTGGCGGTGCGCGAGCCGCCGGTGGGGGATCCGGCCAGCCGGCTGTATGGCCGCTTCACGCGCAAACTGGCGCGCCGGGGCCTTGTGCGGGCCCCGGGCGAAGCCCCGCTCACCTACGCCCAACGCGTGGGCGCGGCGCGGCCGGATCTCGCGCGCCACACGATGTTGATCACGCGGTTGTACTGCAAGCTGCGCTACACCCCGCGCCCCCCGCGCAACGGGCTCTTGCGCCTGGCGCACCACGTCACCCGCTTTCGTGCCTGAGGCTCTGCTAGGCTTCGCTTGAGGAAGGGGCGCCCAGCCCGTATTTCACCACGATCGCCCTACTTCCCGGCTACAAGCGGTTTCAGCAGGCGGTTAGAAGGAGGCCAACATGCTCGCACGGACGCCGGCATACATCGTCGCGGCGCTGCTTGGCGCGGCGAGCCTCGCGGCTTGCGGGCTAGGCGGCCGGGCCTACGACCCGCCCCCGGAGGATGCCGCGGCGGTGGTGAACATGACGCACGGTTTCGGTTTCGATCCGGAGGAGGTGGTGGTACCGCGCGGTGCCACGGTCGAGTGGCGCAACCGCTCGTTTTTCACCCATACCGTGACCGCGGACCCCGCGCGGGTAAAGGACCCCGTCCATGCGCAATTGCCTGCCGGGGCCGAGCCGTTTCACTCCGGGCGGCTGCGGGCGGGCAGTGTTTTCCGACACACCTTCGAGGTCCCCGGCACGTACGAGTACGTGTGCCTCCCCCACGAGGGGCGTGGCATGCGCGGACGGGTGCGGGTGCTCGAGGAGTGAGACGGCAGCGGGAAGTGCGCCGAGGGGCAAGTGGTTTTGGGGGAACGAAAGGGATGCGCCGGTCAGCGACAGGCTGTCGAGGACCGGCGCACAGACCTCTTACTGCATCCTTTCACGGCCTTCCTGAGCGCCTTCCTGCACGGCCTCGCCGCCGCGCTCGACGTCCTCGCCCGCGCCTTCCATGGTGTTGCAGCCTGCGATGCCGCCCACCATACCCAGCACCATAAGTACCGCCAGCAGTCGCTTGATCATGAGTCCTCTCCTTGTGAGTTGCTTCCTAATAAGCTCTTGGGAAGATGTCGCGCATCAAATGCGTCCGGCGAGCAACAGGACGATCACGAGGACTAGCAGTACACCGAGAATCCCGCTGGGGCCGTAGCCCCATGCCCTGCTGTGCGGCCAAGCCGGTATGGCGCCCAACAACAGCAGGATCAACACCAGCAACAGTATGGTTCCCAGGTCCACACGGCCTCCGTTCCGAGCGGAGCATCTACCTGCTAAGAAGCGTAGCCGAAAATCTCGCGCTGTCAGCGCGTTGGGAATCGCCCCAATGTAGGGGAACGGCGACAGCGCGGGGCTCAGGACGAGCAGCTCACCTGGAGATTTTGCGCCCAATCGGGCGCCGGCGCGTCGTAATGGGCCGCCTCGGGCTGCTCGTCGTAGGGCCGGGCCAAGACCCGCATCAAGTTGTCGATTTCACGGTAATCGCCCCGCTCGGCCTGCTCGATGGCGCGTTGCGCGAGGTAGTTGCGCAGCACATAGCGCGGGTTGGCCGCCCGCATGGCGACGCCCCGCGCGGCGTCGTTGCGCGCCGCGGCCCTCAGGCGTGCCCGCCAGTCGGCGACCCAGCGGTCGAGCGCTTCGCGGTCGATGAACTGATCGCGCAGCGCAGGCGGTACCGGCCCCTCACACGCTACGCCCGCCAAGGCACGGAACACGCGCGTGTAATCGGCGCGGCTGGCGCGCATGAGCTGGAGCAGGGTCTCGCGCAAGGCGGTGACGGCCGGGTCGGCGCCGTGCTCGCTGTCGAAACCGAGCTTGCGCGCCATCAGCGCCCCGTAGTGCGCCTGGTATTGGGGGTCGAAGGCATCGAGCGCGGCCTTCGCCGCATCGAACTCCATCAGCGGCAGCATCGCCTGGGCCAGGCAACTGAGGTTGAACAGGGCGATCTGCGGCTGGCGCTCGAAGGCGTAGCGGCCGTGATGATCGGAGTGGTTGCAGATGTAGCCCGGGTCGTAGACCTCCATGAACCCGAACGGGCCGTAGTCGAGCGTCAGCCCCAGGATGGACATGTTGTCGGTGTTCATCACGCCGTGCGCAAAACCCACCGCCTGCCACTGGGCGATGAGGCGGGCGGTACGCCCGACCACGGTCTCGAACAAGCGCTGGTAACGCGCGGGATCGCCGGGCTCGATCTCAGGGTAGTGGTGCGCGAGCACGAAGTCGGCGAGGGTACGGGTGTGGTCGTGCTGCTCGCGGTAATAGAACACCTCGAACGAGCCGAAACGCACGTGCGTGGGCGCGAGGCGGGTCACCATGGCGCCGGTTTCGACGCGCTCGCGCACCACGGGTTCGTCCGCGCCGATCAGGCACAGGGCGCGGGTGGTGGGAATGCCCAGTGCGTGCATGGCCTCGCTGCACAGGTACTCGCGAATGCTCGAGCGCAGCACCGCCCGCCCGTCGCCGCCGCGGGAGTAGGGGGTGGGGCCGCTGCCCTTGAGCTGGATCTCCCACCGCTCGCCGGCCTCGTTGCGCACCTCGCCGAGCAGCAGGGCGCGGCCGTCGCCGAGTTGCGGGACGTACACCCCGAACTGGTGGCCGGCGTAGAGCGCGGCGCGCGGTGCCATCCCCGGCAAGGCCTGCGCGCCGCTGAACACCGTCGGAAGCTGCGGGTCGGCCGCCACGGCGGGGTCCAGGTCGAGCAGCGCGGCAGCGGCGGGGTTGAAATGCAGCACCCGGGGCGGCGCCGTAAACGGCGTCGGCGCGACGGGCGTTGAAAAGGGTTCGCCGAGCGCGGCGTAGGCGTTGGTGTAGCGCAGTGAGGCCAAATGGGGTGACATGGCGATCCGTACATGGCGGCGGCGGCGGGCAGTGTCGTCCACGCCAAGCGGCGATGACGAGCGCCCTGGGCCCGAGAAAACTAAGCTTATCGGAAAAGCCGGCGCCGCGTCTCTCACTGCCGCGGGCGCTTAGGTCACCCGGAATTGGGTCGGGATCCGATCACGCGGTAGCAGCAGGAGGAGGGAGCCGATATGCCGTACTACATGGACATTCACCGTGGGGTGGCGGGGCTAACCCCGGAGGCGGTGGCGGCGGCGCATGCGCGCGACGTGGAGGTGCAGGCGAAGCACGGCGTGCAGTATCTGAAGTACTGGTATGACGCAGACTCCGGGACGGTGTTTTGTCTGTCGGAGGCACCGAGCCGCGAGGCCGCCGAGGCGGTGCATAAGGAATCGCATGGCCTGGTGGCGCAGGAGATCTTCGAGGTGAAGGAGGGGCACTGAAGGCGCGCCAAGCCCCGCTTGTGCAAGCGTAGAAGGCGCGCGATGCCCCACGACGGCGCGCGGCGGCGGCACCTACTTGCCGATACAAAAGCGGCCGAAGATCTCCCCAAGCAGTTCGTCGCTGGTGTAGAGGCCGGTGATGCATTGCAGGGCAAGCTGGGCGAGGCGCAGGTTTTCGGCCACCAGTTCCACGCCCGCGCCCTCGTCTAACGAGCGCCGCGCCACGCCGATGTGCGCACTCGCCGCGGTCAGCGCCGAGAGGTGGCGCCGCCGGGCCATGAACGCCCCGTCGCCGGCGCCTGCATCGATGCCGGCGGCCTGCTTGAGCGCCGCACGCAGCAAGTCGATGCCCGCCCCCGTGCGCGCCGAGAGCCACACCTCGGTGCCGAGTTCGCCTCGGCCGGTGCGCGGCGACCGGCCGCTCAAGTCGATCTTGTTGTACACCACCGTCAGCGGCGGGCGCTCGGGCACCAGGTCGAGCAAGGCCTGCTCGGGCGCGCCGGCGCCCAGGCTGTCGTCGACCACCAGCACCATATGATCGGCGTGGGCGACCTCGGCCTGCGCGCGCCGTACTCCTTCCTGCTCGACGGCATCGTGGGTGACCCGTAGGCCGGCCGTGTCGAGGATGCGCAGCGGAATGCCATCGAGGTGGATGTGCTCGCGCAGCACGTCGCGCGTGGTGCCGGGCACGTCGGTGACGATCGCGGCGTCGAAGCCGGCGAGGGCGTTCAGCAAGCTGGATTTGCCGGCGTTCGGGCGGCCGGCGATGACCACCGTGAGGCCCTCGCGCAGCAGCGAGCCGACGCGCGCCGCGCCTTGCACCGCGTCGAGCTGCGCGGCGAGGGCCGTCAGCCGCTCGGCGACCTGTCCCTCGGCGAGGATGTCCACCTCCTCATCGGGGAAGTCGATGGCCGCCTCGAGGTAGGCGCGCAGTTCGATCAAGGCGTCGACCAGGGCCTGAATGCGCGCCGAGAACTCCCCCTGCAAGGAACGCTGCGCGCCGCGCGCGGCCTGCTCGGTGGCGCTGTCGATGAGGTCGGCCACCGCCTCGGCCTGGGCGAGGTCCAGGCGCCCATTCAGGAACGCGCGCTCGGTGAACTCTCCCGGGCGCGCGAGGCGCGCGCCGAGGTCCACGCAGCGCGCGACGATGAGATCCAGCACCACGGGCGCGCCGTGGCCCTGCAGTTCGACCACCGCTTCGCCGGTGTAGGAATGGGGGGCGGGGAAGTACAGCACGAGACCGTCGTCGAGCACCGCGCCGGCGGCATCGCGAAATGCGCGGTGGGCCGCATACCGCGGCCGGGGCAGCTCACCCACGAGGCTGGCGGCGATGGCCGCCGCGGCTGGACCGGATAAGCGCACGATGCCCACGCCCCCGCGGCCGGGGGGCGTGGCGATCGCGACGATGGTGTCAGTGCCGGCCGGGTCCATGGCCGTTCGGCTTATGCCTTGACCACGTGCCGCGTGACGTACCACTGCTGCGCGATAGAGATTGTGTTGTTGACCACCCAGTACAGCACCAGGCCCGCCGGGAAGAAGGCGAAAAAGACGGTGAACACGATGGGCAGGATCATCAACACCTTGGCCTGGATCGGGTCGAGCGGCGCCGGGTTCAGCTTCTGCTGCACCAGCATGGTCAGCCCCATCAGGATGGGCAGCACGTAGAACGGATCGCGCGCCGAGAGGTCGTTGATCCACAGGACGAAGTCGGCCTGGCGCAACTCCACGCTCTCGAGCAGCACCCAGTACAGCGCGATGAACACCGGGATCTGGATCAGGATCGGCAGGCAGCCCGCCAGCGGATTGATCTTCTCCGTCTTGTACAGGTCCATCATGGCCTGGTTGAGCTTCTGGCGGTCGTCGCCGAAGCGCTCCTTGAGGGCCAACAGGCGCGGATGCACCCGACGCATCTTGGCCATGGAGCGGTAGCTGATGGCGGAGGGCTTGTAGAACAGCAGCTTGATCATCACCGTCAGGATGACGATGGCCCAGCCCCAGTTACCCACCAGGTTGTAGATCTTCTCCAGCAGCCAGAACAGCGGATTGGACAGCAGGGTGAGAAAGCCGTAGTCCACCGTCAGCTCGAGGTGCGGCGCGGCCTCGCGCAGCTGATCCTGCAGCTTGGGGCCGACGAACAGCTCGGAGTGGAAGTTGTGTTCCCCGCCCGGCTCGACCACCGCCTCGGGGCTCACCATGCCGATCACATAGCGCGCCCCGTTCAGGGTGCGGGTGTAGAAGTGGTTGCGCTGCTCCTGCTCGGGGATCCAGGCGCCCAGGAAGTAGTGCTGGATCATCGCGGTCCAGCCGCCCTGGGTGGTCAGGCTGAGGTCGTCGCGCATGTCGGAGAAGCTGATCTTCTCGTAACGGCGCTCGGCGGTGGAGATCACCCCGCCCGAGTAGGTGTAGATGAACCAGGGCGTATCCTCGCCCACCTGCTCGGTACGCTGCAGCTGGCGATAGAAGTGCCCGCGCCAGGGCTCGGCGCCGGCGTTCTCGACGCGCACGTCCACGTCCACCAGATAGCTGCCGCGGCGGAAGGTGT
The DNA here is from genome assembly GCA_013348725.1 of Ectothiorhodospiraceae bacterium 2226. Taxonomy (NCBI): domain Bacteria; kingdom Pseudomonadati; phylum Pseudomonadota; class Gammaproteobacteria; order Chromatiales; family Ectothiorhodospiraceae; species Ectothiorhodospiraceae bacterium 2226. Next base: position 1,507,041 of record CP054689.1, read on the forward strand.
AGGTCTTGGTGACCGCCACGCCGTCGCCCTCCCAGCGCAGGGGCACCTGCAGGGTGTCGGCGCCTTGCGCGAGCGTGTACTGGCTTTGCTCCGCCTGGAACTGGGCGTAGTGGTCCGGCGCGGTTACGCCCTCGGCGCCGGGCAGCAACCCGTTCTGGGCGACGAACAGCCAGTATCCGGTGTCGTTCATCAGACGGTACGGGTTGTCCGGCTCGCGCGGCGACACCGGATACTCCAGCAGCAACACCTCGCGGATATCGCCACCCACCGTGTCGATGGTGAGGTCGTACACGTCGGTCCGCACGCGGACGCGCTCGGCGCGCGGCAGCGCCCCGCGCGCGGCGACGGTGGGCACGGTGTCCTGATCGGGAGCCGCCTCGGCGCGCGGCCGCTCGGGCACATCGCCGGCGGCGGGCGGACCGGCCTCTTCGGTGGGCACGGGCTGCGGCGCGGTGGCGCGCTGCTCGTCGTACCAGGCCTGCCAAATCAGCAGCAGGATGAAGGTGAGCGCGATGAACAGCAGGACACGTTGGATATCCATCAGTGTTTCTTCTCCGGCACCGGGTCGTAACCCGCGCCTCCCCAGGGGTGACACCGGCCCAGGCGCCGCACGGTCAGCCACAGGCCGCGCAAGGCGCCGTGCTCGCGCAAAGCCTGCTCGGCATAACAGGAACAGGTGGGATGAAAGCGGCAGGTCTGCGGCAGAAACGGGCTGATCGCGTAGCGATAGCCCCACACCAGCCAGATCAGGATCTTTTGCATCGTTCCGCTACGTCCGCCCAGAGCCGCGCGAACGCGGCGCGCAAGAGGGAGTTGTCGGCCTGCTCCGCCGAGGCCCGCGCGCTGACCACCACGTCCCAGCCGACCAGTTCGGCCTGGTGATGGCGAAAGCTCTCGCGCGCCAAGCGCTTGATTCGATTGCGGGCGACCGCGTGTTTGAGCTGGCGTTTGGAAACCGCCAGGCCGAGGCGGGCGCGGTCGAGCCCGTTGGGGCGCGCCAGCACGGTGAGGCCATCGCGCGAGCGCCGACAGGGCGCTTCGAAAACCCGCCGATACTCCGCGGGGTTAAGTAAGCGCCGGCACCGGCCGAAGCCAGCGCCACCCGTGGGCATGCCCCGTGTTACTGCGATCAGGCGCTGAGGCGGGCGCGGCCCTTGGCGCGACGCGCCTTGAGGACCAGTCGGCCGCCGCGGGTCTTCATCCGCGCACGGAAGCCGTGGACACGCTTGCGCTTGAGGACGCTGGGCTGGAAAGTTCTTTTCATGGCTGAAGTTCCACTTGAGCTTGGGGATACGGCCACGCACCCGTCGAGCAGGCGTGCCGTCAAAAGTGCGTAAAAGTACTTGCTCAGGGCCTGCCCTGTCAACCGAAAGCGGGCGAACGGGGATGTGGATAACTCGCGCGCACGGGTATAGACTGATCGCCCTGCCGCGCCTCGGGCGCGCACCGGTCGCCGCGGGCGATCAACACTGGTTCACCTGCACGGCGAGGACGCGTTTTGGGCACAGTCTGGCAGCAGTGTCTGCGGCGCCTAGAAGACGAACTTCCGGCGCAACAGTTCAACACCTGGATCCGGCCCCTGCAGGTGGTGGAGGAACGCGAGCAGCTGCGCTTGCTGGCCCCCAATCAATTCGTGCTGGACTGGGTGAGTCAGCGCTTTCTGCAGCAGATCTGCGAGTTCGTGGGCCAGTACTGCGACGGGCAAGCACCGAAGGTGCGCCTCGAGATCGGCAGTGCCCCGGTCAGCGCGCGCCCCAGCACCTCCCGCCCCAGCACCTCCCGCCCCAGTGCCTCGCCAAGCGCTCAGCACAGTGCCGCCCGCGCGCCGGCCGCCAACGGTCGCGCGCGCGCGGAGCCCGCGGAGTGTCATCCCGCCCAACGCGGCAACGCCCTGAACCCGCAAGCCACGTTCGACAACTTCGTGGAGGGCAAGTCCAACCAGCTCGCGCGGGCGGCGGCCATGCAGGTGGCCGAGAATCCAGGCGGCGCGTACAACCCGCTGTTCATCTACGGCGGGGTGGGCCTCGGCAAGACCCACCTGATGCTCGCGGTCGGTAACCTCATGCTGCAGCACAAACCGGGCGCCAACGTGCTGTATCTGCATTCGGAGCGCTTCGTCGCGGACATGGTGAAGGCGCTGCAGCACAATGCCATCAACGAATTCAAGCGCCGCTATCGCAGCGTGGACGCGCTGCTGATCGACGACATTCAGTTCTTCGCCGGCAAGGAGCGCTCCCAGGAGGAGTTTTTCCACACCTTCAACGCACTGCTCGAAGGCCAGCAGCAGGTGATCCTGACGTGCGATCGCTTCCCCAAGGAGGTCAACGGGCTGGAAGAACGGCTCAAGTCGCGCTTCGGCTGGGGCCTCACCGTGGCGATCGATCCGCCCGAGCTTGAGACGCGCGTGGCGATCTTGAAGAGTAAGGCCGCCCACACGGGGGTGGTGCTGCCGGACGAGGTGGCGTTTTTCGTCGCCAAGCGCATCCGCTCCAACGTGCGCGAGCTGGAGGGGGCGCTGCGCCGCGTGGTCGCGAATGCGAACTTCACCGGCCGCCCGATCACGGTCGACTTCGCCAAGGAGGCGCTGCGCGATCTGCTGGCGCTACAGGACAAGTTGGTCACCATCGAGAACATCCAGAAGACGGTCGCGGAGTATTACAAGCTGCGCGTGAGCGACCTCTTGTCGCAACGGCGTAGCCGCTCCATTGCCCGCCCGCGGCAGGTGGCGATGTCCTTGGCGAAGGAACTGACCAACCACAGCCTGCCCGAGATCGGCAATGCCTTCGGGCGCGATCACACCACCGTGATGCATGCCTGCAAGAAGGTGGAGGAATTACGCCGCTCCGATGCCCGCATGGCGGAGGATCTGTCCAACCTGTTGAGGACCCTGACGACATGATGTGGGCAGCCTGTGGATAAAATTGAGCCGCGCCAAAACGCCAGTTCGGCGCACAGTTTATCCACAGGTGCTACGGGACTTGTGCACGGGGTTTAGATGATGGGTAATAGATTGATATACAAGGGATTAAATAGGTTATCCCGGGCAGGACGGCCCAGTAATAATCACAAGCGGCTTTATATATAAACCGACTAATTAAAACGGGTGTGCACATGAAGTTGACCATACAACGAGAAGCCCTACTCAAGCCTCTGCAGGTCGTCACGGGCGTGGTGGAGCGGCGCCAGACGTTGCCTATCCTCTCGAACGTGCTGATGCGGGTGACGGAGAGTGAGCTGGCCCTGACCGGTACGGACCTCGAAGTGGAAATCATCACGCGCACACCGCTCGAGGGCGCCAACGGGGGCGAGACCACGCTCGCGGCACGCAAGTTCGTCGACATCTGTCGCGCGCTGCCCGAGGGGGCGGAGGTCGAGATCAACGTCGAGGGCGATCGCGCGTTGATTCGTTCGGGGCGCAGCCGCTATACGCTTACCACCTTGCCGGCGCAGGAGTTCCCGTCGCTGGACGAACTCAAGATGCCGACGCGCATTGTGCTACCGCAGCGCGAGCTGAAGTCGCTCATTGAGAAAACGCACTTCTCCATGGCACAGCAAGACGTGCGCTATTACCTGAACGGGCTATTGCTGGAGTTCAGTCGAGAGCGGCTGCGGGCGGTCGCCACGGACGGTCATCGCTTGGCCCTCGCGGACGCGGCGCTTTCGGTGGACGTGGCCGAGCCGCGGCAGATCATCGTTCCCCGCAAGGGCGTGTTGGAGTTGGTGCGGTTGCTGGGCGATACCGACGAGCCGGCGCAGTTGGAGCTCGCCAGCAATCATCTGCGGGTGACGGTGGGGCCGATCACCTTTACCTCGAAGCTGGTGGACGGGCGCTTCCCCGACTACAACCGCGTGGTGCCCCAAGGCGGCGACAAGATCGTGCTGGGCGACCGCAGCACGCTGATCGCGGGCTTGGGGCGGGCCTCGGTCTTGTCGAACGAGAAGTTCCGCGGCGTGCGCCTGCAATTGGGGAACGACGCCTTGCGGGCGCTGGTGCACAACCCCGAACAAGAAGAGGCCGAGGACGAGATGCCGGTGAGCTACGACGGCGAAGGCTTTGAGGTAGGGTTTAACGTGCAATACTTGCTCGATGCCTTGGCCGCGGTGCGTAGCGATCAGGTCCGCTTGGTGATGTCCGACGCCAACAGCAGTTGTTTGATCCAAGGCGACGGTGACGAAAGCAGCAAGTACGTCATCATGCCGATGCGCCTGTAGGCGCGGATCGCCTTCCCTCCTCTGCTCGGGGCGCGCGCATGACCTTGCAACGCTTGGTCGTGCGCGACGTGCGTAATCTGGCGCACGTCGAGCTGCGCCCGGGGTCGGGGCTCAATCTCATCGTCGGTCACAATGCCAGCGGCAAGACCAGCCTGCTTGAGGCGGTGCATTTGCTCGGGCTCGGGCGCTCGTTCCGCACCACGCAGCTGCGCGCGATCATTCGGTACGGGCAGGCGACACTCACCGTGTTCGGGGAGGTCGCGGAGCCGACCGGTGGGCTCACAACGCTCGGCATAGAAAAGTCCCTCGAGAACACCCGCATCAAGGTGCAAGGCGCCGTGGCGGCTAGCGCGGCTGCGCTCGCCGAGCGCCTGCCGGTGGTCGTACTCGATCCCCATAGCCATGCCCTACTCGAGCAAGGGCCGAGGTTGCGGCGCCAGTTTCTCGATTGGGGTGCGTTCCACGTGGAACATGGATTTCTCGAGCACTGGCAGCGCTACCAGCGCGCGCTGCGCCAACGGAACGCCGCGCTGCGTACGGGGCGCATGCGCGAGGCGGCGGCGTGGGAGCCGGAGCTTGCGCAGAGCGGGGAGGCCGTGGCGGCCGCACGCGCCCATTACGCCGAGGCGGCCGCGCGCACGATTGAGCGCACCGCGTCGGAACTGGCCGGTTTGGATGAGCTGGTGTTCAGCTACCAGCGCGGCTGGGCCAGTGAGCGGGCCCTGCTGAGTAGTCTTGAGCAGGGGCGCGAGGGCGACCGCGAGCTTGGCCACACCCGGCAGGGGCCGCACCGCGCCGACCTCGTCATTCGCTGGGGCGGGCAGCCGGTCGCGCAGGCGCTCTCGCGCGGGCAGCAGAAGACCCTGGTGGCCGCGATGCGCTTGGCGCAGGTGCGGTTGCTGCATGAGCGCAGCGGGCCCCGGTGTGTGGTCCTCGCGGACGACCTCGCGGCCGAGCTCGACCCCGGGCATCGGCGGCAGGTGTTGGACGCCCTGCTCGCCAGCGGTGCCCAAGTGTTCGTAACCGCCACCGAGGTAGGCGTCATTCCCGTGCCTGACGCCGAGGTGCGGACGTTCCACGTGGAACACGGGCAATTCACGGAACTGGTATAATGGCCGCCTCGACAGGAGTCCCCTCATGAGTACGAACAGCTACGATTCCCGCAGTATTAAGGTGCTGAAAGGCCTAGATGCAGTGCGTAAGCGCCCGGGCATGTACATCGGCGACACGGACGACGGCACCGGCCTCCATCACATGGTGTTCGAGGTGGTCGACAACTCCATCGACGAGGCCCTCGCCGGCCACTGCAGCCGTATCGACGTCATCATCCATGCCGACAACTCGATTAGCGTGCGCGACGACGGACGTGGGATTCCGGTCGACTACCACGAGGAAGAGGGGCGCTCCGCCGCTGAGGTCATCATGACCGTGCTGCATGCCGGCGGGAAGTTCGACGACAACTCCTACAAGGTGTCCGGGGGGCTGCACGGGGTGGGTGTCTCGGTGGTAAACGCCCTGTCGGAGCACCTGAAGCTCACCATCCGCCGTGAGGGCAAGCTCTACGAGCAGCACTACCACATGGGTGTGCCCGCGGCGCCGCTGGAGGTGGTGGGCGACGCGAAGGATACCGGCACGGAGATCCACTTCAAGCCGAGCGCCGAGATCTTCGGCGATACCGAGTACCACTACGACATCCTCGCCAAGCGCCTGCGCGAGCTGTCGTTCTTGAATTCCGGGGTGCGCATCGCGCTGGCCGACGAGCGCGCCGATAAGCGCGACGTATTCGAGTATGTCGGCGGCATCCGCGCCTTCGTCGAACACCTCAACCGCAAGAAGACACCGCTGCATCCCAGCGTCTTCTATTGCCAGTCCGAGCGCGACGGCATCGTGGTCGAGGTGGCGCTGCAGTGGAATGACTCCTATCAGGAAAACATCTTCTGCTTCACCAACAACATCCCGCAGCGCGACGGCGGCACCCACCTCGCCGGATTCCGCAGCGCGCTGACGCGCACCTTGAACCAATACATCGAGCGCGAGGGCATCGCCAAGAAGGCCAAGGTGTCGCCGACCGGTGACGATTCCCGGGAGGGCCTGACCGCCGTCCTGTCGGTGAAGGTGCCGGATCCGAAGTTCTCCTCGCAGACCAAGGACAAGCTGGTCTCCTCGGACGTCAAACCGGTGGTGGAATCGGTGATGGCGGAGAAGCTCGGTGAGTTCCTGTTGGAGAACCCGCCGGACGCCCGCGCCATCGCCGGCAAGGTGGTGGACGCCGCGCGCGCCCGCGAGGCGGCGCGCAAGGCCCGCGAGATGACCCGGCGCAAGGGCGCCTTGGACCTCGCCGGGCTGCCCGGCAAGCTGGCCGACTGCCAGGAGCGCGATCCGAGCCAGTCGGAGCTGTTCCTGGTCGAGGGTGACTCGGCCGGCGGCTCCGCCAAGCAAGGTCGCGACCGGCGCACGCAGGCCATCCTGCCGCTGAAGGGAAAAATCCTGAACGTCGAGCGCGCGCGCTTCGACAAGATGCTGTCCTCGGCCGAGGTCGCGACGCTGATCACGGCGCTCGGTTGCAGCATCGGACGCGAGGAGTTCAACCCGGACAAGCTGCGCTACCACCGCATCATCATCATGACCGACGCGGACGTGGACGGCTCCCACATCCGCACCCTGCTGCTGACCTTCTTCTACCGGCAGATGCCCGAGCTGATCGAGCGCGGCCATGTCTACATCGCGCAGCCGCCGCTGTACAAGATCCGCCGCGGCAAGCAGGAGCATTACGTCAAGGACGACCTGCAGCTTAACGCCTACCTGCTGCAGAGCGCCCTGGAGGGCGCCCGCGTGCATGTCAACGCCGAGGCGCCGGCGATTACCGGCCCCGCACTGGAGAGCCTCGCCAACGACTACCTGGCGGTGATGGCGGGTATCAAGCGCCTGGCGCGCCGCTACAACGCCGCGCTGTTGGAGAAAATGGTCTACATGCCGCCGCTATCGCTGGAGGATTTCGGTAATCCGGCGGCCGCGGAGCGTTGGTTCGATGAATTGGTCGCACGTCTGAACGCCGATGCGGCCGGCACCGCGCGCTACAGCTTCGCGCTGGTGGAGGACGCCGAGTTGGAAGGCCACGCCGTGCAGGTCACGGTGACCCGCCACGGCGTCGACACCGACTACCTGCTGCATTCGGACTTCTTCGCCTCCGGCGAGTACCGCAACATGCAGACCCTGGGCCGCCAGCTCGAGGGGCTGATCGGCGAGGACGCCGCGGTCGCGCGCGGCGAGCGTTCGCGCCCGATCGTGAGCTTCAAGCAGGCCTTGGAGTGGTTGCTGGAGGAGGCCAAGCGCGGCCAACACATTCAGCGTTACAAAGGCCTGGGCGAGATGAATCCGGAACAGCTGTGGGAAACCACCATGAACGCCGAGACGCGGCGCTTGCTCCGCGTGCGCATCGACGACGCCATCGCGGCGGATGAGATCTTCACCACCCTGATGGGTGACCAGGTGGAGCCGCGTCGCGAATTCATCGAGCAAAACGCGCTGGCGGCGACCAATCTGGACGTATAATCAGATCAACTAATTGATATATAAAATAAAACGGGCGGCCTAGGCCGCCCGTTCCGTTTCTGCCCGCCGCCGCGGGGCGAATCAGTCTTCGCGGTGGTAGCCAACCACGCGCTCGACCTCGTTCTTGGAACCCAGGATCACCGGCACGCGCTGGTGCAGGCCCTTCGGCTGCATGTCCATGATGCGCTCACGCCCGGTGCTGCTGGCGCCGCCGGCCTGCTCCACGATGAACGACATCGGGTTGGCCTCGTACATCAGGCGCAGCTTGCCCTCCTTGGAGGGATCCTTGGTGTCCTTGGGGTACATGAAGATGCCGCCGCGGGTCAGGATGCGGTGCACCTCGGCCACCATGGAGGCCACCCAACGCATGTTGAAGTCCTTGCCGCGCGGACCGGTCTTGCCCGCCAGGCACTCCTCGACGTAGCGCTGCACCGGCGCCTCCCAGAAGCGCTGGTTGGACATGTTGATGGCGAACTCCGCCGTGTCCTCCGGGATCTGCATGTTGGGGTGGGTGAGCACGAACTCGCCGATATTCTGATCGAGGGTGAAGCCGTTCACGCCGCTGCCGGTGGTCAGCACCATCATGGTGGCCGGCCCGTACAGCGCGTAGCCGCCGCACACCTGCTTGGTGCCGGGCTGCAGGAAGTCCTCGGCGCTGGGGTTCTCCACGCCGTCCGGGCAGCGCAGGATGGAGAAGATGGTGCCCACCGACACGTTCAGGTCGATATTGGAGGACCCGTCCAGGGGATCGAACACCAGGAGGTATTTGCCCTTGGGATACTTGCCGGGGATCGAGTAGATGTCCTCCATCTCCTCCGACGCCATGGCGGCGGTGTGGCCGGCCCACTCGTTGGACTTCAGAAACACCTCGTTGGACAGCACGTCGAGCTTTTTCTGGGTCTCGCCCTGGACGTTCTCACTCTCGGCGCTACCCAGCACACCCATCAGATCGCCGTGGTTCACGTAGCTGGAGATGACCTTGCAGGCGGTGACGATGTCGTTGAGCAGCGCGGTAAAGTCGCCCGAGGCGCCCTTGACCCGCCGCTGCTCCTCCATGATGAACTGCGTAATGCTCTTGCCGTTGTGCATAGTGTCCTCGAGCTTGGTAAGGAAATCGGTGCCGCGCGCCTACGGCTGCGCAGGCTGAATAAACATATCACTATATCATGATTGACTAAGCCAGCCGCCCGGCGGGCTGCGCGGACTTGGGGGATGTGAACGGGTCAGCGGGTCAGAACTTGGCGAGCTCCGCCTCGGGCGCGGAGGCGCCGCCGCCGTCGGCCAGCACCGCCATGGTGTCCTCGATCCATGCCTCGGCGGCCGCGTTGACCTCCTGGGCGCTGCGCCCCGCCGTGGGGATCGGCGGGCCGATGCGCAGCTCGATGGTCCCCGGGCGTTTACGAAAGCCGTTTCGCGGCCAGAATTCGCCGGCATTGTGGGCCACCGGCACCACCGGGACCCCGCTGCGCGCCGCGAGCATGGCCCCGCCGATGCCGTAACGCCCGCGCGTCCCCGGTGCCACCCGCGTGCCCTCGGGAAACACCACCACCCAGATGCCCTGCTCGAGCCGCCGCCGCCCGCGCTCGATGATCTGGGCGAGGGCGCGCCGCCCGGCGCTGCGGTCGATGGCGATCGGGCGCAACAGCGCCAGACCCCAACCGAATACCGGGATCCACAACAGCGAACGCTTGAGCACCCAGGTCTGAGGTGGCAGCAAGAAGGGCAAGGCGATGGTCTCCCAGGCCGATTGATGCTTGGCCAGCACCACGGCGGGCTCCTGCGGTAAGTGTTCCATGCCCTGTACGCGGAAATTGACGCCGCACGTCACGCGCAACCACCACAGCGTGAAACGGCCCCAATTGGTGAGATAGCGGTAGCGCAGGCGATAGGGCAGGACGGCCGTGAGCAGCCCGGAGGTGCCGATCACCACCGCCATGAGGCTGATGCCCGCCATGAAGGCGAGCCCGCGCAACCAGGCGCTCACGCCGCGCTTGCCAGCAGCGCGTCGACCGCGGCGGCGAGGTCGTCGTAGACCGCCACCGCGGGGTCCACGCCGGCGGCCAGGGTGCGGGTGCCCTTGCCGGTGCGCACCAGGATGGGCTGGGCGCCCACCGCGCGTGCGGCCTCCAGATCCCGGGCCGAATCCCCGATGGCGGGGACCCCCGTGAGCGGCATGCGTAACCGCGCCCCCACCTCCTCCAGCAGCCCGGGGCGCGGTTTGCGGCAGCGGCAGCCGGCGTGCGGGCCGTGCGGACAATACAGCAGCGCATCGATGCCCCCGCCGTGCTGGGCCAGCAGGCGGATGAGCTTCTGGTGCATGGCGTGCAGGTCGTCCAGGCTGAACAGCCCGCGCGCCAAGCCGGACTGGTTGGTGCACACCGCGATGCGGTAGCCGGCGCGGCGCAGCCGCGCCATGGCCTCCAGGCTGCCGGGCAAGGGCACGAACTCGTCCGCGCTCTTGATGTAGGCGTCGGAGTCGTAATTGATCACGCCGTCGCGGTCGAGGATGATCAGCCGCTGAGCTTCCATCAGGCGTCCCGGAACTCCGAGACCCGAATGCGCCCGTTGATCATGCGCGACTCGCGCGTGGCGAGCTTGTCCATCTTGCGCCAGAAGGCCTCGTCCAACTTGAAGCCGGCCGAGATGGCGGTGCCGAGCACCAGTATGAACAAGTCGGCCACTTCCTCCGCGAGTGCCTCGGGCGCCTTGCCCTTGGTCACGCAGGCGGCGATCTCGCCGAGCTCCTCCGCCATGAGGGCGACGCGGTAGGTCATGTCCTCGCCCCCGGTGTTTTTGAAGTCGTGCTTGTCGTGAAAGGCCTGCACCGCGGCCATCATGGCGCTGAAGCTGTCGTCGCGTTCGGCCATCGTGGGTCTCCTCAGCTTTGCAGGCGCGCGATGTCGGCCACGCGCAGGAACAGGCCCTGCAGGCGCGCGAGCAGCGCCAGGCGGTTGCGCTTCAAGTCCGCGTCCTCGGCCATCACCATCACCTGGTCGAAGAAGGTGTCCACCGGCGCGCGCAGCCCGGCCAAGGCGCGCAGCGCGGCCTCGTAATCGCGTGCCGCCAGCCGCGGCTCGACCTCGGCGGCCATGCGCTCCACCGCGTCGGCGAGGGCGCGTTCGGCCGGCTCCACCAGGCGCGCGGCGTCCAGCTGCTCGGGCCGTTCGCCTGCTTGGCGCAGGATGTTGGCGCAGCGCTTGTTGGCTGCCGCCAGCGCTTCGGCCTCCGGCAAGGCGCGGAACGCCGTGACGGCGCGCACGCGCGCGTCGAAGTCCGCCGGCTGCGCCGGGCGCAAGGCGTGCACGGCGTCGAACACGTCCGCGGTGACGCCCGCCTCGGCGTAGTAACCGCGCAGCCGCTCCAGCATGAAGTCGTACACCGCCTCGACCGGCGCGCGCTCCAGCGCGTCGCCGAAGGCCGCCACCGCCGCGTCCAACAGCGCGGGCACGTCCAGCGCCGCGAGGCGTTGTTCGATGGCGATGCGCAGCACGCCGAGCGCGGCGCGGCGCAGCGCGTAGGGGTCCTTGTCGCCGGTGGGCGCCTCGCCGACCCCGAAGATGCCGACCAGGCTGTCGAGCTTGTCGGCGATGCTCACCGCCTGGCCGACCGGATCCTGGGGCAGCGCATCGCCCGCGTAGCGCGGCATGTACTGCTCGTCGAGCGCCTGGGCCACGCCCTCGGGCTCGCCCGCGGCCATCGCGTAATAACGCCCCATGATGCCCTGCAGCTCGGGGAACTCGCCGACCATGTGGGTCAGCAGGTCGCACTTGGACAACAGCCCGGCCCGCTCGGCCTCGGCCGGTTCGGCGCCGATCTGCTCCGCGACCCGCCGCGCCAGCGCGGCGACGCGCGTGCTCTTGTCGTACAGGGAACCGAGGCGCTTGTGGAACACCACGGCCTTGAGCGGCTCGAGCTGCGCCTCCAGCGGCTGCGCGCGGTCCTGCGCCCAGAAGAACGCGGCGTCCGCCAGGCGCGGGCGGATCACGCGCTCGTTGCCGTGGCGCACCGCGTCGGGCTGCCGACTCTCGATGTTGGCCACCGCGATGAAGTGCGGCAGCAGCCGGCCCGCGCCGTCCACCACATGGAAATACTTCTGGTGCCCGCGCATCGACGAGACCAGCGCCTCGGCCGGGACCTCGAGGAAGCGCTTATCGAAGCTGCCCGCGAGCGCGACCGGCCACTCGACCATGCCGGTGACCTCGTCGAGCAGGTCCTCACCGATCACCGCCTCCCCGCCCAACGACTGCGCCGCGGCCAACACTTGGCGGCGCACACGCTCGCGCCGTTCGGCAAAGCTCGCCACCACCCGCCCGCGCTCCTCCAGCACCGCGGCGTAGTCGCCGGGGCGCGCGAGTTCGATCGGCTCGGGGGCGTGAAAACGGTGGCCGCGCGTGGTGCGTCCGGCAGGCAGGCCGAGCACCTCGGCGTCCAGCACCTCATCGCCGAACAGCAGCACCAGCCAATGGGCAGGCCGCACGAACTCGGCGGTGGAGCTGCCCCAGCGCATGCGCTTGGGAATCGGCAGCGCGGCGAGCGCCTCGCCAACCAGCGCCGGCACCAACTCGCCCGCCGCCTTGCCGGGCTCCACGCCACGGTACACCAGCCAAGCGCCCTGCTCGTTCTCCAGCCGCTCCAGGGCCTCCACCGCCACCCCGCAGGAGCCGGCGAAGCCCTGCGCGGCGCGGGTGGGCTTGCCCTCGGCGTCGAAGGCGGCCCGCAGCGCCGGGCCGCGCCGTTCGAAGGGGCGGTCGGGCTGCAGGGTCTCCAGCCCCGCGATCAGGACCGCCAGTCGGCGCGGGGTCTCGTAGTGGGTCAGCGCCTCGAAGCCGAGTTGGGCGCGCTCGAGCCCGTCGCGCAGGCCCTGCGCGAAGGCCTCGCCGAGGCGTTTGAGCGCCTTGGGGGGCAGCTCCTCGGTACCGAGTTCGATCAACAGGTCGCGGGGCGCGCTCATGCCGTGGCCTCCCCTTGCGCGAGCATCGGAAAGCCGAGCGCCTCCCGGCGCGCGTAATAGGCCTCGGCCACGGCGCGCGCCAAGGCGCGCACGCGGCCGATGTAGCGCGCGCGCTCCGTGACGGAGATGGCGCGGCGCGCGTCCAGCAGGTTGAAGGTATGGGAGGCCTTGAGCACCATCTCGTAAGCGGGCAACGGCAGCCCGGCGGCGATCAGGTCCTGGCTGGCCCGCTCGCAGCTGTCGAACCACGCGAACATGGTCTGCGTGTCGGCGTGCTCGAAGTTGTAGGCGGACATCTCGACCTCGTTCTGATGGAACACGTCGCGGTAGGTGATGCGCCCCAACGGGCCATCGGCCCACACCAGGTCGAACAGGCTCTCCACGCCCTGCAGGTACATCGCGATGCGTTCCAAGCCGTAGGTGATCTCGCCGGTGACCGGCCGGCAATCGAGCCCGCCCACCTGCTGGAAGTAGGTGAACTGGGTCACCTCCATGCCGTTCAACCACACCTCCCAACCGAGGCCCCAGGCGCCCAGGGTGGGCGATTCCCAGTCGTCCTCAACGAAGCGGATGTCGTGCACCAGCGGGTCGATGCCGAGTGCGCGCAGCGAGCCGAGGTAGAGCTCCTGGATGTCGTCCGGCGACGGTTTGATCACCACCTGAAACTGGTAATAATGTTGAAGACGGTTGGGATTCTCCCCGTAGCGCCCATCGGTGGGGCGCCGCGAGGGCTGAACGTAGGCCGCCGCCCAGGGCTCGGGGCCGATGGCGCGCAAAAAGGTGGCAGGGTGGAAGGTGCCCGCACCGACCTCCATGTCGTACGGCTGCAGCAATACGCAGCCACGCGCCGCCCAATAGTTCTGCAGCGCAAGGATGAGGTCTTGGAAGGTGCGCGGGGCGCCGCCCTCAAGTCCTGCCGCGGATTGCCGATTTTCAGTCAAGAAGTAGCCCTTTCGTGCCCGGTCGTGGAGGTCGAGAAAAGGCAGGCATTATAGCCTTGGCGGCCACGGCTGATAAGGCGGCGGTCTGCGCGCCGGAAGAAGTTGATGTTGAGGTGGCTCCGTGCCGCGCCGGTCGGAGTCGGGGTGACATGCCACCGGCGTGTGCCGGGAAGCCGCGCCGGTGGCCTGCCGTGGAGGGCATCGATGAGCGATTTGGTTCTGGGTCCGAACTCCACCGCCCAGTGGCACACACTGGTGCGCGACGCCGAACAGGCGGCCGGCTGCGCCTTGGCCGAAGAGCTGGAAAGCTACCTCGTTTTCCTGCTCATGCGCTTTGTCGCCAAGCCGGAGATGGCGCACAGCGTGCTCGCGCTCGAATACCTCGCCGGCCAGGCAAGCGGCGGCGGGCTGCGCCACGAGCGCCTGCGCGATGTGGGCGACAAGTGCCTGCTCTACTCCGGGCTGTTCCCACAGCGCGCGCGGCGCCGACGTGTGCGCCTCAGCTACTACGTGGACCTCGGTCGCGGCGCCTACCACGCCCTTGCCCAGAACACCGCCCATCAGCACGCCGACACCTACGAGGCCTTGGCCGAGGGTTTCGTCAACCTCATGGACGTGCTGCAGATCATGCGTCGGCTGCGCGGCGGCGAGGCCCCGCTCGACCCGATCGCCGCGCTCGAACTGCTGCGCGACACCGGCAGTGCCGGCGCCCGGCGCATGCTGCGCGAGGTCACCGACGCGGAGCCCTTCGAGGCGCCGAGCGACGCGCGCCATTAAGGTCGGCCGGGTCCGTCGGGCGCCCCGACCTTCGGTTTACCGCCGCTACCGGCGCTACGCCCCTTCCGGTAAGATAATCTGTTCGATGACCGCGAATCGCCGCCGCCGGCGGCCTCACCGATCAGGGCAGTGCCATGGACAAGCAGCGCAAGGCCGTCGCCCTCATCTCCGGCGGGCTCGACTCGATGCTCGCCGCGCGCGTGATGCTCGAGCAGGGCATACACGTCGAGGGCATTAACTTCTTCACCGGATTCTGCGTCGAGGGCCACACCCACGCGATTCGCAAGCGCGACCGCGAGCGTCCCAAGCGCAACAACGCACTGTGGAGCGCCGAGCAACTCGGCATCAAGCTGCACATCGTCGACATCTCCGAACCCTATAAGGACGTCGTGCTCAATCCCAAGCACGGCTACGGCGCCAACCTGAATCCCTGCCTGGACTGCAAGGGCTTCATGGTGAGCAAGGCCGTGGCGTGGATGGAGGAGAACGGCTTCGATTTCATCATCACCGGCGAGGTGATCGGCCAGCGGCCCAAGAGCCAGCGCCGCGACACCATGCCGGTGGTAGCGCGCGAGTCCGGTGCGGGCGAGCGCCTGCTGCGTCCGTTGTGCGCCAAGCTGTTGCCGCCCACGCTGCCCGAGCGGGAGGGCTGGGTGGACCGCGAGCGCCTGTACGACTTCAACGGCCGCTCGCGCAAGCCGCAGATGGCGCTGGCCGCGCAGTTCGGCATCGAGGAGTACGCGCAGCCGGCGGGCGGCTGCTGCTTTCTGACCGACGAGGCCTACTCGCACAAGCTCGCCGACCTGTGGCGTGCGCGCGGTAAGCGCGACTACGAAGTGGACGACATCATGCTGCTCAAGGTCGGCCGCCACCTGCGCCCGCGCCCGCACTTCAAGCTCATCATCGGGCGCGAAGAGGGCGAGAACAACTTCCTCGAGGGCTACCGCAAGCAATTCACCCACCTGCGCCCGGTCAGCCACAGCGGCCCGTTGGTGCTGCTGGACGGCGTGGCCAACGATGCCGACCTGGAGCTCGCGGCGCGGGTAACGGCCCGCTACAGCCAGGGACGCAGCGCCGCGGCGGTGCGCGTGGCGGTCACCCGCGACACCGGCGAGGAGCGCGAGTTCGAGGTGCCGCCGTTCGCCGCCGACGCCATTCCGCAGGAGTGGCACGTGTGAGCCACGTGGTGCTCGATGCCCGTCGTCTGCTCTGTCCGATGCCCGTGATTCGGGTGCAGGACAAGATCAAGGAACTCGCGCCGGGTGATACGCTCGAGGTGGTTTGCACCGACCCCGGCGCGGCCAGCGACGTGCCCGCTTGGTGCCGCGTGCACGGCCACCAGGTGCTCGACATCGCCGAGCGCGACCGCGAACTGATCATCACCCTCAAGGTCTGCTGATGGACGCCGAGCCCCGTTCCGCGACGGTCACGCCCACGGGCGCGGCGCACGCGGGCGGGGCCCGCTATGCCGCCGCGCGGCGCGTCACCGTGGTCGGCGGCGCGGTCAATTTGCTGCTCGCGGCGGCCAAGATCGTGTTCGGTGTCATCGGCAACTCGGCGGCGCTGGTCGCCGACGGCGTGCACTCCCTGTCGGACCTCATCAGTGACGCGATGGTCCTGCTGGCCGCCAAGCACGGCAGCCGCGCCGCCGACGCGGAGCACCCCTACGGGCACGCCCGCATCGAGACCGCCATGACGGTGGGCGTCGGCCTGCTGCTGATCGCGGTGGCGCTGGGCATCATGTGGGACGCCGCCCGGCGCTTGCTCGACCCCGCCTTGCTGTTGCATCCCGGCCTGCTCGCGTTGGCCGTGGCGGTACTCTCGGTGCTCGCCAAGGAGGCACTCTACCACTACACCGTGCGCGTCGCCCGGCGCATCCGCTCCAACCTGCTGCGCGCCAACGCTTGGCATCACCGTACCGACGCCATCTCCTCGGTGATCGTGGTGCTCGGCGTGCTCGGCGTGATGATCGGCTACCCATGGCTGGACGCCGTGGCGGCGGTGGCGGTGGGGCTGATGATCATCAAGATCGGCTGGCACCTCGCCTGGCACAGCCTGCGCGAGTTGGTCGATACCGGTCTCGACGCCGCACGCCTGGACGAGATTCGGCAGGTGATGTTGGATACCCCGGGCGTGCGCGCGCTGCACCAGTTGCGCACGCGGCGCATGGGCGCCGAGGCGCTGGTCGACGTGCACGTGTTGGTGGACGGGCGGGTGAGCGTCTCCGAGGGTCATCAGATCGGCGAGACCGTCCGCGCGCGGGTGATTGACGCGATGGAGGAGGTCAGTGACGTGACGGTGCACGTCGACCCCGAGGACGATGCCAGCGCCGCCCCGTGCCTCGACCTGCCCGAGCGCGATGCGGTGCGCGCGGCCTTGCATGCGGCCTGGGCCGACGTGCCTGAGGCGCGCACCGCGCGCCGCCTTGTGCTGCACTATCTGGATGGGCGCGTGCACGTGGAGGTTATCCTGCCGCTGGACGCCACGCGCGACGCCGCGCACGCCGAGCGCATCGCCGAGGCGCTGCGCGAGCGCGCGGCGCGGCTGCCCTACGTGGGACCCGTGGAGGTGATGTTCAGCTAGGCGCACCGCCGCAGTGCCCGCCCCACGCCGCACGCACTACATCGGGGCGCGCGGGCGCCACATGCACCACATTGGTGCGTGGGCGGCGGCAGCGGCCCGCTCGGGCGCCCCAGGATTAAGCGCTTAGACGCTGGCACGGAACCTGCTACGTCTCGGCGCAAGGTGCCGCCACCCGCGGCACGCTACACACCGATCGATATACGCCAGTTGGAGGCGAAGCCATGTCTCAGGATGTTTTGAAGCTGATCGAAGAGAAGGGCGTGAAGTTCGTGGATTTCCGCTTCACGGACACGCGCGGCAAGGAGCAGCACGTCACCGTGCCGGCCAGCACCGTCGACGCCGACGTGTTTACCGACGGCAAGATGTTCGACGGCTCCTCGATTTCGGGCTGGAAGGGCATTCAGGAGTCCGACATGATCCTGATGCCGGACGCCGAGACGGCAATCATGGACCCGTTCTTCGACGAGCCCACGCTCAACATCCGCTGCGACATCATCGAGCCCAGCACCATGCAGGGCTACGACCGTGACCCGCGCTCGCTGGCGCGCCGCGCCGAGGCCTACCTGAAGAGCACCGGCCTGGCCGACACCGCCTACTTCGGCCCCGAGAACGAGTTCTTCATCCTGGACGACGTGCGCTGGGGCGCCGACCTGTCCGGCTCGTTCGTGAAGATCGACTCCGAAGAGGCCTCCTGGAACTCCGAGAAGGTCTTCCAGGACGGCAACATGGGCCACCGCCCGACGGTCAAGGGCGGCTACTTCCCGGTGCCGCCGGTCGACTCCCTGCACGACATCCGCGCCGCCATGTGCCTGGCGCTGGAGGAGATGGGGATGAAGGTCGAGGTGCACCACCACGAGGTGGCCACCGCCGGCCAGTGCGAGATCGGCGTGGGCTTCAACACCCTGACCAAGAAGGCCGACGAGGTCCAGATCCTCAAGTACGTGATCCAGAACGTGGCGCACGCCTACGGCAAGAGCGCGACCTTCATGCCCAAGCCGCTGGTGGGCGACAACGGCAGCGGTATGCACGTGCACATGTCGCTGGCCAAAGAGGGCCAGAACCTGTTCAGCGGCAACAAGTACGGCGGCCTGTCCGACACCGCGTTGTACTACATCGGCGGCGTGATCAAGCACGCCCGCGCCCTGAACGCGCTGACCAACGCCTCCACCAACAGCTACAAGCGCCTGGTGCCGGGCTTCGAGGCGCCGGTGATGCTGGCCTACTCGGCGCGCAACCGCTCCGCCTCGATCCGCATCCCGTACATCACCAACCCGAAGGCGCGCCGCATCGAGGTGCGTTTCCCGGACTCCACCGCCAACCCCTACCTGTCCTTCGCCGCGCTGATGATGGCCGGCCTGGACGGTATCCAGAACAAGATCCACCCCGGCGAGGCGATGGACAAGGACCTCTACGACCTGCCCAAGGAAGAGGCCAAGGAGATCCCGACCGTGTGCCACGCGCTGGATCAGGCCCTCGAGGCGCTGGACCGCGACCGCGAGTTCCTCACCCAGGGCGGCGTGTTCAGCAACGACATGATCGACGCCTACATCGCCCTCAAGATGGCCGACGTCACGCGCCTGCGCATGACCACCCATCCGGTCGAATTCGACATGTACTACAGCCTGTAAGGACGTCGACGCAGCCGTGCAAGCGCCCCTTCGGGGGCGCTTTTTTTTGATCTCGGCTGATCAAAGAAGCCTAAAGAACACCATGCTGGATTCATCATACCGCAGCGAGAAACGTGGTCCTCGCGATGCTGCGTGACGAACGGCTCGAAGCCGTCGGTTACGACGGCGTCCATGGTGCGTTCCGAGGGTATCGTTTATCGACGGCGCGGTGCCAGTGGACAACCGGGCTGCAGGCGTTGAAGGGCTCGTCGCTCCCGCTGGACCTCTAACCTGGATCATGCAGCGCTTGCACTGCATCGAAGGGCGAATCGGTCATCCTGCACTGGGCCTCGCTGCGCGAGCAGTTCGCGCAGGAGTACAAGGGCGCACCGAAGACGTAACTCAACCGCGAGTTTCTGCCTTCGCGCGGGCGTTTTGGAGAGTTTGCAAGCCCCCCGCCAGCGGTTCTTTCCGACAGCCGAGCAAGGAATCAATCCTGCCTACCTGCTCGGCGGGAGCGGCCAGGTTGTTCGCGCATTTGCTCCGATTGCCCGACGAACGCAAGTCATCGCTCGGCGTGATGCACAAGGACGTGCATGCCGGCATCCTCGAGCCTCATATGGAGCGTTATGAGGCCTGCACCGACGCGGTCGAGGTGACGGGGTCGTGGCTGAAGGCGCGCTCGCGGACCGGAGCTGTACTTCATTCCCGTGGAAAGCATCAGACGGTCCACGGATGCGTTGCTGCAACGCGAGCTTGGGATGGACGGGTCGATCTTTGATGGCCCGATTGTCCGAGACATCCCCCCGCTGCGCGGGGACGCTGCGGTGCAGTTCACAGGCACCGTGTACAAGCGGATGCCGAGTGTATTCGAGCGTTACCTCGGCGGATCGCGGGAGGCGTTGTTTTACGGGGTGCGGTTCGATGGCAAGCGCGCGCTGCTGAGTGTGGGCGCGTTCGTTGAACCGCCGGTGGAGATCTGCAGCGCCGTCCGTCAGTCATAGGTGGGCGTTGGGGAGCTGCTTCGCGTGGAACTCCGCAGCGAGCGGGAGTGAGCCGTACATGTTGGTGCTGGTCTCGAGCGCCTGCGCGGCGGCCGAGGCTCAACCAGAGATTCCTTCATGCCCTCTACGGTATGGCGTCCCTGTCCAGCGTGCGCCGATTCGTCCTCCCTTGGTGCGCGGCGCGCCCGGCGCGCCGAAGCGCGCACTATTTTGGTGCATCCGTGCCCGCGCGCGCGGTATGCTGTGGGCTCGGTGGCCACGCTAACTGCCCGCTGCGGCAGCGGTCGCGCACCATCGCGGGGCTTTGGACCACTTCTTGCTACAGCGGGACTATGGACGAGATGCAGGAACCGCAGCGCCGCGCGTTGGACCACATGCACACCGCCGTGTTGTTGGTGGACGCGGCGTTGCGCCTGCGCTACCTGAACCCCGCGGCCGAGATCCTGCTCGCCGCCAGCCGGCGGCGCGTGACGGGCACCAGCTTCGCCGAACTACTCCCGGACGCCGAGTTTGCCGAGAGCCTGCGCGGGGCGCTGGCCTCCGGCCACCCGTTCACCGTGCGCGAGCGCGTGCTCCACATTCCCGCCGGCCAGCGCATGACCGTGGACCTTACCGTAACGCCGCTGCGGGAAGTGGGCGCGGGCGACGAACTGCTCATCGAGCTGACCCAGGTCGATCGCCAGCTGCGCATCTCGCGCGAGGAGCAGCTGCTCGCGCAGCAGTCGGCCACCCGCGCGCTGGTGCGCGGGCTCGCGCACGAGGTGAAAAACCCGCTCGGCGGCCTGCGCGGCGCCGCCCAGCTCTTGGAACGGGTGCTGCCGGCCGAGGACCTGAAGGAATACACCCAGGTCATCATCCGCGAGGCCGATCGCCTGCAGGCGCTCGTCGACCGCATGCTCGGGCCCAACAGCCTGCCGAGAAAGTGCGCGCTCAACATCCACGAGGTGTTGGAGCACGTGCGCAGCCTGGTGGCGGCCGAGGTGCCGCGCGGCGTCGCCATCGGGCGCGATTACGACCCCAGCATTCCCGAGCTCTACGGCGACCGCGACCTGCTGGTGCAGGCGGTCCTGAACATCGTGCGCAACGCCGCGCAGGCGGTGGAAGGCGAGGGGCATATCACGCTACGCACGCGCACGCTGCGCCAGTACACCATCGGCCACGTGCGCCACAAGCTGGTGGTGCGCGTGGACATCATCGACGACGGCCCGGGTATCCCGGCCGACATGCAGGAGAGCATCTTCTTTCCCATGGTCACCTCGCGCGCCGAAGGCACCGGCCTCGGCCTGCCGATCGCCCAGTCCCTGATCGGGCAACACGGCGGGCTGGTCGAGTGCCGCAGCCGGCCGGGGCAGACGGTGTTCACCCTGCTGTTGCCGTTAAAGCCGGACCAGGGCGTCGATACCCGAACCGATACACAGCCAGGAGGGCCGGCATGAGCGGGCAGAGCCGCATCTGGGTGGTCGACGACGACCGCTCCATCCGTTGGGTGCTGGAGCGCGCGTTGCGCGACGAGCAGTTCGAGGTCACCGCGTTCGAAGAGGGGGGCGCGGTGCTGCGCGCCCTGGCGCGCGAGAGACCCGACGCGATCATCAGCGACATCC
Source organism: Ectothiorhodospiraceae bacterium 2226 (assembly GCA_013348725.1). Taxonomy (NCBI): domain Bacteria; kingdom Pseudomonadati; phylum Pseudomonadota; class Gammaproteobacteria; order Chromatiales; family Ectothiorhodospiraceae; species Ectothiorhodospiraceae bacterium 2226. Next base: position 1,528,269 of record CP054689.1, read on the forward strand.
GCATGCCGGGTACCGACGGGCTCGCGCTACTGGAGCGCATCCGCAGCGATTACCCTGAGCTGCCGGTGATCATCATGACCGCGCACTCCGACCTCGACAGCGCGGTGTCCGCCTATCAGGGCGGCGCCTTCGAATACCTGCCCAAGCCCTTCGACGTGGATCAGGCCGTGGAACTCGCGCGCCGCGCGGTGGCGCACCGCGACGATGAGGCGGGCGCCGCCGCGCCGCAGGCCCTGGCCCCGCTGGAGATCATCGGCGAGGCGCCCTCCATGCAGGAGGTGTTTCGCGCCATCGGCCGCCTCGCGCGTTCCAACATCACCGTGCTCATCAACGGCGAATCGGGTACCGGCAAGGAACTGGTGGCCGCCGCGCTGCACCGCCACAGCCCGCGCGCGAACAAGCCGTTCATCGCGCTCAACACCGCGGCCATCCCGCGCGATCTGCTGGAATCGGAGCTCTTCGGTCACGAGCGCGGCGCGTTCACCGGCGCGCAGACCCAGCGCCGCGGACGTTTCGAACAGGCCGACGGCGGCACGCTGTTCCTGGACGAGATCGGCGACATGCCGGCCGAGCTGCAGACGCGGCTGCTGCGCGTGCTGTCCGACGGCGTGTTCTACCGCGTCGGCGGGCACGCGCCGGTGAAGGTGGACGTGCGCATCATCGCCGCCACGCATCAGGACCTGGAGGCGCGCGTCGCGCAGGGCCAGTTTCGCGAGGACCTGTTCCACCGTCTGAACGTGATCCGCGTGCACGTGCCGCCGCTGCGCGAGCGGCGCGAGGACATCCCCCTGCTCGCGCGCCACTTCCTGGCGGCCGCGGCGCGCGAGTTGAACGTCGAGGCCAAGACGCTCGACGCGCAGGTGGAGGATTACCTCACGCGTCTCGAGTGGCGCGGCAACGTGCGCCAGCTGCAGAACACCTGCCGCTGGCTCACCGTCATGTCGCCGGGCAAGGTGGTGCACATGGAGGATCTGCCGCCCGAACTCGCGCCCGGCGAGGCCTCGGTCGCCGCCCCCACCGGCTGGCAACAGGCGCTGCGCGAGTGGGCCGACCAGAGTCTCGCACGCGGCGATCAGGGCTTGCTCGATGTCGCGACGCCCGCCTTCGAGCGCATCATGATCGAGACCGCGCTCGCCCACACCGGCGGGCGCCGCCAGGACGCCGCGCGCCTGCTCGGCTGGGGGCGCAATACCCTCACCCGCAAGATCAAGGAACTCGGCATGGAGGTCGGCGCCGAGGCCGATTGACCGGGCCTCAGCGCGCGCCGTTCACGCTGCACTACATGCGCGCCCCGCCCATGCCGTGATGGTGGCGGGCGTGGTCCTGAGAAAGGCGCACGCGAGTCTGCGCACAGACTATGGACGGCTGGACCTGGTCACATGCCGCGCGGGAAGCGCGGTCAAGTGGCCGCCACGCCCCAAAAGTTAAAACGCACGTTGTACGGGATTCAACCAAGTGACGGGCCTTGGCGGCCCCACGCGCAAGCCCCCCCCAGGGGGTGTGTTGGGAGGATGAGCCCTGACGACCGCCTCCGCGTACGCAGTCGCCCTTCAATAACGCTCCTGCATGTACAACCGCTTCGGATTGCCGCCGAAAATGCCGAAGCTCGCCCGTCCCTTTGGATTCTCGGCACTCCCGCTACCGACCCAGTCGAACTTGAGCCAAGGTGCGCCGGCGTTGTCGAGATCCACAACGAGATCCACGCTGCCGTAGGCGTGTGGCGCTGCAAGTTCAATCGCACCTTCTCCATTGACCAATGCGATTCCGTCAATGGTGATGCTGCTGAGGTCTTCCTGGTAGGCTTCGTCCTTGACCGCGCCGAGGACGATGTCCGTGCACTGATCGTCTTGTTCGATCAGCCAGGTCGCGAGACCGCCGCCCAGATCCCGCCAACTCTCGATGCGCAGTGGCACGGGCAGGCCGAGTTGATCGGTGCCGTGCGCGTTGGCAACGCGCAGGCGTGCGCTGCGCACCTCGGTTTTGTCTTCGAGACCGGTTGCTGAGCTGATTCCGTCCGCGTCGACGGCGCGTAACGTTAGGTCGTAGGGGAGGGTCTCCACGTCGTCGAAGGTGTACGTCACACCGGCGCCGGTGCCGGTGTCCCTGATGACGGAGGCGGTACCGTTTGCGAATATGCTGGCCGCGAGCACATGGCCGCTGAGTCCTGTTTCGGCATCGTTTGCTGCATCCACGAGACGAACCTCCTGGGCGTAACCCAACGCGCCGTCGTAGTTCCTGGTCAGCCCCCCGCCGTGGCGCTGGGCATTAACGACTACCTCGCCGAGCGCCTGACCGCTGTAGGTCATGCCGGGGCTGTTGCTGCACCCGTGATCCATTACCAACACGTCGAAGTAGCCCGGAGTAAAGCGCGCCGCCGGTACGAGATCAACCGAATTCATCGGCACATCCAAGTAATCCGGCGGCACGACACGCAGGATGTGTCGACCCACCTCCGACACGGCCTGATCGACCACGGTCGCCTGGCCACCCTCGACAGCGAAGGCAGTCACCGCCAGCGACCCCGGCTCACCACCCGCGGGCTCGGCTAGCACGTGTTCGATCTGGATGTCGTCGAGCGCGAAACTCGGTGTGTGCAAGCCGGGCGAGATGCTTCCATCTGCGCATTGGGCGCGCACGTGCATGTCGAAGGGATACCCGGCCGCGTGCCGCCGATCAGGCGGGCTGGGCAAGCCGGCCGCGGTCATCGCGCCACCCCCGCCACTCGCATGCGCCTCGATGACCAGTTCGGGCACCGCCACGAAGGTACCGGCACCCTCCATCAGCAATTCGTCGTCGGCGAATCGTGTGTGCAGCGCAATGCGTCCGGCATCGGCATAGCTGAAGCTAAACGTCGCCTCGGCCGCTTCGTCGAACTCCAACTCGACGGGTGTGCCGGGCGAGACGCCACCGAGTTCGATCGGCGGGCTCTCCGTGTGAACATGCACGCCCCGTAGGCCGTCCGCCGGATCGCTGTACGTGTACCAAAAGCCGAGACTGGCCGTGCGTGACGCAAAACCGCCGTCGCCGATGCAGCGTTCCGGATTGCTGGGATCGGCCCGCACCGCACGGATGATTCCCTCGCCGACCGAGCACGCCGCGATGTTGGGAAGCTCGAGCGCAAAGCCCGCCTCATGCACGGTGAACTGGCAGCCGCTCCCGGAAACGCATTGGCTCGCGGAGGCCGCGCCGGCGGCGCTCGCGCCCAAGGTGAGCACGCCGGGCGTCGGATGCCGGAGTGCGAGCAGGGCGCTGCCTGCGCTGACGGTGACGGTGGCGTCAGGCCATGCCTGTGGCGGGCTGAGGCTGACCTCCGTCGGATCGGTATGTAGCTTGGTACAGTCCGCGTTGGCGCACAACCTGACCACCACTGGCGTCGTTTGGCACGTTAAGCCGCTGCCGGGATGCTCCAGGCGAACGTGGTCGAGCGCGGGCATTCCCGTGAAGTCCACATTGACGACATCCGCGTCTACGGGGCCGGGTACGAGATGGCTGTCTGGATCGAAGGTGTAACCTTGTAGCGCCGGGGTAACGGCGATGCTAGATGAGCCGTGCGTCACGCCGTCGAACAAAAAAACGCCTCCGGCATCGGTCGACACTTCCTGCGTATGACCGCCCTCGGCAGTAACCAGCACGTTAGCGAGCGGCTCGCCATTGGCGTTGGTGACCGTTCCCGAGATCGTGTAGGTGGTGATCACGTAGCTGAGCCTCACCTCGCCGCGCGCGCCGCTGCCGCCGCTGCCACCGTCCCCACTGCCGCCGCCCCCGCCACCCGGCGCCGCGCCGTCGGCGCCATTCGCTCCCGATGCGCCGCCCGCGCCGCCCGCACCCTCGCCGCTGCCGCCGCTGCCGGGAACGTTCGCCGAACCGTCGCCACCGACCGAGCAGTTGAGGGGCGAACCGCCCCCGCCGCCGCCGGCGCGCATGTTTCCCCCGCCCTGCTGCCCCGTGCCACCACTGCACCCATTCGCAGTAACAGCGCCAAATGCCCCGCTGCCCCCTACGCCTGCGGCGGTGGAGTTGTCCGCCCCCCCCTGACCGCCCGGGGCGATCACGGGCGCGGCACCTCCGTCAGGGCCGAATTGCGACGTTCCCGCCGCCGCGCCGGCACCCCCACCGGCACCCACGATGATGCTATAGATGTCGCCGGCGACCACGGGCACCGTCGCCGCCGCATAAGCACCACCGCCACCGCCGCCGCCGCCATGGTTCCCGTTTGTGCCGCCGCCGCCACCGCCACCCCATACCTCCACGGTAACTTCGGTGACGCCCTCAGGGACGGTCCACGGCCCGCTGACGGTGAAGATCTCGGTTGTCTCGGCGCCGGCGACAAGCGGCGCGCCGAGCCATAACAGCGCGATCAACAGCGCGAGCCTAAGGTGCATCGGTCACCACCACGCTGATACTGCGGGAGACATAAGCGGCGTCGCCGGGAACCCCGGAGGTGGCGACCGCGCCGATCGTGTAGATGTTGAACGTGTTGTTCGCCTCCGTGTGCGGGCTGCTTTCGCAGGAGACGGTGACCGCAAAACCCGCCACCCCCCCGTGCATGAGCGACAGCGCGCTGCTGGCGGCGCAGCTGCCCCCGACCAGCGCTTGGTAGGTGCCCCATTCGATGCCCGCGTGGGCGGCGGTGTAGGCCTGCGCCCCCTTCACGCCCAGCAGCGTGGTGTAGTGCTGGGTGCTGGAAAGCGTGACCATGTACGCGCCGAGCCCGGTCAGCACGACGACCAGGAAAAGAACGGAGACCAGCGCGAAGCCGTGATGCCTCATGGCGCGTTGTCCACGTGCATCTGATGCAACAGCGTGATGGTCTCGCCGGCGTCGGTGAGGGTGATGCGTGCGGTCACAAGCCCAGAGCGTGTCGCCGTGCCCGGCGAATAGCTGAATGCGCAGCCGCCCACGTTCTCGGTCACCAATGCGCCGGGAGGCGGTGAATCGGGCGGCAGATAACCGACGTGGCGGCGCATCTCCCCATCGCCGCAGCTGTAACGCACCGCGGTGTCAACCAGAAAGATACGCCGGTAGGGAGACTGCAGCGCGAACTGGTGACCGGGCGCGAGCGTGACGGCCTGTTCGCCGGGTACATCGTCGGCCTCTATGTTGATGATCGTTCCGGGTGGAGTGACAACCGCATCGCCGGTCCAGGCATCGGCGCCGGGAATGCCCAGGTTGTAAACCACCAGCCGATAGTTGTCCGCGCTCGCGATCGTCGGAAAGGGACCTTGGATATTAAACGCGGTATCCGCCTGGTTGAACTGCAGACGCTTGTCGGCGGACGCCGCACCGGGCCCCGGGCTCGAGCGATAGCGCCCACCGGCCAGGGTATTGAGCATTTCCAAGGTGTCGTCGCCCGTGATCCGCACGCTGTTCGGGACCGCGCGCCGTACGTCGCGCGCCATGCGCCGCAGCGCCATCTCCGCCGCGTCGACCAATTCCGCGCGCCGATGTTGCGCCTCCCATGCCTCAACCGGTCCGCGGATGAACACCGAGACCCCGGCGGCGATGATGCCGGCGATCACGATGACGATCACCAGTTCGACGAGTGTGAAGCCGCGCGGCGTGGTCGCGCGGCCGCCCTTGCGCAGGCGCGGCGCCGAAAGCGTGCCCCTGCTCATTCGTAGTTCGTCCGGTAGCCGGTCAATTGCACGGAGTGCCCGCTAGTGTGGCTGACCTTCACGTCGATGCGCGCGACATCACTGCCCGGGATGCCCCCCAAACCCTCCGACGGATCTGCGGTGACCTCCACTCGCACGTTGTATCCTGCCAGACCGAGCGCGTTGCCGAACTGGTCGGTCGGTGGTTCGTCCAGTCCGTCGTAGTCGAAGATGTCGTCGAAGTTCGCGCGCACCCCAGTTTCGGGTCCGACCGTGAAAGGGCGAAGCAGCACCTCCTCCATATACGCCTCGGCGATGGCGCCGGCCTGCTGCTGAATCATGGGATCGGCGCTGCGCGCCACGGTGGTGGTGAAGACCAGCAGTACGCCGGAGACGGCGACGCCCATCACGACGATGGCGATGATCAGCTCGACGAGGGTAAGGCCTCGCTGAAGGCGGGGCGCGCTCATTTGGTCTGCACGTAGCCGGTGGCGCCGATGACGTTGAAGCTGCGGCTGCCGACGGTCACCGCCACGTCGCCGCCCGCCGCGCCCAGCGCATCGAAGGTGATGTTCGCGGCGCTGAGCGCAACGCCGCTGGGGGCGCTGCCCGCAAACGTGCCGGCGCGCGCGGGGTGCGGCACCGGCCCCGAGCAGTCCGAGGCGAGGCTATAGCCGCCGGCGCCGATGTTGACGTGGACGTCGCAGCCGCTCGCGACTGCGAGCTTCTGTGCGTAGCGCGTGGCCGCCACCAGTTCGTCGTAGAAACCGCGCGCTTCGAACGCGGTCCTGTCGAAGAACCTCGGCATGGCCACCACTGCCAAGATCCCCAAGATGACGAGGACCGTGATCAGCTCGACGAGCGTGAAGCCGCGTTGTGGACGTCGGTCTTGCATCTGTGCCCTGATTACCACCTGAACTTCCGAGTCATCGAACTCGGAAAGATCGAGCATCCGTGCAGCGGACCTGCGCCTCAGTCGGCGGGTATACGCTCTAGTGCCTGGTCATCCCCTAGCCGCTGCGCGAGTGCGCGGGTGACGTCCAGATATTCCTTGCGTGTGTGGCGAGGATACCAGAAGTGCCTGGCGGCCATGAGAACCTGCAGTGCGCCTTCCGGATCGCCTCGTGCCTCCAGCCGTTCGGCCAACAGAAGGCGCCCGGAAAGCGTCCGGGGATCGCGCGCCAGGGCAGCGCGCAAGTGCTGCTCGGCAGCCAGTTCAGGCTCCGACACCAGCCCCAGGCGTCCGCCGGCGAGCGCCAACTGCGCGTTCAGCTCGTACCCCCAAGGGCGATAGGGGTTCAAGCGCAGCGCCGCTTCGGTGTCGGCGACGACAAAGCGGTAGGCGTCGGGAGCCATAGGATTGTCCGCCGCATCGTCGGGCGCGAGGACGCTGCGGTAAAGGATTTGCCCCCGATGTAGACGCAAGGCGTCTGCGCCCGGCCACCAGGCAATGGCTTGCGTGGCCGCGCCGAACGCTGCTGAGTAGTCTCCCGCGCGCTCGGCCTCGGACGCGCTCATGTGGTAGCGAAAGCCTACGGCGGTCGTTACTGCATGCGCGGTCAGCAACAGCCCCAGGCCTGCGGCGACTAGCGCGCCAATGCGCGTCGCGCTGCGGATGGGTTGCAGCGTGACGCCGCGTGCCGCGGGCGCGACGAGCCCGAGCGCGAGGCCGGACAGTAAGAGTATGACCGCGATGGAAAAGTTAAAGGTAAACAGCGCGTGGACCGCCACCCCGATCACGCCCGCTATCAGCCACGCGCTGCCGGACGGCGCGGGCGTCTCTTTCTGCCGGAAGACCGTCCCGAGGGCCAGCGCGAGCACGCCCATGAACAGCAAGGCGGCCGGAATGCCTCCGGCGTAGGCGAACGCGAGCACGTCGTTGTGTGCGTGGAAGCCCGCGCTCGCGTCCAGTGGATCCCGATGCGGGGGCCACAGCATGAACAGGGTACCCGGCCCATGGCCGAGCCATGGGCTCTCCGCAATCAGCGGAAGGAGACTTTGCCAGATGACGAACCGGGAAGCGCCCGCCAGCTCCGGTTCGCCCAAGGTGGCGATGCGGGCAAACATGAAGCCACTCGTGGTGGCGCTGGCGAGCAGGAAACCGAGCACCGCGCCGCCCAGGAACCCTAACAGGACCGGGGAGCGGCGGTAGGCGGGCCGCAGCAGCGCAAGGACGATCAGGCCCGCCAAGGCGCCCAGTATGGCGCCGCGACTTCCGACCAGGCCCAGCACCCAGAACACAGGCGCCGCCGCGGCGCCTGCCAAGGCCGCCAGTACAAGCGGGCGTGGCCGCAGCCGTGCTTCGAAACAATGCAGCGCGGCGCCCCAGAACATGCTGGTAAGAAACAGGAACGCGACGAAGTTGTTGCGGTTGAGGAACGGTCCGCTCGGCAGTGGATCCCCAAGAAAAAACGCGCGCACCGCGAGCAGTGCAAACACGCTGCCGGTGGCGCCGACCACCAGAAAAAGTAAGGTGGTGAGGCCGGCGTGAGGCGCGAGCGCGCGCGCGAGCGCATAGCCCAAGAACAGCAAGCCCAGCCTCAGCATCTCGGCGCCGCTCACCAGGGGTATGGGCGAGGCCAGCGCGGCCATCACCAGCCACCCGCCGAACAGCAGCATGAGGACATCGAGCGCGGTGGGCGGGGTCCACCGGGTATGCCGCCCGCGCAGGTGTGCTGCGATCAAAGCAGTTACTACCAGCACGAACGCCGCCGCCAGGACGTCATGCCGTTGTCCCGTGTGGAAGACGGCAAACCAGATGCCGATCGTCAGCAGCAGTAGCGCGGCGGCGGAGGCGACCGTGGTCCGGAACGAAGGCGGGGGAAGGCTGGTGTCAGACGAAGATGGCACGACGACGCGCCGAACAAGGGGAGCAAAGCAAGGCGCCCACCGAAGTGGGCGCCTTGCAGAGCGGCGCTTTAGCTAACACCGTGGCCGATGAAGGTGGCCTGGTGACCGGTGCCGGTACGGTTGACAGTGCACTCCTTGGATTCGCCCGCAGCGAGAGCTTCCGGATCGATGTCATACTTGGCCGGATCCCAACCCTCGACAAGCGCGGAAATTTCGTCGCAGTCGCCGATACTTGTGCCCTTCGCGCTGTCGAGTTTGTTCTGCGCGAAGTTGAGGGCCGAGCCGGCCCCGAGAGCCCCGGCGGTCGCCTTCACGGCGGCAACTTCGGCCTCGTCCGACAGGTCGATGAACTTCGGAATCGCCACCGCGGCCAGGATGCCGAGGATGACGATGACCATGATGAGTTCGATGAGGGTGAAGCCCGATTGCTGTTTCTTCATTGTTGGAACCCCAGGTGAGGCGGGCGCGCCCGCCTTTTCGTTATTCGCCGCCGGTGCGCCGGCCTTGGCACCGCGATGCCTCGTGCATGCGCCCGGTGGATCGTTGTCCCGCCTTTGCGGTTACGGACGACTTATACCCAGTTTTCGCAAGTGGGACAAGCGTAACGGACCCAAAAAAGCAAGGAAACGCCGCACGTTTCTAGTTGGGGAAATTGCGCCCTTGCCAGCGCCACTCGCTCGACGCGAAGCGCCCGAAAGGTCCGGCATTGATGCGTCAGCACCTCGGCGCACCTACGGGCCGGCGGTGCCGGCAACCGCGATCAGCAGCCCGATCAGAATGAGCGCCGCCCCGGTCGCGCGCGGGTGACGCTCGACCCAACGCGTCGGGCCGTCGCGCGGGCGGTTGAGCGCGGCGAGCGCCGCGTCGGTGTTGATCCAGCGGTCGGCCACCGCCTCCAACGGCCGCAGCAGGCTGGGCCGCAAGTAGAGCAGCGGGCCGAGCAGCAGCGCGAGGCCCGCCGCGAGCGCAACGAGCACCAGCAGGACCTGGGCGCTGAGGGCGGCGAGCAGCGGCGAGAGGCCGAAGGCGGCGGCGATGGCGTCGTCCCAGCCGGCGGTGCGTTGGACGAGCAGGGTGTACAGCAGTACCGCCCCGGCCAGTACGAGCAGCGCGCCCACCGCGCGGTGGTGACGATAGAAGAAACGGCCGGAATGGCGCCGGCGGTTGAGCTGCTCGGCCAGGCGGTCGGCGGACACCCACACGCTCAGCCGACGATCCAGGCGTAGCGCGGCGGCGGGGGCGAGCGCGAGCCACACGCCCAGCGCGGCCGACAACGCGCCGATGGCGAGCGCGAGTGCGCCCCAGTGGGCGAGCAGCCAATGTCCGAGGGTGGCGCCGAATTGCACGGTGTCGCTCCAGCTAAGCGGCGAATGATCGCCTCGTTCGTACGCTCGTAGGGCGCATTAAGCGCAGCGCAATGCGCCGGCGGCGGGTGGGTGTCCGTACCGCCCCCTGGCGCAATGCGATGGCGCCTACTGCGCCCTACGGTGTCTGTGCGCTTCTCCCTCCCGCTAGCGGGCGCGGCCGGTGGATGTGGGGCTCACCGCGGGCGCTGTTACCGCCTGCGGCGGCCCCCTCATCCCTCCTCCGCTTTGCGAGGGAGGGGCGAATAATCGTCACGCTCGTAGGGCGCATTAAGCGGCAGCGCAATGCGCCATGGGCGCGTGGCATACCCACCGGCTGCTGGCGCAATGCGCTGCGCTTATTGCGCCCTACGGGCCGAGTTAGAGGTTCCAGCGGTAGGCGTCCAGCGTGCGCAGACGCACGCCGTGCACGCCCTCGCCGTCCGCCACTTCCACCCGCAGGCGCACGCGCGCGGGCCCTTCGGCCTCGCTTTCGAAATAGTGCGCATGGCGCACGCGGTAGACGAGTTCGCGGCGGTCGCCGTCGAAATACCACAGGCCGCCGTCCACCGCCGCGGGATCGGCGTCGTGCAGCGTGCCCAAGTGGCGCCGCGGCGGCGCGCCCGGCTCGGCGGGCCCCAGCAAGGGGTGGCGCGGCCCGGTCTGCATGAGTTGCATCGGGTCGGAGCCGGCCAAGGCCGGGATGCGCGCGATGTCGCCCTGGGCATGGGCGACCAGGGCCTCGACCAACAGCGCGGTGCGCAGATTGTTGATGGTGACCTGCAGGGCGACCTCCTCGGCCTGGGCACCCAGGGCATCTAGGCGCTGGTGGCCGCCGTACACCAACGCCCCGAACACCATCGCCACCAGGGCGAGTTCCAGGCGGGTGAGTTGGCGCCGGGCGAGGTCGGTGAGCAGAGGCATGCGGTGCCTAGCGCCGGACCGCGGTGGCCATGTCCCACATGGGCATGAACACGCCGAGCGCGAGGATCAGCACCAGCGCGCCGACGGCGAGCAGCAGCACCGGCTCGATGTTGGCGGCGAGGCTCTTGAGGTCGTAGTCGACCTCGCGCTCGTAGGCGGCGCCGACCTCGTCCATCATCTCGTCCACGGCGCCGGTCTCCTCGCCCACCGCGATCATCTGCAGCACCAGGGGGGTGAACATGGCGGTCGCGGTGGCGGTGCGCGACAGGCTCTCGCCGCGCTCGATGCCGTTGCGCATCTGCAGGATGCGCTCCTCGACGAAGGCGTTGTCGACCGCGCGCGCCACCACGGTGAGGCCCTGGATCAGCGGCACGCCCGAGCGCTGCGTCATGGCGAAGGTGCGCGCGAAGCGCGCCAGCGTGGCGCGCAGGATGATGGGGCCGATGAGTGGCAGGCGCAGCTTGAGGCGGTCCCAGCGGTAGCGCCCGGCCTCGGTGCGCACGTACTGACGCACGGCGAGGTAGCCCGCTACGCCCGCGGCGATGAGGTACGGCCAGGCGACGACGAAGAAGTTGGAGGTGGCGAGCAGCGCGCGGGTGGCCAGCGGCAGATCGGTGCCGCCGCGCTCGAAGATACCGGCGAAGGCGGGGATCACCAGCACGTTGATGACCCCGATGGCGACCGCCAGCGCGATCAGCACGATGGTCGGATAGCGCAGCGCCGACTTGATGCGCTCGCGCGTGTCCTTCTCCTGCTCGAGGTAGCGGGCGATCTGCGCAAAGGCGTCGTCCAGGCGCCCGCTCTGCTCGCCCACGCGCACCAGGCTGACGTACAGCGGGGTGAAGATCGCTTCGTGGCGCGCGAGCGCCACGGCGAGTTCGCGGCCGGCCTCCAGGTCGTCGAGCACCTGCTGCAGCGCGCGCGCGAGCACGGCGTTGCGGCTCGACTCGATGAGCCCGCGCAGCGCGCGCGTGAGCGGCACGCCGGCGCGGGTGAGGGTGTGCAGTTGGCGGCTGAGCAGGATCAGCTCGCCCAGGTCGGGCGGCTGTTCCTGCAGGCGGCGGTTGAGGGCGGCGAACACGTTGCGGTCGTCGCCGTGTGCCTCGCGGATATCGATCGGGGTGATGCTGCTGTTCATCAGCAGGTCGGCCACCGCATCGGCCGACGCGGCCTCCATGCGCCCTTCGATGGCCGCGCCGCGCAGGTCGCGCCCCTTGTAGCGGAACTGCGGCATCAGGCGCCGGCCTCGCCGGCCGCGCGGCCCTGCGGCGGCGCCTCGGCCGGCGCGCCGTCCGTCACCTCGAGATCGATCTCACCGGCGATGCGCAGTACCTCATCCAGACTGGTGACGCCGTTCAACGCCAGCTCCAGCGCGGTATCGGCCAGGGTCTGGAAGCCCTCCTGCGCGTGCGCCGCAGCGCCGAAGGCGACCGTGTCGCCGGTGCGCAGCGCATCGGCCAGGGCACGGTCGATCTCCAGCAGTTCGAACACGCCGACGCGGCCGCGGTAGCCGGTGTTGTTGCAGTGCGCGCAGCCTTGTCCGCGCAGGAAGCGCGGTCCCTCGTCGCGCTCGCCGAGGCGGCTGCGCAGCCACGCGAGCTGATTGGCGCTCGGCTCGTGCGGGCGTGCGCAGCTCTCGCACACCCGTCGCACCAGGCGCTGCGCGACCACGGCGGTAAGCGCGCTCGCCACCAGGTAGCCGGGCGCGCCCATGTCCAGCAAGCGGTGCGTGGTGCTGATGGCGTCGTTGGTGTGCAGGGTGGAGAGCACGAGGTGGCCGGTCATGGCGGCGCGCAGGGCGATCTCGGCGGTTTCGTGGTCGCGCATCTCGCCCACCAGCACGATGTCGGGGTCCTGACGCAGCGCGGCGCGCAACACGGTGGCGAAGGTGAGGCCGATGCGCGGATGCACCTGAATCTGGTTGACGCGCGGCAGCCGGTACTCGACCGGGTCCTCGACCGTGATGAGCTTCTGCGCGGGGGTGTTGAGTTCGGTCAGCGCGCCGTACAGCGTGGTGGTCTTGCCGCTGCCGGTCGGACCGGTGACCAGCACCAGCCCGTGAGGCTTGCGGATGATGCGCCGGAAGCGGGCCAGCAGCGCGGGCGGCATGCCGACGTACTCGAGGTCGAGCGCGCCGTGGCTCTGGTCAAGCAGCCGCATGACCACCGACTCGCCCCACTGGATCGGCATGGTGGACAGGCGCACGTCGATGCTGCGGCCCTTCACCCGGATGTTGAACCGTCCGTCCTGCGGCAGACGCTTCTCGGAGATGTTCAGCCCCCCCATCAACTTGAGGCGCGAGACCACGGCCAGTGAGATGTGCCGCTCCTGCACCACGTGCTCGTGCAGCAGCCCGTCGATGCGCTGGCGCACGCGCAGTACCTTCTCGTCGGGCTCGATGTGGATGTCCGAGGCGCCCACCTGCACCGCGTCCTCGAACAGCGTCTGCAGCAGTTTGACCACCGGGGCGTCGGTGTCGCTGACGTTGTCGGCCAAGTGCGCGAGGTCGAAGTCGCCCTGAGAGATCTCTTCGCCGAGTTCTTCGGCGAGGTGACTGATCTCGTCGGTGCGCCGGTAGACGAGGTCCAGGGTACGCAGCAGGTCTGCCTCGCGCACCACCGCTTGCAGCACGGGGCGGCGCAGGAGGCGCGAGAGCTCATCGAAGGCGAAGATGTCGGTGGGGTCGGCCATGCCCACCAGCACGCCGTCGGCGCCGTCCTTCAGTGCCAGCACGCGGTAGCGGCGCGCCACGGTCTCGGGCAGCAGGCGCACGGTGGCGGGATTGAACTGGTAGTGCTTGAGGTCCACCAGCGGCAGGCGCAGCTGGCGTGAGAGGAAATCGAGCAGCTGGTCTTCGGTGATGTAGCCGTGCTCGATCAGCACCCGCCCGAGCTTGCGGCCGCTTTTCGTCTGATCGGCGAGCGCGGTCTGCAGCTGCGTCTCGGAGATAACCTTGTGCTCGACCAGCAGATCGCCGATGCGCAGCTTCTTTTGTTGTGACACGCCCTGTTCCCCCCGGCTTCGGGGGTCAAGGATTACAGAAAGCCCTGGTGGCGCGCAATAACGGCGCACGGGGCGCGGCATCTTCCTTGCCGCCGCCCGGCGATTCTATGCGCGTCGCCGTCAGTGCACGAAGGCGCGGGTCGGGCCCGCGCTAGACCCCGCAGCCGGTCCCCGGGGCCTCTTCGCGCAGCAGGCTGCCGGTGAGCTGGGCGACCTCGGCGAGCTCGTGGCGCTTGAGGTAGTCGACGATGCCGGCGTTGATCTTCGGACACACCAGCGGGTCGTAGAACAGCGCGGTGCCGACGCCCACCGCGCTCGCGCCGGCGATGAGGAACTCCAGCGCGTCCTCGGCGGTCAACACGCCGCCCTGGCCGATGATGGGGATGCCGTGCGGGCGGCACACCTGATACACCTGGTGCACCTTCAAGAGCGCGATGGGCTTGATCGCCGGCCCCGACAGCCCGCCCTGGCCGTTGCCGAGGATGGGGGTACGGCTCTCGATGTCGATCGCCATGCCCATCAGGGTGTTGATCACCGCAAAGCCGTCGGTCCCCGCCTCGATGCAGCGCCGGGCGTTCTCCTGGATGTCGGTCTGGTTGGGCGAGAGCTTGGTGATCAGCGGCTTGTCGGTCTGGGCGCGGCAGGCCTCGACCACGCGCGCGGACATGTCCGGGTCGTTGCCGAACGCCACGCCGCCTTCCTTCACGTTCGGGCAGGAGATGTTGATCTCCATGGCGTCGATCGGCGAGTCGTCGAAGATGCGCGTGATCTCGGCGTACTCCTCTACCGTGGAGCCGGAGAGGTTGGCGATGAAGCGCGTCTCGCCGAAGTCGAGCGTGGGCAGGATGCTGTCGACCACGTGGCGCGTGCCCGGGTTCTGCAGGCCGATCGCGTTCAGCATGCCGGCGGGCGTCTCGAACACGCGGTGCGGCTTGTTACCCAGGCGCGGTGCGAGGGTGGTGCCCTTCAGGCAGACGGCGCCCACGTCGCGATTGGAGAAGCCCTCGACGCGGGTATACTCCTCGCCGAAGCCCACGCAGCCCGACAGCAGCACCAGGGGCGTGTCGAAGCGCATGCCGCAGAAGTCGACGGCCAGCATTGCTTTGTCCTGCGGATCCATAGGCCCCCAAAAGGCTTGAGCGTACGCGTGGTCTGAGAAGTCCAGGATGGTCTGATTCAGACCATTCCTAACAGACGAATCGCCCGATTATACCAGCGGAGTGTCCGCCGCCCATGCTGCACGTCGTGCTCTACCAGCCCGAGATCCCGCCCAACACCGGCAACGTGATCCGCCTGTGTGCCAATACCGGCGCGCGCCTGCACCTGATTCACCCGCTGGGGTTTCGGCTCGAGGACGCGCGCCTGCGCCGCGCGGGTCTGGACTACCACGAATACGCGCGCGTGGAGGAACACGCCGATCTGGAGGCGTTTCGCGCCGCGGTCGCGCCGCCGCGCCTGTTTGCGTTTTCCACGCGCGGCACCCGCTTTCATCACGAGGTGAGCTACCAGGCGGGGGACGCCTTGTTGTTCGGTCCCGAGACCCGCGGCCTGCCCGCCGCGTTGCTCGCCGGCTTGCCCGCCGGGCAGGTGCTGCGCCTGCCCATGGTGCCCGGCAGCCGCAGCCTGAATCTGTCCAACGCGGTGGCGGTCGCGGTGTACGAGGCTTGGGGGCAGCTCGGCTTCGCGGGGCGCGCCGACTGAGGCCCCCCCGGGCACCCTTGGCGGCGGTAGGGTGTCGTAGGGCGCATTAAGCGCAGCGCAATGCGCCGGCCGCGTCTCCGGCTGGTACGCCCCTGGCGCAATGCGCTGCGCTTATTGCGCCCTACACTCGCTCAAGCGAAGGTCAGCCCTCGGCGAGCGGGTGCTCGTGGCGCGGGTCGCGCTCCAGCAGGGCCTGCACCGCCTCGCGGGGCGCGACGCCCTCGTGCAGCACGCGGTAGACCTGCTCGGTGATCGGCATCTCCACGTGTTCGCGCTGCGCCACTTCCCACACCACGCGCGCGGTCTCGATGCCCTCGACCACCTGCTTGATCTCCGCCACCGCCTCGGCCATCGAGCGGCCGCGCCCGAGCGCAAGGCCCAGGCGCCGGTTGCGGGATTGGTCGTCGGTGCAGGTCAGCACCAGGTCCCCCAGGCCGCCGAGGCCCATCAGGGTCTCGGTCTCGCCGCCGAGCTGCGCCGCGAGGCGGGTGGCCTCGGCCAAGCCCCGTGTGATCAGCGCGGCGCGGGCGTTGGCACCGTAGCCGAGGCCGTCCGAGATGCCGGTGGCGATGGCCAGCACGTTCTTGACCGCGCCGCCGACCTCCACCCCGACGATGTCGTGCGTGCGGTAGGCGCGAAAGTGATCGTCGTGAAAGCGCTCGACCATCTCGCTGCAGAACGCCTCGTCCGGCACCGCCAGCGTGACGGCCGTGGGGTAGCCGCGCGCGACCTCGGCGGCGAAGGTCGGTCCCGACACCACCCCGAGCGGCACCTGCCGACCGAGCACCTCCTCGGCGACTTGGTGAAGCAGCTTGCCGCTGCCGGCCTCCAAGCCCTTGGTGGCCCACAGCAGGCGCTGGTCCGGGGCGCAATGCGGCGCGATCGCCTCGAGCGTGCCGCGAAAGGCGCCGCTCGGTACCGCCACCAGGACATCGCGCGAGCGGCGCACCGCCGCACCGAGGTCGTCTTCCAATACCAGGGTATCGGGCAGGGTGGTCTGCGGCAGGTAACGCGCATTGACGCGCGTCTCACGCATCTGCGCAATCTGGGCGGGATCGCGGCCCCACAACACCGCGGGCCGGCCCCCGCGGGCGAGCAGCACCGCCAGCGCCGTGCCCCAGGAGCCGGCACCCAGGACGCTGACCGAGCCCGGTGTGTAGCCTTGCCCGGCCATACTCAGCTCGCGCTGGCGCCCGACTCCGGGGCGTCCTGCTGCGCCGCCGCTTTCTGCTTCTCGCGATGCTGCGCATAGAGCTGGTCGAAGTTCACCGGCGCGAGCAGCAGCGGCGGAAACCCGCCCTTGGTGACCAGGTCGGCGATCACCTCGCGCGCGAAGGGGAACAGCACGTTGGGGCAATAGCTGCCGAGCATGGCGTTGCGCTCTTCCTCGGGGAAGTTCGCCACGTTGAACACGCCGCCCTGCTGCACCTCGACCAGGAAGGCGGTCTTGTCCTTGAGCTTGGTGGTGACCGTCACCGCCAGCACCACGTCGTAGACGCCGTCGCCGAGGGTCTCGCCGGTGGTGTTCAACTCCACGTTGACGCTCGGTTCCCACTGCTCGGTGTAGATGCGCGGGGCGTTCGGCGCCTCGAAGGAGACGTCCTTGACGTAGATCTTCTGGATGGAGAACTGGCGGCCGGTGGCGGCTTCGCCGGTGGCGGCGCCGTTGCCGCGTGCGTCGGTGTTCTCGGTGGCCATGCGGTGTCTTCCTTAGTCGTTGCGAAGGTGCGGAGCGGGCGTCGGTGCGCCCGCGCGAGAATTAGGCTAGGTCTGAAAAAACTCCATCCCGGAGTTCTCAGACGACCCGAAGCGAAACGCGGTCTTCGCTTAGCTTCGTGCTTAACCGGCTTGCAGCCGTCGCTCACCGCGGCACAACCGTGTGCCGCGGGAAGCGCTGAATTACTCAGCGCCTATTTAGAGGTGCTGCCGGGTCCAGCCCACCAGTGCGGCGAGATCCAAGGCACCGGCGACGCGGGCGCGCTCCTGCCCGCCGCGAAACAGGATCAGCGTCGGGATGCTGCGGATCGCATAGCGGCTGGCCAAGGTCGGCTGCGCCTCCGTATCGACCTTGGCCAGCCGTACCGCGGGGGCGAGCTGTTGGGCGGCACGCTCGAAGTTCGGCGCCATCATCTTGCAGGGCCCGCACCACGGGGCCCAGAAGTCGACCAACACGGGAATGTCGTTGCGTTCGATGTGGCGCGCGAAGCGCTGCGCGTCCAGCGCCAGCGGCTTGCCGTCGAACAGCGCCTGGTGGCAGCGTCCGCAGCGCGCGGTCTGCGCGGGCTTGCCGGTGGCCACGCGGTTGATGCTGTCGCAGTGCGGGCAGACCAGATGCATGGCCTCAGCCGTCTCCGCTCAACAGGGTATCGAGGCGGCCGGCGCGCTCCAGAGCATAGAGCTCGTCGCAGCCGCCGATGTGCAGCGTGCCGATGAAGATCTGCGGCACGCTGGTGCGACCACCGCTGCGCTGGATCATCTCGCGGCGCATGGTCATGTCGCGGTCGACGCGGATCTCCTGCACCAAAACCCCTTTCTGCTGGAGCAGCATGCGCGCCCGTATGCAGTAGGGGCAGGCCGCCGTGGCGTAGACCGTGACCTCTTCCATGCGTGTTGCTACCCTCGCGTCGGTCCTGGCGCGGGCATGCCGCTCACTCCTTGGTGAGCGGGAAGCCCGCGTTCAGCCAGCCGGTGACTCCGCCCTTAAGGTTATAGACCTTCTCGAAGCCCGCTTTGCGCAGCTGCGCGCAGGCGCGCGCCGAGCGCGCCCCGCTGCGGCAGTTCACGATCAGCGGTTTGTCCTTGAATTTCTCCAGTTTCTTCAGCCGCTGCGGCAGCTCGCCGAGCGGCACGTGCTTGGCGCCGAGGATGTGGCCGGTGTTCCACTCGCCCTGGTCGCGCACGTCCACCACCACCGCGTTCTCGCGGTTGATCATCTTGACGGCGTCGGACGGCTCCAGGTCCTGATAACCGCCGAGGCGCCCGCCCAGGCTGGGCATCAAGAGCAGCACCAGGATGACGATCAGCGCAAGGAAGAGGTACCAGTTGTTGAGAACGAAGCTGAAGAAGTCCATGGGCGTCCGGTAGGGGCGTGGCGGATGACAGCGGCATAGTGTGCCGGGCGGCGCGCCCCGGCTCAAGCGGGGAGGCCGCCCGGCATCCGCGGGCGGTCAGGCGGCGCGCTGCGGCCCGCGCAGTCGCGCCAGCATGGAGTCCAGCGGGCAGAAGCGCGTGAACCCGCTCTGCAGCAGGTTGAAGCCGACGAAGGCGGTGAACCACAGCCAATACACGTGATGAAACACCGGACTGGCCTCGACGCCGAGCGCCAGGGAGATCAACACGAAGCTGCCGGCAACGATACGGACGATTTGCTCATTGCACATGATGAAACCCTCGAAGGGGGTGGTGGGAACAAAGGCAGCCGGCGCGGGCCTCGCGGGCCCGCGCGCGGATCGATGGTCGGCGCGCTTAGGCCGCGGCCATCGAGCAGAACACCTCGCGCATCATGCTGATCAGGCGCAAAGTGCGCGCATCGCCAACGCGGTAAAACACGCGGTTGGCGTCCTTGCGCGAGGCGAGGATGCCCTTGTCGCGCAAGATGGCCAGATGCTGGGAGATATTGCTCTGGGACGTGCCGACCGCGTCGACGATATCCTGTACGCTCACCTCCCGATCGCCGAGGGTGCAGAGGATTTTCAACCGCAGCGGATGGGACATGGCCTTCAACGAACGGGAGGCGCGGTCGATGTCTTCATCACGCGTGATGAGATCTACAGTTTCGGTCTGCGTCATACCGCAAGTTCCTATCAAGTGTCGCGCTCCATGCGGGGATCTTGTTTTGATGTGGGAACAGTACTGCCCATCCTCGGCCAAACCATATACAATAATCCTTCATTTGAGAAGTGTTTTATTCTAATACTGTGATGGTCGCGGGCGCGCCTGCTAAGGCGCGGAATTTGCTGGAAGCCCGCCCCCGTGCTGCGATAGACTGAGTCTAAATCACGTACGCCAACCCGACGGAACCGAAAAGATCTTCATGCCTGAGCGCAAACCCCTGGTGCTGGTCATCTTCGATGGCTGGGGCTACAGCGAATCTCCCCATGCGAACGCGATCCATAAGGCGCGCAAGCCGAACTGGGACCGACTCTGGAACGCCTACCCGCACGCCCTGATCCGCGCCTCCGGCGCCGAGGTCGGCCTCCCCGCCGAACAGATGGGCAACTCCGAGGTGGGCCACCTGAATCTAGGCGCCGGACGCGTGGTTTATCAGGAGTTTACGCGCGTGAGCCGCGCCATCAAGACCGGCTCGTTCTACTCCAACCAGACGCTGACCGACGCGGTGGACCAGGCGCGCGACAGTGATCGGGCGGTGCACATCCTCGGGCTGCTGTCCCCCGGCGGGGTGCATAGCCATGAAGAGCACATTCACGCGATGGTCGAGTTGGCGGTCAAGCGCGGCGCCACGCGGGTCTATGTGCACGCCTTCCTGGACGGCCGCGATACCGCGCCCAAGAGCGCGCTGGAATCGATCCGCGCCTTGGAAGCCAAGTGTCAGGAGGTGGGCGGCGGGCGCATCGCCTCCCTGATCGGGCGCTACTACGCCATGGACCGCGACCACCGCTGGCCGCGGGTGCAGGCCGCCTACGACCTGATGACCCGCGGGGCCGCCGAGTTCAGGGCCCCCGAGGCCGCCGCCGGCCTGGAGGCCGCCTACGAGCGCGGCGAGAGCGACGAATTCGTGCAGGCGACCGCCGTGGTGCCGCCGGGCGAGGCGCCGGTGGAGATCGTCGATGGCGACGTGGTGGTGTTCATGAATTACCGCTCCGACCGCGCGCGCCAGATCACCCGGCCCTTCATCGACCCGGACTTCGACGCCTTCGAGCGCGCCGCCACGCCCAAGCTGGGCGCCTTCGTGACCCTCACCGAGTACAGCGAGGACTTCGACGTGCCGGTGGCCTTCCCGCCCGAGCGCATGACGAACGTGTTCGGCGAGTACATCGCCAAGCTCGGCCTGCACCAACTGCGCATCGCCGAGACCGAGAAGTACGCGCACGTCACCTTCTTCTTCAACGGCGGGCAAGAGGTGCCGTTCGACGGCGAGGACCGCATCCTGGTGCCCTCGCCCAACGTCGCTACCTACGATCTGCAGCCGCAGATGAGCGCGCCGGAGGTCACCGACCGCCTGGTCGAGGCCATCGAAAGCGGCCGCTACGAGGTCATCATCTGCAACTACGCCAATCCCGACATGGTCGGCCACACCGGCAATATGGAGGCGACGGTACAGGCCATCGAGGCGCTGGACGGGTGTCTCGGCCGCGTGGCCGATGCCGTGCGGCGTACTGGCGGTGAGTTGCTCATCACCGCGGATCACGGCAACGCCGAGTTGATGAGCAACGACGAGACGCAGCAGATGCACACCGCCCATACCAGCAATCCGGTGCCCTTCCTCTATATGGGCCGGGCGGTGGAGATGGAGCCGACCGGCGCGCTGTGCGATGTGGCGCCCACCATGCTCTACCTGCTGGATCTGCCGCAGCCCTCCGAGATGAACGGCCGGCCGCTGCTGCGCCTGGTCGAGGAGCATGCCCAGCCCGAGGCGCGCGGGGCCTGACGGCGATGGGCGTGGCCGCGGGGCGCACCGGTTGAGGCCCTGGCCGCTGCTCCTGCTCCTGCTGGTGCTCTCCGCCGCACCCGCGCTCGGCGCCGATACCGCGCAGGAGCGTGCGGCGCGTGAGCGCGAACTCGACACGCTGCGCGAGCGCATCGAGCAGGTGCGCGGCCGGCTCGACAGCGTGCGTGACCAGAGCCAGGCCGCCACCGCGGCGCTGCGCGATGTCGAGCGCGACATCGCCCGGCGCCTGCGGGCACTCGAGCAGCTGGAGGCCGACATGAAGGCGGCCCAGGCCCGGCTGCGGGTGCTACGCGCCGAAGAGGCGGCCCTCCACGAGGACCTGCACGCGCAGCGCGAGGCGCTCGCGGCTCAGATGCGGGCGGCCTATCTCATGGGGCGCCAGCCCTACCTGAAGTTGCTTCTCAACCAGGAAGACCCCGCCAGCCTCGGGCGCGTGCTGCGCTACTACGACTATTTCAACCGCGCCCGCCAGGCCTCGCTGGAGGAGCTCGCGGCGCGTACCCGCGCGCTGCATGCGGTGCAGACATCGCTGCAGAGCGAGCTCCAGACCCTGGAGGCGAGCCGCGAGCGCCAGCGCCGCGAGCAGGGGGAACTCGAGCAGGCCCGCGCGGCCCGCGCCGCGCTGGTCGCCCGGCTTCGGGATGAAGTGCGCGCGGGCGATGCGGAACTAACACGCCTGCGCGAGGACGAACGAAGGCTGGAGGCGTTGTTGGAGGATCTGCGCGCGGCGGTAGCCGAGGCGCCGCGCAGTGTGCCTGCGCAGGACTTCGGGCGCCTCAAGGGTCGGCTGCCGTGGCCGGCACCTGGCGCGGTGCAGCGCGCCGGCAGCGGTGAGCGCGGGCGCGAGCATGGCGTCCTGATCCGCGCCGCCGAGGGCGCGCCGGTCGAATCCGTCTCGCACGGGCGGGTGGTGTTCGCCGACTGGCTGCGCGGCTACGGGCTGTTGCTCATCGTCGACCACGGCGAGGGCTACATGAGCCTCTACGGCCACAATCAGCAGCTATATAAGAATGCAGGGGACTGGGTCGAAGGCGGCGAGGTGATCAGCCGCGCCGGCGCGGGCACGGAGGCCTCCGGCGTGTACTTTGAGCTTCGTCACAACGGTCGCCCAATCAGTGCCAAAACCTGGTGCCGACCGCGGGGTTGATCGTGCGCCGCGCAGCACTTTAGTTTAGTATCGAGCCAGATGCAGGGACGTATTGGGGCGAAGCCCTGGGAGACGACTATGAAGCCGATGTTCCATAAAGCCGTGATCCTTTCGACCGGACTCTTGATGGGCGTGTTGCTGGCCTTGGGCGGCAGCGTCCTGGCCGATCGCAGTGAGCCACAGACGGTCGTCCTCCCGGTGGAGGAGTTGCGTGCGTTCACCGAGGTCTTCGCGCGCATCAAAAACGATTACGTCGAAGAAGTCGACGACCGCACCCTGCTGCAGCACGCCATCCGCGGCATGCTCACCGGGCTCGACCCCCACTCCGCGTATCTCGATACGGACGAATACAAGGACCTGCGGGTCGGCACCTCCGGCGAGTTCGGCGGCCTCGGCATCGAGGTCAGCATGGAAGACGGCTTCGTGAAGGTGGTCGCGCCCATCGACGAGACGCCGGCTGCGCGTGCCGGCATCCGTGCGGGCGACACCATCATCCGCCTCGACGAGACCCCGGTGAAGGGCATGAGCCTGTCCGACGCGGTCAAGATGATGCGCGGCAAGCCCAACACCGATCTCACCCTGACGGTGGTGCGCGACGGCGAGGACCGGCCGCTCGACATCACCATCACGCGCGCCATCATCAAGGTGCAGAGCGTGCGCTCGCGCACCCTGGAGCCCGGCTTCGGCTACCTGCGCATCACGCAGTTCCAGTCGCGTACCGGCGAGGACGTGGTCAGGGCGTTGCAGAGCTTGAAGAATGAGAACGACGGCGCGCTCAAGGGCCTGGTGCTCGACCTGCGCAACAACCCCGGCGGCGTGCTGAACGCCTCCGTGGCGGTGGCCGACGCCTTCCTCGACCAGGGACTCATCGTGTACACCGAGGGTCGCGTGCCGGGTTCGGAACTCAAGTTCCACGCCAACCCGAACGATACGCTGGAAGGGGCGCCCATCGTGGTGCTGGTCAACGGCGGTTCCGCCTCGGCCTCCGAGATCGTCGCCGGCGCGTTGCAGGATCACCGCCGCGCGATCGTCATGGGCGAGGACACCTTCGGCAAGGGCTCGGTACAGACCATCATGCCGATGGGCAACGAGACCGCGCTGAAGCTGACCACGGCGCGTTACTTCACGCCCAAGGGCCGCTCCATCCAGGCGCACGGCATCACCCCGGACATCCCGCTCGAGTCGGTGCAGCTCGCCCAGGCGGAGGGCGGCTTCCAGGGTCTGCGCGAGTCCGATCTCAACCGTCACCTGCGCAACGGCCAGCTGGAAGAGGCCGCGCCGGCGGACGAAGAGGGCGCCGAGGTGCCGCGCAATCGCCGCAACCGGGCGGGCGACAGCGAGCGCCTGGAGCTGGCCACCACCGACTACCCGCTGTACGAGGCGCTGAACCTCTTGAAGGGGATGTACCTCATGAACAGCCGCTCCTGATCCATGCGGGCTTGAGCGACACTGAGCGGCGCCTGCGGGCGCCGCTTTATTTTGAACAAGAAAAACAATGTACCGAACGCTTCCACTCGCGCTGCTGTGCGCGCTGCTGCTCATCGCCCCGTCGGTCGCCGCCGGGTTCGAGCCGCCGCGCCCGGCTTATGTTGCGCTCATCATTGACGACCTTGGGGACCGCTGGCTGGAGGGCCGGCGCGCGGTGGATCTGCCGGGCGCGGTGACCGTCGCCGTCCTGCCCCATACGCCCCACGCCCGCACCCTCGCCGAGCGCGCCCACGCGGCCGGCAAGGAGGTCATGCTCCACCAGCCCATGCAGCCGGTCGGCGAGCGCGAGCCGGGCCGCGGCGCGCTGCTCCTCGACATGAGCCGCGAGGAGCTGGCGGCCACCGTGCGTGCCAACGTGGCGGCGGTTCCGCATGTGGTCGGAATCAACAACCACATGGGCAGCCTGCTTACCCGCCACCCCGGCCACATGCTGTGGCTCATGGAGGAACTGCGCACGCTGGGTGGGCTTTACTTTGTCGACAGCCGCACCACGCACGCCACCATCGCCAAGCAGATGGCACGCGAGCAGGCCCTGCCGACCCTGGGCCGCGATGTGTTTCTCGACCACGATCCACGTCCGATCGCCATCGAGGCCCAGTGGCGGCGGCTACTGGCGCAGGCCAGGCGCACGGGTGCGGCGGTGGGTATCGGGCATCCCTATCCCGAGACGCTCGACGTGTTGGAAGCGGTGCTGCCCGAGTTGGAGGGCACCGGCGTGCGGCTGGTGCCTGTGTCAGACTTACTGCAGGTCACGGACCAAAGGAGGGAGCCATGGCGCGTGTCCTTGTCCCCCTAGCGGAGGGCTGCGAAGAACTCGAGGCGGTCACCATCATCGACCTGCTGCGTCGCGCCGAGGTGGAGGTGGTCACCGCCGGCCTGCGCCCGGGACCCGTGCGCGCGAGCCGCGGCACGGTGCTGGTGCCGGATGTGACGCTCGACCAGGTGCTGGAGCAGGATTTCGACCTGATCGCCCTGCCCGGCGGGCTGCCGGGGGCCGACCACCTGGCGCAGGACGAGCGTCTCCTCGCCCTGCTGCGCGCGCACGCCGAACGCGGGCGCTACACGGCCGCCATTTGTGCCGGTCCCAAGGTGCTGGCGCGCGCCGGTCTGTTGGACGGCCGCCGTGCCACCTGCTTTCCCGGCGCCTTGGACCAGGACGCGGGCGGCGCCGCGCTGACCGACGAGCCGGTGGTGGTGGACGGCCGGGTGATCACCTCGAAAGGCCCGGGGACGGCGATGGATTTCGCCCTCACGTTGATCGAGCAGCTGGTGGGGCGTGACCGACGAGAGCGGGTCGAGGGCGCCCTGCAGCGCGCGGCCTGAGCGCATGTCGACCGGGGGGCAGTCCCCTCCGGCGCCGCCCAAACCCTAGCGCGTTCGGGTTGCGGTCCAGGCGCCCCACACCGCTCCATCAGACGGTCACTGCTCGGTCGGCGCAGGTCTCAGTCGCGCCGCGGCCAGCCGATCCAGAGCACGAGCGCGCCGCTCAGCGCGAGCAGCCAGGCGAGCAGGGGCGCCTGCGCCACGTAAGGGGGCGGATGGCCCAGCCCGACCAGTAAGGCGGCCGACAGCATCAGCGCGCCGCCCGCGGCACCGGCGTAGGCGCGGCGCTGGTAGCGGCGCAGATCGCGGCGGATCTTGCGCAGCTCGTCTGCCTGGCTCGCCTGCCCCACCCGCTCGCGGCGCTGCTGCTCCAGCACGTCGTGCACCAACGAGGGCAGGTGCGGCAGCCGCTCGGCCCAGCGCGGCAACTCCTCGCGCAGGTGGCGGAAGAATGCCGCCGGCCCCACCTGATCCTCCATCCAGCGTTCCAGATACGGCTTGGCCGTCTGCCACAGGTCGAGGTCCGGGTAGAGCTGTCGCCCCAGGCCCTCGATGTTGAGCAGCGTCTTCTGCAGCAGTACGAGTTGCGGCTGCACCTCCATGTTGAAGCGCCGCGCGGTCTGGAACAGGCGCAGCAGCAGGTGCCCGAAGGAGATGTCCTTGAGCGGGCGCTGGAAGATCGGTTCGCACACGGTGCGGATGGCCGCCTCGAACTCCTCCACGCGGGTGCCGCCCGGCACCCAGCCCGATTCGACGTGCAGCTCGGCCACGCGCCGGTAGTCGCGCTCGAAGAAGGCGAGGAAGTTCTCGGCGAGGTAGCGCTGGTCCTCGCGCGAGAGGGTGCCCATGATGCCGAAGTCCACCGCGATGTACTGGCCCTCGGGCGAGACGAAGATGTTGCCCGGGTGCATGTCGGCGTGGAAGAAGCTGTCGCGGAACACCTGGCTGAAGAATATCTCCACGCCCATCTCGCTCAGGCGCTTCAAGTCGATCCTCTGCGCACGCAGGGCGCCCACGTCGCTGATGGGGGTGCCGTGCACGCGCTCCATCACCATGACCTCGCGCCGCGTATAGGGCCAGTGCACGGCGGGGATGTACAGCAGCGGCGAGTCCTCGAAGTTGCGCCGCAGCAGCGAGGCATTGGCCGCCTCGCGTTGCAGATCGAGTTCGTCGATCAGCGTCCGCTCGTAATCGTCCACCAGCTCGCGCGGGCGCAGGCGCCGCGCGTCGGGCCAGTAACGCTGCAGGTTGTCGGCCACCAGGCGCAGCAGCCCGATGTCGCGCCGAATGGTGCTTTCGATGTCGGGCCGAACGATCTTGACCACCACCTCGCTGCCGTCGTGCAGGCGCGCCGCGTGCACCTGAGCGATGGAGGCCGAGGCCAGCGCCTCTTCGGAGAACTCGGCGAAAATCGTGTCGAGGGTGGTGCCGTAGGCGCGCTCGGCGATGGCGCGCGCCTGGCGGCCGGCGAAGGGCGGCACGCGATCCTGCAACGCCGCGAGCTCGCGCGCGAGGTCGTCCGGCAACAGGTCGCGACGGGTGGATAACAGCTGCCCGAACTTTACGAACAGCGGGCCGAGATCGATCAGGGCTTGGCGGATGCGCACGCCGCGCGTGAGCCGCAGGCGGTCGCGCCGTCCCACCCAGTAGGCGGGCGAGAGGTACACCAAGAACCGCAGTTGGCGAAACAGCGGCAGGGCGAACAGGAGTTCGTCCACGCCATGCTTTTGCAGCACCCAGCCGATGTAGAACAGTCGTACGATCTGCCCCGGCCTCACGGCGTATCCTCCCCCGCGAGGCGCTGCGCCAGCCGCCGCACCCGCTGCTCGAGGCGGTCCACGTCCGAGCGGGTGCGGTCGACCGCGGCGAGGTAGTCCTCCACCAGCGCGCGCGGCGGCAGCAGGCGGGTCTCATCCTGCAGGTACTCGCCGAGGTCGAGCGCGAGGTTGTGCGCCGTCGCCTTGCTCCAGGCGCCGGTGGCGCGCGCCGCGCGCATCAGCTGGTGGGCCGCCACATCGCCGATCAGTTGCGCGAGCCGCTCTTCCCAGTCGATGTCCAGCCCGGTGAGCAGGCGCTGAAAGCGCTGCCCGAGCTCCACGTCCCCCTCCACCTGCACCTCGCCGGCGAACACCAAGTCCGTGCTGTCGTCGCTCAGGGCGAGCCGCAGGTAGGTGAGCGGGGTGGCGCGGATACGCGCATCGGCCGGCGCGTCGCTGTGGTCGCGCAGCGCCAGCCCCCCTTCGGCGGGCACGCAATACACGGTCCACGGCGTGCCGCGCAGCTCCAGCGCGATGGTCTTGCCGGCCAGGCGCGCGAGCCGTCGCGGGGCGGCGGGATCCAGGCGCAGCGCGGCATTGACCGCTTGCGCGGCGGGCCGCAGCCAGGGCGTGGAGTCGGGGCGGTTCATGCCGCGCGGACCGGGTGTCGCACGGCGGGATTACAGCTTATAGCCGTGGTGCAGGGCGACGATGCCCCCGCTGAGGTTGGTGTAGCTGCAGCGCTCCAGCCCGGCGCCCTCCATCATGCCCTGCAGGGTGCCCTGGTCGGGGTGCATGCGAATCGATTCGGCCAAGTAGCGGTAGCTCTCCGCGTCGCCGGCCACCAGCTTGCCCATCAGCGGCAACAGGTTGAACGAATAGGCGTCGTACAGCGGCGCCAGGCCCGGCAGCGTGGGCTTGGAGAACTCGAGCACCAACAGCTGCCCGCCGGGGCGCAGCGCGCGGCGCATGGAGGCCAGCGCCTCCGCCTTGCGCGTGACGTTGCGCAGTCCGAAGGCGATGGTGATGGTGTGGAAGCTGTTGTCGGGAAAGGGCAGATGCTCGGCGTCGGCCTGCACATACTGCACGTTGCCCGCCACGCCGGCATCGAGCAGGCGCGTGCGCCCCACCCGCAGCATGGAGTCGTTGATGTCGCAGAGCACCACTTGACCGTCGCGCCCCACGCGCTCGGCGAGGCGCATGGCGAGGTCGCCGGTGCCGGCGGCCAGATCCAGCACGCGCTGGCCGCGGCGCACATTGGCGGTGAGCGTGGTGTAGTACTTCCACCAGCGGTGGATGCCGAGCGACATGAGGTCGTTCATGAGGTCGTAACGCGCGGCCACCGAGTGAAACACGTCGCCGACGCGGCGCACCTTCTCCTCCAGCGGTACGCGCTGGAAGCCGAAGTCGGTGTTGTCGTCGGGGGGGGCGCCCGACACGGGCGGTTCGCGCCGCTCGCTCATGTGGGCTCCTTACGCGGATAGCCGGCCTTGGCCAGGTTCTGCAGGTACTCGTCCCACAGGCGTTCCTGGTTCACGCCGAGGGTGTACAGCGTCTCCCAGGAGTAGATGCCGGTGTTGTGCCCGTCGTCGAAGTGCAGCTGCACGGCGTAGGTGCCCACCGGCTCGATGTTGGTGATGTTCACGTTCTCCTTGCCGAGCTGCAAGGTCTCCTGACCCGGGCCGTGGCCGCGCACCTCGGCCGAGGGCGAGTACACGCGCAGGTACTCGCACGGCAGCTGGAAGCGGCTGCCGTCGTCGAATGCCACCTCCAGCACGCGCGACTTCTGGTGCAGCTTGATGTCCGTCGGACGGGGTCGTTGATTGCCGGTTGCCATGGAGTCTCCTACGGCGTGCGCCTGGCTAACTACAGGATGTAACGGCTCAGGTCTTCGTTCTGGGCCAGTTCGCCGAGTTGACTATCGACGTAGGCCGCATCGACGGTCAGCGTCTCGCCGCTGTGGTCGGCGGCGGTGAAGGAGATCTCCTCCAGCAGCCGTTCCATCACCGTGTGCAGGCGCCGCGCGCCGATGTTCTCGGTATTCTCGTTGACCTGCCAGGCCACCTCGGCGATGCGCGCGATGCCGTCCTCCGTGAAGCGCACGCCGACGCCCTCGGTGTGCAGCAGGGCACTGTACTGCTCGGTGAGCGAGGCGTTGGTCTCGGTGAGGATGCGCACGAACTCCTGCACGCCCAGCGGGGAGAGCTCGACGCGGATCGGCAGGCGGCCCTGCAGCTCGGGGATCAGGTCCGAGGGTTTGGACAGGTGAAACGCGCCCGAGCAGATGAACAGGATGTGGTCGGTCTTCAGCATGCCGTGTTTGGTGTTCACCGTGGAGCCCTCGACCAGCGGCAGCAGGTCGCGTTGCACGCCCTCGCGCGAGACGTCGGGCCCGCCGTGCTCCCCGCGCTTGGCGATCTTGTCCATCTCGTCCAGGAACACAATGCCGTTCTGCTCCACGTTGGTCAGCGCGCGGGTCTTGATGTCGTCCTCGTTGACCAGCTTGGCCGCCTCCTCCTCGGTGAGCAGCTTGAGCGCCTCCTTGATGCGCAGGCGCCGGGCCTTGGTGCGCCCGCCGCCCATGTTCTGGAACAGGCTCTGCAACTGACTGGTCATCTCCTCCATGCCGGGCGGGGCCATGATCTCCACCCCCGTCGTGGCGCTGACCTCGATCTCGATCTCCTGCTCGTCGAGTTGACCTTCCCGCAGGCGTTTGCGGAAGGTCTGGCGGGTGTTGCTCTCCTGCGCCTGCGGTTCGCCGGTGAAGCCGCGCGGGGGCGGCAGCAGGGCGTCGAGCACGCGCTCCTCGGCCGCGTCCATGGCGCGGTGGCGCACCTTCTTCATCTCCTGCTCGCGGGTCATCTTGATGGCCACGTCGACCAGGTCGCGGACGATCGACTCGACGTCGCGCCCCACGTAGCCGACCTCGGTGAACTTGGTGGCCTCGACCTTGATGAACGGCGCGTTGGCGAGCTTGGCCAGGCGCCGTGCGATCTCGGTCTTGCCGACGCCGGTCGGGCCGATCATCAGGATGTTCTTGGGCGTGATCTCGCCGCGCAGCGGCTCGTCGACCTGGCCGCGGCGCCACCGGTTACGCAAGGCGACGGCGACGGCGCGCTTGGCGTCCGCTTGGCCGATGATGTACTTGTCCAGCTCCTGGACGATTTCCCGTGGGGTCATGTTCGACATGGCGGTGCCTCAGTCCGTGAGGGTCTCGATGGCGAGATTCGTGTTGGTGTAGATGCAGATGTCGGCGGCGATATTGAGCGACTTCTCCACGATATCGCGCGCCGACAGCTCGGTGTTGTGCAGCAGGGCACGCGCCGCGGCCTGGGCGAAGGGCCCGCCGGAGCCGATGGCGATCAGGCCCTCTTCGGGCTCGATCACGTCGCCGTTGCCGGAGATGATCAGCGAGGTCTCCTTATCGGCCACCGCCAGCAGCGCCTCCAGGCGGCGCAGCATGCGGTCGGTGCGCCAGTCCTTGGCCAGCTCGACGGCGGAGCGCACCAAGTGCCCCTGGTGCTTCTCCAGGCGGCCCTCGAAGCGCTCGAACAGCGTGAAGGCGTCGGCCGTGCCGCCGGCAAAGCCCGCGATTACGCGATCGTGATACAGCCGGCGCACCTTGCGCGCATTGGCCTTCATCACGGTGTTGCCCAGCGTGACCTGGCCGTCGCCACCCAGCACGACTTCGCCGGCGCGGCGGACGGACAATATGGTGGTTC
Organism: Ectothiorhodospiraceae bacterium 2226; assembly: GCA_013348725.1. Classification (NCBI taxonomy): domain Bacteria; kingdom Pseudomonadati; phylum Pseudomonadota; class Gammaproteobacteria; order Chromatiales; family Ectothiorhodospiraceae; species Ectothiorhodospiraceae bacterium 2226. Next base: position 1,558,750 of record CP054689.1, read on the forward strand.
CTCGGAATTGCTCCACGGATGTGTTCCCTCGATTCCCTGCGCGGGTTTCCGCCCGACCGGCCATTGTATCACCGCGCCGGCGGGAGCAAGCTCAGGTGGTGGATTGTTAAGTAGTCCGCACGGCGCGCGACTGCCGTTCAGCCGCAGCGGCCCGCGCCGAAATGCGCGAGCAGGGCCGCGCCCTGCGGATGGCTCCCGACCGCGGGCTCGAAGCAGGGGCGCCGCTCGCGCAGCGCGCGCTCGAGCCACGGCCGGCAGGTGCCGCAGTCGAGGCTGGCGCCGGTGGCCAGCGCCACGAGGTCCGGATCGAAGTCCATCGTCGCGCCGAGCGCAAGCAACTCCGCAAACGTGCGCCCCTTGCATACGCATCGGTCGATGCGCACGCGCGCCGCCTCGTCCACGGGTTACTGCGGCTGGGCGAGGCGCCGGTTGCGCTCGGCCAGGGTGCGCAGCAGCCCGTCCATGCCGCCCTGGCGGATCTCGGCGGCAAAGCTCGAGCGATAGGTGGCAATCATGCTGATGCCGTCGACGGCGACATCGAACACGCGCCACTCGTCGTTGCGCTGACTCATGCGGTAGGCCACCGACACCGGCTGGCCGCCGCCCGGCGGGCGAATCTGCGAGCGCACCACGGCCTGGCCGCCCTCGGGTTCCCCGCGCATCGGCTGAAAGCGGACCACGTCGCGCGGCGGCACGCCGTTGGACACCACGAACTCGGCCAGTGCCTGGCCGTAGAAACGCACCAACAGGGTGCGGAATTCGCGCATGAAGCGCTCGCGCTGCTCAGGTGAGGCCTGGCGCCAATGCGGACCCAGCACCCACTGCGAGGCGCGCTCGAAATCGACCAGCGGGACCAGGATCTCGTCGACTATCGTATAGATGTGCTCGGGGTTCTCGCGCAGACGCTCCTGCTCGCGCTCCAGCGCGTCGAACATGCGATCGGAGGCCTCCTCCAACTGGCGCTGCGGGTCCTCGGCCCACGCCGCGCCTCCAGCCAGCCCCAGCAGCAGCGCGACCAACCAGGCGCCCCATGGGTGTGTGGCTCGCCGATACTCACGCATTACAGACTCCTTGATATCGAGGTAGTGCCTACCCGCCGCAAGTATAACGTATGGCCCGTAGGGTCTTGCAGACGGTCGCGGCGCCGATTCTGGGCGCCGCATGCTGGCCGTTCCTGAAAAAGGGGCACCCGATCGAAGGCGTGGCACGGGTGAGCGCGCCCCCACGACGCGATGCGGCGCCCGGTGGGGGACCGCACTCATGGCGCCGCTCAACCGCGTGGGCACGTGGTCGGCCGACCCGTGTGCCGAGGGCGAGGATTAGGTGTAGGGCAACGTGGTGCAAAAGCCGCGGGCGTCGGTGGCGACGCGCGCCGGGCCGCCCCGTACTACATCATCGATTGTTGGTAATTCTGGAGCCCGATGCGCTGGATGAGTTCGAGTTGGGTCTCCAGCCAGTCGATGTGCTCCTCCTCGCTCTCCAGGATGTCCTCGAACAGTTCCCGCGACGTGTAGTCCTGCACCTGCTCGCAATAAGCGATCGCCTCCCGCAGCAGCGCCAGCCCGTCCTGTTCGAGCTTGAGGTCGCACTCGAGCATCTCCTGGACGTGCTCGCCGACGAGCAGCTTGCCGAGGTTCTGCAGATTGGGCAGACCCTCCAGGAACAGGATGCGCTCGATCAGCCGATCGGCGTGCTTCATCTCGTCAATCGACTCCTCGTATTCCTTGTCGTCCAGCTTGGTCAGGCCCCAGTTCTTGTACATGCGGGCGTGCAGGAAGTACTGGTTGATCGCGGTGAGCTCGTTGGTGAGCACGCGATTGAGGTAGTCGATGACCTTGGGATCGCCTTTCATGCCTCGCCCTCCGTGGCCGCAAGCAGCTTGTTATGGCGCGAAGTCTAGCAGGCGGCGGCGGGCTCAGGCGGGCACCGGTTCGGGGTCCGGAAACGGGCACGCGGGCTCGGCGGCGGGGCGTCGGGCGGGGCGGGTCGGCGGCGCGACGCGCACCGCCGGGTGCGCCGCGAGCACTTCGCGTGCGCAGGATGTGCACTTGCCGCAGCCGGTGCCGACGCCCAGGCGCCGGTTCAGGTCGCGCACGGTGCGGGCACCGTCCTCGGCGGCGGCGCGAATCTGGCGGTCGGTGACACCTTGGCACAGGCAAACGTACATGGTTGCTCCTCGTCCTCTGAGTTCCATGTAAGCGCGAATGCGAATGATTGTCAATTACTGATGGCGACGGAGGCCGCCGGCGCGCCACCCTTACGGTATGATGGCGGCCCGGTCCGGCAGTGAGGCAGGAGTCCCAAACCATGGCGGAGCTTTCCATCCGACCGCGGCGCATGCGCCGCGATCCCTTCAGCCGGCGTTTGATGCGCGAGGCGCGCCTATCGGTCGACGACCTGATCTATCCGGTGTTCGTGCTGGAGGGTAACGGTCGGCGCGAGCCGGTGCCGTCCATGCCGGGCGTGGAACGCCTCGCCGTGGACGAGCTGGTGCGCGAGGCCGAGAACCTTGCGGCGATGGGCATCCCCGCGCTCGCCCTGTTTCCGGTGCCGGATGCCGCCACCAAGAGCGAGGACGCACGCGAGGCCTACAATCCCGACGGCCTGGCCCAACGGGCGGTGCGTGCGCTCAAGGCTGCGGTGCCCGAACTCGGGGTCATCACCGACGTCGCCCTCGACCCCTACACCACGCACGGTCAGGACGGGCTGATCGACGCCGCCGGCTACGTGCTCAACGACGAGACCGTCGAGGTGCTGGTGCGCCAGGCCCTGTCCCACGCCGCGGCCGGCGCCGACGTGGTGGCGCCGTCGGACATGATGGACGGCCGCGTGGGCGCCATCCGCCGCGCGCTGGAGAGCGCCGGCCACATCCACACGCGCATCCTGGCCTATTCCGCGAAGTACGCCTCCAGCTATTACGGCCCGTTCCGCGACGCGGTCGGCTCGGCCGCCGCCCTGGGCGCCGCGGACAAGCACACCTACCAGATGGATCCCGGCAACGGCGACGAGGCGCTGCGCGAGGTGGAGTTGGACCTCGCCGAGGGGGCCGACATGGTGATGGTCAAGCCGGGCATGCCCTATCTCGACATCGTGTGGCGCGTGAAGCAGCGCTTCGGCGTGCCGACCTTCGCCTACCAGGTGAGCGGCGAATACGCCATGCTCAAGGCCGCCGCCCAGAACGGTTGGCTCGACGAGCGCAAGGCGGTGATGGAGGCACTGCTCGCCTTTCGGCGCGCGGGCGCCGACGCGGTGCTGACCTACTACGCGAAACAGGCCGCCCAGTGGCTGCGCGAAGAGTCCTGAACGCGCCTGCTGCGCGGCGCTGTCTGTCTGCGCTACAATCCAGCGTTTAACACGGATCGAAACAGCTCATGGCCCCGCGTAGCTACATCACGGACCTCTTCGGCAGTTCCCCCATTCGCCCGCTGCAGCAGCACATGGCGCAGGTCGAGTCATGCGCGCGCGAACTGATCCGCTTCGTCGACGCCGCGCTGGCCGGCGATTGGGAAACGGCGGCCGCGCAGCAGCGGCTGATCACGACTTGCGAGCACAAGGCCGACGCGCTCAAGAAGGACCTGCGCATGCACCTGCCCAAGGGGCTGTTCATGCCCGTGTCGCGCCCCGACGTGCTCGAGGTGCTGTGGCGCCAGGACCAAATCGCCAACAAGACCAAGGACATCGCCGGCCTGATGCTGGGGCGGCGTATGCAGATCCCCGGCCCCATCGCCGAGCCGTTTCGCGCCTTCGTGGCCCGCTGCCTCGATGCGGTGACCCAGGCGCATGTCGCGGTGGACGAACTCGACGAGTTGCTCGACACGGGTTTCAGCGGCGGCGAGGTGGTGCGTGTGGAGGAGATGCTGCGCAAGCTCGACGCCATCGAGAGCGAGACCGACACGATCCAGGTCAAGGTGCGCGAGGGGCTGTTCGCCATCGAGCGGGATCTTCCCCCGGTCGATGTGATGTTTACCTACCAGATCATCGCCTGGGTGGGCGACATCGCCGACCTCGCGCAGCAGGTGGGTAGCCGCCTGCAGCTGATGCTCGCCCGTTAAAACAAGAAGCTAGCCGACAATCGATGGAATATGGACTGATCCTGATCCTGCTGGCGGTCGCGTTCGGCCTGTTCATGGCCTGGGGCGTCGGTGCCAACGACGTGGCAAACGCGATGTCGACCTCGGTCGGCTCGCGCGCGCTCACCATCAAACAAGCCATCATCATCGCCGCGGTGTTCGAGTTCGCCGGTGCCTATCTCGCCGGCGGCGCGGTGACCGCCACGGTGCGCAGCGGGATGGTGGACGCGGGGCTGTTCGCGCAGGCCCCCGAGCTGCTGGTGTACGGCATGCTCGCCTCGCTGCTCGCCGCCGGCATCTGGCTCCTGGTCGCGTCGAGCTTCGGCTGGCCGGTCTCCACCACCCATTCGATCATCGGCGCCATCGTCGGCTTCGCCGCCGTGGGCGTGGGCGTGGAGGCGGTGCAGTGGGGCAAGGTGGTCAACATCGCCATGAGTTGGGTGGTCTCGCCCATGCTCGCTGGGGCGATCGCCTATGCGCTGTTCTTCAGCGTGCAGCGCCTCATCTTGGATACGCCCAATCCCTTGGCCAGCGCCAAGCGGTATGTGCCGATGTACATCTTCCTGGTCGGCTTCATCGTCTCGCTGGTCACGCTGTTCAAAGGCCTCACCCACATCGGCATCGACCTGACCACGGGTCAGAACTACGCCATCGCGACCCTGGTCGGCCTGATCATCATGGGCATCGGCATCCTCGCCATCCGCCGGCTGAAGTTCGACCCGAGCGCCGAGCGCGACTTCCATTTCGCGAACGTCGAGAAGGTGTTCGGCGTCCTGATGCTGGTCACCGCGTGTGCCATGGCCTTCGCCCACGGCTCCAACGACGTCGCCAACGCGGTGGGACCGCTGGCCGCGGTGGTGGGCGTGGTGCAGTCGGGCGGGGAGATCGACACGCGCACCGTGATGCCGTCGTGGATCCTGTTGCTCGGCGGCTTCGGCATCGTGCTGGGTCTGGTGACCTACGGCAAGAAGGTGATCGCCATGGTCGGTTCGCGCATCACCGAACTCACGCCCAGCCGCGGCTTCGCCGCCACGCTGGCCGCGGCCGGCACGGTGGTGCTCGCCTCCGGCACCGGACTGCCGATCTCCACCACCCATACCCTGGTAGGTGCGGTGCTCGGTGTCGGGCTCGCGCGCGGTATCGCGGCGCTGGACCTGCGCGTGGTGCGCACCATCTTCCTGTCCTGGATCATCACCCTGCCGGCGGGCGCGGTGTTGTCTATCCTGTTTTTCTTCATCCTGCTCGGCAGCTTCGGGCGCGGCATCTTCGACTGAGGCGCGCGCGGGCCGTTTTACGAGGAGCGCCGGTATGGCGGATCTGTTCGACTTCGATACCCGGCCGGACGAATACGCTGTGATGGGCAATCCGGTCGCGCACAGCCAGTCGCCGCGTATCCACGCCCTGTTTGCGCAGCAGACCGGCCAGCGCGTGCATTACAGCGCGATCCACGTCGACCTCGGCGGCTTCGCGCAGGCCGTGGGGAATTTCGCCGCCAACGGCGGCAAGGGCCTCAACATCACGGTGCCCTTCAAGGGCGAGGCCTTCGCGCTCGCCGACGAGCTCAGCGAGCGCGCCGGCGAGGCGCGGGCCGTGAACACCTTCGTGTGCCGGCGCGACGGCTACCTGATCGGCGACAACACCGACGGCGTGGGCCTGGTGCGCGATCTCACCCAGAACCACGCCGCGCCGCTCGCCGGCAAGCGGGTGCTGCTGCTCGGCGCCGGCGGCGCGGCGCGCGGTGTGCTCGGCCCGCTGCTCGCCGAAGGCCCGGCCGAGCTCCACATCGCCAACCGCACCGCCGACCGCGCGGAGGTGCTCGCGGAGGCCTTTGCGGCGACGGGGCGGGTGCGCGGCGGAGGCTACGGGGGTCTGCAAGGGGCTTACGACCTCATCATCAACGCCACCAGCGCGAGCCTCGGCGGCGAGCTGCCGCCGCTGCCGGACGACGCGCTGGCGCCCGGCGGCTGGTGCTACGACATGATGTACGGCAAGGAACCCACGCCGTTTCTGCGCTGGGCGGCGGCCCACGGCGCGGCGCAGGCCTTGGACGGCGTCGGCATGTTGGTGGAGCAGGCGGCCGAGTCGTTCTCCATCTGGCGCAAGGTGCGCCCTGCCACGGCGCCGGTCATCGCCGCGCTGCGGGCGGGGGCGTGACGCGGGCCTTGCGGAAGCGCCGCGCGATGCAGCGCGTCCCGCGGCACAGGGATGTGCGTGGTGTAAAAGATCCAGGCTGAATTGATGCAGACCCTCTAGCCGGCGGCGTGCCGGTTCTTGAGCTCGACGTAGAAACCCGCGGAATACTCGATCCAGGCGCGCTCCTCGGCGCGCAGCGGGCGCACGCGGCGGGCGGGGCTGCCGAGCCAGAGATAACCGCCTTCGAGCCGCCTACCGGGCGGCACCACGCTGGCGGCGCCGAGCAGCACATAGGGCTCCAGCACGGCGCCGTCCATCACCACCGCGCCCATGCCGATCAGACAGCGCTCCCCGATGCTGCAGCCGTGCAGCACGACGCGGTGACCGACCGTCACCTCCGCGCCGATGCTGAGCGGATAGCCGGGGGCGTCGCCGTGCGCGTGCGTGACGTGCAACACGCTGGCGTCCTGGATGTTGGTGCGCGCCCCGATCTCGATGCGGTTCACGTCCCCGCGCGCCACCGCCATGGGCCACACCGAGGCATCGGCGCCGAGGCTCACCGCGCCGACGACCAGCGCGCTGGCGTCCACCCACGCGCCCGTCGCCAGCTCGGGGTGCCGGCCGTCGAAGGCGCGCAGGCTCATCGCGGCGCGCTCAGCGCAGGTAGGCCTCCTTGTCCCACAGGAATTCCCCCTCCACCGCCTTCTCCTCCGGTTCGGGCGGTATATTCACCGGGTTGAACCGGCGCTCGGTCTGTCGCCGCTCAGCGTGCGGCCACGGGCGCTGGCGCCAGTTGAGCGCGCGGCGCTCGTTGGCGCAGTAGCGGTACACGAACTCGCGCACGGTCACCGGTGTGCCGAGCAGACGCTTGCCGTTCAGCCCGGCGATGGCCTTCTCGGCCAGCCGGTCGGGCTCGAGCTCGATGACCGCATAGCGCACCCCGGGACGTCGCCCGGTGCGTTGCAGGATGCGGAAGGTCTCGGCGCGACGGGCATAGGTGCCGAAGAAGCCGTGCAGGTCCGTTTTGGTGCCGCGGATGTTGCCGACGTAAATCTGCATCACCACCCCCATTGTTATTGGTGTTATGGACGGTCTGAGTAAATCCATCCTGGATCTCTCAGGCCTCGCAGCGCGAGACAGCGTGATTCTCCCCCTGCGTGGTTATCAACGGTGGGGCCGCTGATAACGGCGGCACCCCCTGTGCCGCCGGAAACGCTGAATCGATGCGCGCTTCCTTCTGTCAAACCATTGACATAATGGACCCTGCCGGTGACGGCTGCAAGTCACTCCCCGGTGCGCGTGGCGGCGGTGGGTGCGCCTACAGCGCCAAGGGCGGTTCGGCGAGCCGCTCCCGCTGCTCGCGCAGCGTCTGCAGCTGATCCTCCCAGTAGCGGGCGGTGTGGAACCAGGGGAAGTGCATGGGAAAGGCGGGATCGTCCCAGCGGCGGGCCAGCCACGCGCTGTAGGTGATGAGCCGCAGCGCGCGCAGCGCCTCGACGAGGTGCAGCTCCAGCGGGTCGAAGTCGTAGAACTCCCGGTAGCCCTCGAGCAGGGCGCGCAGCTGGCCCTCCATCTCCTCACGTGTACCCGAGAGCAGCATCCACAGGTCCTGCACCGCGGGGCCGTTGCGGCAGTCGTCGAGGTCCACGAAATGGGGGCCCGCATCGGTCCACAGCACGTTGCCGGCATGGCAGTCGCCGTGCAGGCGCAGGGTGCGATAGGGCCCGACGCGCTCGAAGGCGGCCTCCACCGCGTCCAGCAGGGGTTCGGCCGCCGCGCGGTAGTTGTGCGCCAACGCGTCGGGCACGGCCTCGGCCAGCAGGTAGGCGAGCGCGCTGCGCCCATCCGCGGGGCTCACGCGCGGGCGATGCTCGAAGCGTCGTGCCGCGCCGAGCAGGTGGATGCGCCCCAGGAAGCGGCCCAGCCAGGTGAGGTGCTCGGGATTGTCCAGCGACGGCGCGCGCCCCCCGCGGCGCGGGAACACCGCGTAGCGGAACGGCCCGTCGTGGTGCAGCGTGCGCCCCTCCAGCATCAGCGGCGCGACCACGGGGATCTCCGCCTCGGCCAGCGCCAGGGCGTAGGCGTGCTCCTCCAGGATGGCGGCATCGTCCCAGCGCGCGGGACGATAGAACTTCGCCACCACGAAGCGGTCATCCTCTATGCCGATCTGATAGACGCGGTTCTCGTAGCTGTTGAGCGCGAGCAGCCGCCCGTCGGGGCGCAGCCCCAGGGCCTCCACCGCGTCCAGCACCCGGTCGGGAGTGAGCGCGTCATAAGGGTGCGCAGGGGCGTTCATCCCGGGGATTCTAGCAGGGCCTTGAAACCAGGGGGCCTGCCGCGTTCGACGTCTTACCCCCGGCGTGTGCACAGGCGCGGTCCTTTGACCGACGCCGCGCCGCCCCGCAGAATGATTCGTCTTGCCGCACAGGAGAACCGAGCGTCCATGGACAACCCCTTGTTGCACACCGCCGGGCTGCCGGCCTTCAGCCAGATCCGACCCGAGCATGTGGAGCCCGCCATCGACCAGATCCTGGCCGACAACCGCGCCGCGCGCGAGGCGCTGCTCGCCCAGGCCGGGCCCTACACCTGGGACAACTTGGTGGCGCCGCTGGAGGCGCTGGAGGATCGCCTGGAACGCGCCTGGTCGCCGGTCGGCCACCTCAACGCGGTGGTCAACTCCGAGGCGCTGCGCGCGGCCTACAACGCCTGCCTGCCCAAACTGAGCGCCTATGCCACCGAACTCGGCCACGACAGTCGGCTGTTCGCGGCCTACCAGTCGATTCGGGAGGGGCGCGAGTACCAGCGCCTCGATGCGGCTCAGCGCAAGGTGATCGACAACGCCCTGCGCGACTTCCGCCTGGCGGGCGTGGATTTGCCCGCGCAGATCAAGGCCAATTACAAGGCGGTGCAGGAAGAGCTCACAGCGCTGTGCAGCCGTTTCGCCGACAACGTGTTGGACGCCACCCAGGCCTGGACCCGGCATATCACCGACGAAGCGGGCCTCGCCGGCCTGCCCCCGTCCACCCGCGCGCTGGCGCGCCAAGCGGCCGAGCGCAACGGGCTGGAGGGCTGGCTGCTCAACCTCGAGCCGCCGACCTACATCGCGGTGATGACCTACGCCGACGATCGGGCGCTGCGCGAGGCCATGTACGAGGCTTACGTGACGCGCGCCTCCGATCAAGGCCCGGTGCCGGGGCGCTACGACAACACCGAGGTGATCGACCGCATCCTCGCGCTGCGCCACCAGAGCGCCGAGCTGCTCGGCTTCCCCAACTACGCGGAGTTGTCGCTCGCCACCAAGATGGCCGGCGACCCGGAGCATGTGCTGAGCTTCCTGAACGGCCTCGCCGAGCGCGCCGTACCCCGCGCCCGCGAGGAGTTCGCCGCGCTGTGCGCCTACGCGCGCGAGCATCACGGCCTGGCGGAGCTCGGGCCGTGGGATGTCGCCTATTACAGCGAGAAGCTGCGCAAACAGCGCCATGACCTCTCGCAGGAGGAGCTCAAGCCCTACTTCCCCGCCCCGCGCGTGGTGCAGGGGCTGTTCGCGGTGGTCGAGCGCCTCTACGGCCTGCGCGTGCAGGCGCTCGACGGCGTCGATAGCTGGCACGAGGACGTGCGCTTCTACGAGATCCGCGACGCCGAGGACACGGTGCGCGGGCGGTTCTATCTCGACCTGTACGCGCGCCCGCACAAGCGCGGCGGCGCGTGGATGGACGAGTGTGTGCGCCGGCGCCGTAGCGCCGAGGGCCTGCAGGTGCCGGTCGCCTACCTGACCTGCAACTTCACCCCGCCGGTGGACGACACCCCCGCGCTGCTCACGCACAACGAGGTCGTCACGTTGTTCCACGAGTTCGGCCACGGCCTGCACCACATGCTCACGCGGGTGGACTACGCGCCGGTGTCGGGCATCAACGGCGTGCCGTGGGACGCGGTGGAGCTGCCCAGCCAGTTCATGGAGAACTGGTGCTGGGAGTACGAGGCGCTGGCGCTGATCAGCGGCCACGTCGAGAGCGGCGAGCCGCTGCCGCGGGAGCTGTTCGACAAGTTGCGCGCGGCGCGCAACTTCCAGTCGGCGATGAAGACGGTGCGCCAGCTCGAGTTCGCGCTGTTCGACTTTCGCCTGCACCACGAGTACCACCCCGCCTGGCAGGGGCGCTACGTGCAGCCCTTGCTCGACGACGTGCGCGACAAGCTCGCGGTGGTGCCGGTGCCGCCGTACAACCGTTTCCAGCACAGCTTCTCGCACATCTTCGCGGGCGGCTATGCGGCGGGCTACTACAGCTACAAGTGGGCCGAGGTGCTGTCCGCGGACGCCTACAGCCAGTTCGAGGAGCACGGCATCTTCGATCAGGCCACCGGGCGGCGTTTCCTCGAGACCGTGCTCGAACAGGGCGGCTCGCGCGAGCCGATGGAGCTGTTCGTGGCCTTCCGGGGCCGCGAACCGCGCATCGACGCCCTGCTGCGCCACAACGGGTTGGCCGCCTAGCGTCGGTGAGAAGGCGCGTGGGACGGGCTCGTTTGACCCCGCGCGACGCGCTACTTATGATCGCGGCCACCTGAACCGGTGACCGGCCCAGCGGCACGAGGCCCCCACGGGGGCCTCTGCTTTTTCCCGGCACGAGTGAGCGGCCTATGAGAGTCACGACCTGGAACGTCAACTCCCTGCGCGTGCGCCTGGCGCACGTCCTCGACTGGCTGGACGCGCAGCGGCCGGACGTGTTGTGCCTGCAGGAGACCAAGCTGCCCGACGAGGAGTTTCCCCTGCAGGCCTTCCTCGACCGTGGCTACCAGGCGGTGTACTCCGGACAGAAGACCTACAACGGCGTGGCCATCATCACCCGGGAAGGCGTGCGTGACCCTTGCGTGGACCTGCCCGGCACCGCCGCCACCCCCGACCCCCAGCGGCGCCTGCTGGCGGCCACCTACCAGAGCCCGACGGGGCCGGTGCGGGTGGTCAATGTCTACGTGCCCAACGGGCAGAGCGTCGAGTCGGACAAGTTCGCCTACAAGCTCGACTGGCTGACGCGTCTGCGCGGCTACTTGGCGGAGCAGTTGACCCAGTTCCCGCACCTGGTGCTGGTGGGCGACTTCAATATCGCCCCCGAGCCGCGCGACGTGCACAACCCCAAGCGCTGGGAGGGCAAGGTGCTGTTCAGCGAGCCGGAGCGGGCCGCGTTTCGCCAGCTGCTCGAGTTGGGCTTGGTCGACACCTTCCGCTTGTTCGAGGATGGCGAGGGCCACTACAGCTGGTGGGACTACCGCTTGAACGCCTTTCAGCGGGGCTGGGGCTTGCGCATCGATCACGTGCTCGCCAGCGGCCCCTTGGCTGCGCGCTGTCGCGCCGGGGCGATCGACACCGCCCCGCGCGCCCTGGAGCGGCCGTCGGACCACGCCCCCGCGTTCGCCGATTTCGATCTCGCGGAGGCGGTCGGCTAAGGCCGGCGCGTGCCGGCGTCGCAATATTGGCACCTGTTGCCCGCGCGCCGGCTCAGTCGCCTTATTTCCGACGGCGCGAGTCGGATAATCTCGGGTCTCGCTATTGGGGTCATTCCCGATGTCAACTCGGGCGATCCCCTAAACGGTTGCCTTATTACGGATTATTCCGCATTTTCGTAGTCCCGTCCGGAGCTATCGTCCGGAACACCTTTATTACAGCATCCAGCAGCGCAGGAGAGCGTACATGCCCGCCGCCATCGCCGAGCACGCCGCACAGGACATCGACGCCCGCAGATTATTGAAAGCGCTGAAGGCCTTCCGGCGCGGCGACTTCTCCGCGCGCCTCGAGGTGAGCGGCGGCGGCATCGCCGAAGAGATCGCCGAGACCTTCAATGAGGTGATCGAGCTGAACGCCATGATGACCGAGGAGCTGGCGCGGGTCAGCGCGGTGGTCGGCAAGGAGGGCAAGATCGCCGAACGCGCGCGCCTGGGGACGGTGACCGGGGCCTGGGCGGCGAGCATCGACTCGGTGAACACGCTGATCGGCGACATGGTACAGCCGACCACCGAGGTCGCGCGCGTGATCGGCGCGGTGGCCAAGGGCGACCTGTCGCAGACCATGGTGATGGACATCAACGGGCGCCCGCTGCGCGGCGAGTTCCGCCGCATCGGGCGCGTGGTGAACACCATGGTGGATCAGCTCAACTCCTTCGCCTCGGAGGTGACGCGCGTGGCGCGCGAGGTGGGCACCGAGGGCAAGCTCGGCGGCCAGGCCAAGGTGAAGGGCGTGGCCGGCACCTGGAAGGACCTCACCGACAACGTGAACTCCATGGCCGCCAACCTCACCGGCCAGGTGCGTAACATCGCCGAGGTGACCACCGCGGTGGCCACCGGCGACCTGTCCAAGAAAATCACGGTGGATGCCCGCGGCGAGATTCAGGAGCTCAAGAACACCATCAACACCATGGTGGATCAGCTCAACTCCTTCGCCTCCGAGGTGACGCGCGTGGCGCGCGAAGTGGGCACCGAGGGCAAGCTCGGCGGCCAGGCCGAGGTGAAGGGCGTGGCCGGTACCTGGAAGGACCTCACCGACAACGTGAACTCCATGGCCGCCAACCTCACCGGCCAGGTGCGCAACATCGCCGACGTCACCACGGCGGTGGCCAATGGCGACCTGTCCAAGAAGATCACCGTGGACGTCAAGGGTGAGATCCTGGAGCTGAAGAACACCATCAACACCATGGTGGATCAGCTCAACTCCTTCGCCTCGGAGGTGACGCGTGTGGCGCGCGAGGTGGGCACCGAGGGCAAGCTCGGCGGTCAGGCCGAGGTAAAGGGCGTGGCCGGTACCTGGAAGGACCTCACCGACAACGTGAACTCGATGGCCGGCAATCTCACCGGCCAGGTGCGCAACATCGCCGAGGTGACCACCGCGGTGGCCAACGGCGACCTCTCCAAGAAGATCACCGTGAATGTGCGCGGCGAGATCCTGGAGCTGAAGAACACCATCAACACCATGGTGGACCAGCTCGGCTCGTTCGCCTCGGAGGTATCGCGCGTGGCGCGCGAGGTGGGCACCGAGGGCAAGCTCGGCGGCCAAGCCGAGGTGGACGGCGTGGCGGGCACCTGGAAGGACCTGACCGACAACGTGAACTCCATGGCCGCCAACCTCACCGGCCAGGTGCGCAACATCGCCGAGGTGACCACCGCGGTGGCCAACGGCGACCTCTCCAAGAAGATCACCGTGAACGTGAAGGGCGAGATCCTGGAGTTGAAGAACACCATCAATACCATGGTGGATCAGCTCAACTCCTTCGCCTCGGAGGTGACGCGCGTGGCGCGCGAGGTAGGCACCGAGGGCAAGCTCGGTGGCCAGGCCGAGGTAAAGGGGGTGGCCGGGACCTGGAAGGACCTCACCGACAACGTGAACTCCATGGCCGCCAACCTCACCGGCCAGGTGCGCAACATCGCCGAGGTGACCACCGCGGTGGCCAACGGCGACCTGTCCAAGAAGATCACCGTGGACGTGCGCGGCGAGATCCTGGAGCTGAAGAACACCATCAACACCATGGTGGACCAACTCGGCTCGTTCGCCTCCGAGGTGACGCGCGTGGCGCGCGAGGTGGGCAGCGAGGGCATGCTGGGCGGCCAGGCCAAGGTGCCGGGCGCGGCGGGCCTGTGGCGCGACCTCACCGACAACGTCAATCAGCTCGCGGATAACCTCACCACCCAGGTGCGCGCCATTGCCGAGGTGGCCACCGCGGTGACCAAGGGCGACCTCACGCGCTCGATCATGGTGCAGGCCTCGGGCGAGGTGGCGGCGCTCAAGGACAACATCAATGAGATGATCCGCAACCTCAAGGACACCACGCTCAAGAACAAGGAGCAGGACTGGCTCAAGACCAACATCGCCAAGCTCACCAAGATGCTGCAGGGGCAGCGCGATCTGCTCACCGTCTCGCGCCTGATCCTGTCCGAGATCGCCCCGCTGGTGGAGGCGCAGCACGGGGTGTTCTACGTCATGAAGCCCGACGCCGAGGAACCCGTGCTGGACCTGATGGCGAGCTACGCCTACCGCGAGCGCCAGGGCGTGCCCAAGCGGTTTCGCCTCGGCGAGGGCCTGGTCGGCCAGTGCGCCTACGAGGGCGCGCCGATGGTGGTCAGCGACGTGCCCCCCAACTACATCGCGGTCAACTCGGCGCTCGGCGAGGCGGCGCCGTTCAATATCATCGTGCTGCCGGTGTTGTTCGAGGGCGAGGTCAAGGCCGTCATCGAACTCGCCTCGTTCCACCGCTTCAGCGAGACCCACCAGCTGTTCCTCGACCAATTGATGGAGAGCATCGGCATCGTGCTCAACACCATCGAGGCGAATATGCGCACCGAGGACCTGCTCAAGCAGTCGCAGTCGCTCACGGGCGAGCTGCAGAGCCAGCAGGAGGAGATGCGCAAGACGAACGACCGTCTCGAGCAGCAGGCCGAGAACCTGCGCAAGTCCGAGGAGCTGCTGAAGGCGCAGCAGGAGGAGCTGCAGAAGACCAACAGCGAGCTGGAGGAGAAGGCGCGCCTGCTCTCCGAGCAGAAGGCGCAGCTATCCGCCGCCTCCAAGTACAAGTCGCAGTTCCTGGCCAACATGTCGCACGAGCTGCGCACGCCGCTCAACAGCCTGCTCATTCTCGCCAAGCTGCTGTCGGAGAACTCCGACAAGAACCTCAGCGAGAAGCAGGTCGAGTTCGCCAAGACCATCCATGCCGCCGGGTCCGACCTGCTCTCGCTGATCAACGACATCTTCGACCTGTCCAAGATCGAGTCGGGCACCGTCACGTTGGACATCGGCAAGGAGCGCCTGGCCGACATGCGCGATTACGTGGAGCGCACCTTCCAGCAGATGGCGCAGGACAAGGGCATCGCGTTCCCCATCGAGGTCGATCCGAACCTGCCGCAAAGCATTTACACCGACGCCAAGCGCCTGCAGCAGATTTTCAAGAATCTGTTGTCGAACGCCTTCAAGTTCACCGAGAAGGGCCGCGTGGCCTTCCGCATGCAGCGCGTCACCTCGGGTTGGAACACGAGCCTCGAGACCCTGAACCGCGCCGACTCGGTGATCGCCTTCTCGGTGTCCGATACCGGCATCGGCATCCCCGCCGACAAGCAGAAGATCATCTTCGAGGCCTTCCAGCAGGCCGACGGCACCACCAGCCGCAAATACGGCGGCACCGGGCTCGGTTTGTCGATCAGCCGCGAGATCGCGCGTCGCCTCGGCGGCGAGATCGTGGTGGACAGCCGACCCGGGGAGGGGAGCACCTTTACGCTCTACCTGCCCTCGTCCAGTAGGGTGCAGGCCGCCGCTTGGCGTCCGCAGCCGACGCGCAAGGAGCCGGCCGACGCGATCGCCGAGGATACCGCGGGTGGTGCCTACCTCTCGTTGCTGGAACAGAACGAGGTGAGCGATGACCGCGATAGCATCCAGGACGACGACCGTATCCTGCTCATCGTCGAGCCCGACGCGCACTACGCCCGCGCCGCGCTCGCGCTCGCGCGCGGGATCGGCTTCAAGGGCCTTATCGCATTGCGCGGCGACGCGGGTCTCGCCATGGCCCGCAAAGCCGGACCGGATGCCATCTTGCTCAACGCCGAGTTGGCCGACATGCACGGCTGGGGGGTGCTCGACCTGCTCAAGCACGACCCCGATACGCGCCACATTCCGGTCCACATGCTGGTGTCGCGCCTGCCGCGCCACCGCGGCCTGTGCCGCGGCGCGCTCGGCTGTCACCTGAAGCCGCGCGATCCGTCCGAGCTGGCGCCGATACTGGACGACACCCTCGCCTTTATCCGCGCGCCGAACCGCGCCGTGCTGTGGGTGGGCCCTGCCGAGGGTCTGGGCGCGCAACTCGCCGAGTTGCTCGGCGAGCCGCCGCTGGAAATCCGCGAGGTGCCGAGCGCCCAAGCCGCCGAGCGCGCCCTCGAAGTGGGGGGGTATGTCAGCCTCGTGGTGAACCTCGATCTGCCCGACGCCGTGGGCTTCATCCGTCGGTTGCGCGCCAGGGAGAAGGGCGCGCACCTGCCGATCATCGCCTATGGTAAGGAACCGACCGACGAAGGGCGCGGCGAGCTCGAGGCCCTGGTCGGCACCGTGGTAGTTCAGGACGAAAACCTGCGCGCGCGCCTCGCCAACGAGATCGCGCTCATGGCGCACCGACGGATGGCCGACCTGCCCGAGCATGCGCGCGACATGCTCAGCGAACGCCGCCGCGTGGACCACGAACTGGCCGGTAGCACGGTGCTGGTGGTCGATGACGACATCCGCAACATCTACTCCCTGACCAGCATCCTGGAGGAGTACGACATGGAGGTCTTGTATGCGGAGAACGGCCGTGACGGGATCCGTAGGCTGGAGGACCACGAGGATATCGACCTGGTGATCATGGACGTGATGATGCCCGAGCTCGACGGCTACGACACCATGCGCATGATCCGCGAGCGTGAACGCTTCCGCGACCTGCCCATCATCGCCCTCACCGCGAAGGCGATGAAGGGCGATCGCGAGAAGTGCATCGAGGTGGGCGCCTCGGATTACATGGCCAAGCCCATCGACGTCATGCAGCTGCTGTCGCTGCTGCGCATCTGGCTGAAGCGGTGAGCACCGAAGCTGCCATGCAGCCGAGAAGCAAAGCCCGCGTCCTGCTGGTGGAGGACGATGCGCGCAGCCGCGCGGCGTTGTGCGCCGTGCTGGAGGACGCGCGCTTCGAGGTGACCGCCGTCAGTTCGGGCGAGGAGGCCCTGCGCAGCCTGCTCGGCGGCGAGTTCGCGGTCATCCTGCTCGACGTGCAGCTGCCGGGCATCGACGGGTTCGAGACCGCCGAGTTGGTGCGCCGTCGCCGCCGCTCGTACCAGACGCCGATCATCTTCCTCACCGGCAAGCACCCCGACTCCACCTGGATGTACCGCGGTTACGAGGTGGGCGCGGTGGATTACATCGTCAAGCCGGTGGTGCCGGAGATCCTCAAATCCAAGGTGGTGGTGTTCGTCGACCTGTACAACAAGAACGCCCAGATCGAGGCCCACAAGGAGAAGCTGCGCGCGCTCGCCCAGCGCTCCACCGAGCGTTTCTACGACCTCGTCCAAGGCCTCGACGCCATCGTGTGGGAGGGCGACCCCGAACACGTGTTCACCTTCGTGAGCCGGCGCGCCGAGGCCATCCTCGGGTACCCGGTCGAGCGCTGGTTTGCGGCGCGCGAGTTTCGCGCCAAGCTGATGCACCCGGAGGACCGCGAGGCCGCCCTGCACGCCTACGAGGCGACCGCGCGCGGCACCACCGGCACGATCATCGAATACCGCGTCACACGCGCCGACGGCACCCTGGCCTGGATGCGCGACCACGTGCACGTGGTGCGCGAGGCCGCCGTGCGCACCCGCCTGCGCGGCGTGATGGTGGACATCACCGCGCACAAGACCACCGAGCACCGCCTGGAGGAGCAGGCCGAGCAGCTGCGCCTGGCCGACCGTCACCGCAACGAGTTCCTCGCCATGCTGGGCCACGAGCTGCGTAACCCCCTCGCGCCGATCCAAAGCGCCGTGGAGTTGCTGCGCCTGCAAGGCCCCACGGAGGAGCGCACGCGCTGGGGGCTGGACACCATCGGGCGACAGGTTACCCACATGACCCACCTGGTCGACGACCTGCTCGACGTCGCGCGTATCACGCGCGGCAAGATCGAACTTCAGCGCGAGCGCCTCGACCTCACCGACATCGTCCGGCGCGCCATCGAGACCGTCACCCCTTTCATCGACGACAAGCGTCATGCCCTCGCCCTGGACCTCGCGGGCGAGCCCTTGTGGGTGGACGGCGACCCCGTGCGCCTCGCTCAGGTGGCGGCCAATCTGCTCCACAACGCCGCCAAGTACACCGAAGAGGGCGGCGAGATCACGCTGCGCGTCACCGCGATCGACGAGCACGCGGTGATCCTCGTGCGCGACAACGGCATCGGCATCGCCGCCGACATGCTGCCGCGCGTGTTCGATCTCTTCACCCAGGCCGAGGGCCAGCACCGCCCCGTGCGCGGCGGGCTCGGGGTGGGCCTCAGCCTGGTGCGCACTCTGGTGGAGATGCACGGCGGGCGCGTCGAGGCGCGCAGTCCCGGGCTCGGCCGCGGGAGCGAGTTCACCGTCCACCTGCCCTTGCTCGCGGCGGTTGAGGTCCCCGAGCCGGATCTCGAACTGGCCGGCGCCGCGGCCGAGGTGGTGCAGCGCCGCGTGCTGGTGGTGGACGACAATCACGACGCCGCCGATAGCTTTGCGCAATTGCTGGAGGTGCTGGGCCACGAAGTCGAGACCGCCGCGGACGGCCCCAGCGCGCTGCGAGCCGCCACTGATTTTCGGCCCGAGGTAATCTTCCTCGACATCGGCCTGCCCGGCATGGACGGCTACGAGGTCGCGCGCCGCCTGCGCGCGCGCAAGGACAGCCCGACCCCGCATCTGGTCGCGCTCACCGGCTACGGCCGCCGCCCGGGGGCCGAGGACGACGAGCGCCGCCTGTTCGACCACTTCCTCTTAAAACCGGGCGACCTCTCCACCGTCGCCACCATCCTCGCGTCGCTGTCGGACCACTCCGAGGTCGCCTCGTCGAACTGACCGCTTGCGGGTGCGCGCGCGACCATGGATCAACTCAGCGCGAACCCTCTACCAGACGACGCGCGGACCCTCGGTGTCGGTTGAATGCCGCCTCGCCGGCGGTCGTGTTCGCAGCGCGGCAGCCGGGCCCAACAGGACGTTAATGGAAACCCGGAGATCGGCTAGGGCGTTTGCCCATTCGCTTGCCGCCACCGCCGAAATCGCCCATCGTTGTGGAGCTAAGACATCCACGTATGGGCGAGCATCGCCCTGCAAACAATCACCATCATCATGAACATCAAGCCAAGCACGACCGTACTTTTGCTTTCTGCGCTTCTCCTCATGCCCATGAGTTTGGTCGCCGATCCACGCGGGGACGTAGGAGCGGCGGTGGACGCGCTGCCCGAAGAAGAATTCATCGTCTACGGGCCATCCGACGCCAAGCACACGGTGACCGTGTTCACCGACGTCAACTGCCCCTACTGCCGCCAGATGCACAACGAGATCGAGGACTACCACCTGTTCGACATCCGTATTCGCTACGCGGCGTTCCCCTCGGTGCACCCCGACTCCCTTCCCCAGATGGAGGCGGTGTGGTGCAGCGAAGACCCCCATCGCGCGCTGGACGAGGCCAAGGCCGGGCGCCCCGTGGCAGCCGAACCGTGTGACAACCCCGTGGCCGACCACCTGGTGCTCGCCCAGGAAATGGGCTTCTTCGGTACGCCCGCCATCGTCACGCCGAAAGGCGAGGTGCGCTTCGGTTACGTGTCCGCCCCCGACCTCGCCGATCTGTTGGAGCAGGAAGCCGGATCGAACTAGCGCGATGTCACCGATAGCGGTGCGTTTCCAGCGCAGCGCGGGCCGCCCACCATCCGCCCTCATTCCCACCGATCGGACGCGCGCATACGCGTCCTGCGCACCTCGGCCCGTGATGAACAAAGGCCCCGCACCGACGTGGTGTATGCCACTTGGGTGACGGCCTCGTCTTACCGTGGTAGGAGTCGGCCCAGCGGCTTTTCCCATAACGCGCCACGACCCGCGCGGAGGCCGAACGCAGCGCGCGGGTTCAGCGCAGTACGAAGCGTTGTTTTGGCTGCGAGGTGCCGCCGCAACCGAAGCGGAGAAGCGGGTTTTGCCGGGTGCTGAACTTCCAGCGACGGTGCGGGCGGCCGGTCGAATGTGTTAGTTTTCCCTGTTTTGCGGACACGGCCCCAGGCGGAGACGGATGAAATACCACGACCTGCGCGACTTCATGGCCAAGCTCGAGGCCGAGGGCGAGCTCAAGCGCGTACGCGCGCCGGTGGACCCGCGCCTGGAGATGACCGAGGTGTGCGACCGCACGCTGCGCGCCGGCGGTCCCGCGCTGCTGTTCGAGAATCCCACGGGACACCGCATGCCCGTGCTGGGCAATTTGTTCGGCACGCCGCGCCGCGTGGCGCTCGGCATGGGGCAGGACTCGGTGGCGGCGCTGCGCGAGGTGGGCAAGCTGCTCGCGTTTTTGAAGGAGCCGGACCCGCCCAAGGGTATGCGCGATGCGTGGGACAAGCTGCCGGTGTTCAAGCAGGTGCTCAACATGTCGCCCAAGGTGGTGTCGCGCGCGCCCTGCCAGCAGCACGTGTGGGAGGGCGAGGAGGTGGATCTGGCGCGCCTGCCGATCCAGACCTGCTGGCCGGGCGACGCCGGCCCGCTCATCACCTGGGCGCTGGTGGTCACCAAGGGCCCGCACAAGGCACGCCAGAACCTCGGCATCTATCGCCAGCAGGTGATCGGGCGCAACAAGGTGATCATGCGCTGGCTCGCCCACCGCGGCGGCGCGCTCGATTTTCGCGAGTGGCAGGAGACGCACCCGGGTGAGCCGTTCCCCGTCGCCGTGGCGCTCGGCGCCGATCCGGCTACCATCCTCGGCGCGGTCACGCCGGTGCCGGATACGCTGTCCGAGTACGGCTTCGCGGGCCTGTTGCGCGGCGGCAAAACGGAAGTCGTGAAGTGCCTCGGCTCGGACCTGCAGGTGCCGGCCTCGGCCGAGATCGTGTTGGAGGGCGTGATCCACCCGGGCGAGGAGGCCGACGAGGGGCCGTTCGGGGATCACACCGGCTACTACAACGAGGTCGAGCGCTTTCCGGTGTTCACCATCGAGCGCATCACGCACCGCAGCGATCCGATCTATCACAGCACCTACACCGGGCGCCCGCCCGACGAGCCCGCCGTGCTCGGCGTGGCCCTCAACGAAGTGTTCGTACCGATTCTGCAAAAGCAGTTTCCCGAGATTCTGGATTTCTATCTGCCGCCCGAGGGCTGCTCGTACCGCGTCGCGGTGGTGAGCATGAAAAAGCAGTATCCGGGCCACGCCAAGCGTGTCATGTTCGGCGTGTGGTCCTTCCTGCGTCAGTTCATGTACACCAAGTTCGTCATCGTGGTGGACGAGGACGTGAACCCGCGCAGCTGGGAGGATGTGATCTGGGCCATGACCACGCGCATGGATCCGGCGCGCGATACGGTGATGGTGGAGAACACGCCCATCGACTATCTTGATTTCGCCTCGCCGGTGTCGGGGCTCGGATCCAAGATCGGTTTCGACGCCACCAACAAGTGGCGCGGTGAGACCACGCGCGAGTGGGGCCGCCCGATCCGCATGAGCGACGAAGTGAAGGCGCGCGTCGATGCCATGTGGCAGGATCTGGGTATCGACTGATGGACGAGCAGACCTATAAGGCGCTGCCCATCGGCGAGCGCCTGGAGCTCGCGCTGTCGGAGGACCTGCCGCGCGCGGTGCGCCCTTTCATGGTGCGCGAGCAGTGGATGCACGTGAAGTGCTATTTCGCGCGCCGCATGGACCTCACGGGCGCGGAAGTGGCGGCGCTGCTCGAAGACGACGATTACGTCATCCGCCTGTGCATCGCCAAGCGGGAGGACCTGACCCCCGAACAGATCGAGCGCTGCGTGAGCGACCGCGAGCCGAACGTACGCTATGCGGTAGCACGCAATCGGCGCCTGGCGGACGAGCAGCGCGCGCGCCTGTTGCAGGACGAAGATCCGCTGGTGCGCCGTGCGGCGCAAAAAGGCCCGCGCGCGGTGCGCACCCGGCGGCGCCCGGGGCAGGTAGAAGTGATACGCTGATGCGTGCGAACGCTCGCGCACGCAACAGTTTTCGCGACAGCGGTCGCTATGGGCTACGCAACCTTTTTCCACCCTAAGGAGAATAACGATATGGCCGACAATCCTTCCGCTCTGGTTCAAGCCGCCGAACGCGATGTGCAGCGTGCTCACGAGGCTTGGGCCAAGGCCCTCGATCGCGCCTTGACGGCGAGCAACAAGGCCGTGGACGCGGCGAAGAAGAAGACCGCCGCGGCGCAGTCGAAGGCCGCGAAGGCGCTGGAGCGCTCGCGCAGTGCGAAGGGGCCGGCGGCCAAGACCAAGGCCGTCGAGGCGCGCCGCGTGGCACTGGCCGACAAGCAGAGCGCGACGGAGGCGCTGCGCGCCGCGCAGGAAGAGCAGGCGCAGGTGAAGGCGGCGCAGAAGAAGTTCAAGCTGGTGGACAGCGGTCTGTCCAAGCTGCAGAAGGCGGCCGAGAAGGCCGTGGCCAAGAAAAAGACCGTGCGCCGCCGCGCCAAGCGCAAGGCCAAGTCGGGCGGCTGAGCTTTGCCTCCCGCCGGCGCCGCTGGCGGGAGGCTCTGCGCTGCTCCCGGCACAGGGCTGTGCCTCCGAGAGCGACGGCCGCTAGGTGTCGCCCTTGAGGATCGAAACCCGCCGTGCGCGACGCGTGGTTCGCGAAAGTCAGGGGTGGTTTACTCAGGAGTTAGCCGTCGCAGCCCCTCGGCGAGCGAGGGATAGGCGAGTCGCACCCCCAACACGTCGTGAAGCCTGCGGTTGCACAAGCGCCGCGATTCGCGCAGGTACTCGCGCCGCGCGGGTGAGGCCTGCGCGAGCGCCTCGGCAAGAGAGATCTGCGGCGGGCGGGGCAGGCCGAGGCGGTCGGCCACCGCGTCGAGGTATTCGGGCAGCGTGCCGGGGTGGTCGTCGCTGACGTTGTAGATCCCGGGCGGAGCGTCCGCGGCGGCCATGCACGCCGTCGCCAGATCGTCGGCGTGGATGCGGTTGGTCCACGGCGCCTCGGCCGCGCGGACCACCGGTTCGCCGCGCTGCAGACGGCCGATCGGCAGGCGCCCCGGCCCGTAAATGGCGCTGACGCGCAACACGGTCAGCGGCACGTCATGCCTGCGCGCCCACGCTTCACACGCATGTTCGGCATCCAGCCGGCGGCGGCCGCGATCGGTGGCCGGTGCCGGTGAGCGGGACTCGTCCACCCAGGCGCCGCCGCAATCCCCGTAAACCCCCGAGGTGCCGAGGTACACCAGGCGCGTCGCCCGGCCTTCGGCGGCGGCCAGCCAGCGGCGCAGGCGCGTGTCGACGGTGCCCTGCGGCGGCGGCGGCGCGAAGTAGTACACCAAGCGGCCCGCCACGCGGTGCGGCGCGAGCGGCGCGTCGAGATCCACCGCCCGCCAGTCGAGATCGGCGGCGTTCTGCGCGTCAGGGCGGCGCGTCAGCGCCGTAACCGGCACGCCCCGCTGGCGCCACAGCGCGCCCACGCGGCGTCCGATGTCGCCGCAGCCCACGATTAGCACAGGTACCATGCGGTTTTCCTGCCGTACCGGATGCGCGATAATACAAAGCTTTTGGAAGGTCTACGTAAGTCTAGGCTGGATCTTTCAGGCCACGCGTAGCGCAAAGCGCGGTTTTTGCTTTGCTCGTCATCAACGGCTTGGGGCCATTGATGACGGCGGCACGGCCCTGTGCCGCAGGAACCCTGATTTGATCAGGGCTTCCTTTTCTCACTTTCCCGGAAGGCGCATGAGTTTCAAAGTCCGAATCGAGCCGAGCGGCCACGAATTTCGCGTCGAAGACGACGAGTCTATCCTCGAGGCCGCCTTGCGACAGGGGTTCGCGTTTCCCTACGGCTGCCGTAACGGCGCCTGCGGCTCGTGCAAGGGCAAGGTGCTCGAGGGCGGTGTGGACTACGGCGGCGAGCTGCCCCCCGCGCTCAGCGCGGCCGAGGCTGAGGCCGGCCAGGCCCTGTTCTGCCAGGCCCATGCGCTGGGCGATGTCACCATCGAGGTGCGCGAGATCGGCGCCGCCAAGGACATCCCCATCAAGACCATGCCGTGCCGGGTCGCCAAGCTCGAGCGCCTGGCCGACGACGTGATGGCGGTGTACCTGAAGCTGCCGATGAACGAGCGCCTGCAGTATCTCGCCGGGCAGTACCTCGACATCCTGCTGCGCGACGGGCGCCGGCGCAGTTTCTCCATCGCCAATGCGCCGCACGACGACGAGTTCATCGAGCTGCACATCAAGCACATCGAGGGCGGGCGCTTCACGCACGAGGTCTTCTCGAGCATGAAGGAGAAGCAGATCCTGCGTATCGAGGGCCCGCTGGGCAATTTCTACCTGCGCGAGGACTCCAACCGGCCGATCATCTTGATGGCGGGCGGTACCGGCTTCGGGCCGATCAAGGCCATCGTCGAGCACGCCATCGCCGAGGGGCTCACGCGGCCCATGCACCTCTATTGGGGCGCGCGTACCCGCCAGGGCTTGTACATGGACGCGCTGGTGCGGCGCTGGACCGAGGAGCACCCGCACATCGAGTACGTGCCGGTGCTCTCCGCGCCGTTGGCGGACGATCACTGGGACGGCCGCACCGGCTACGTGCAGGACAAGGTCATGGAGGATTTCGAGGATCTGTCCGCTTACGAGCTGTATGCCAGCGGACCGCCGCGCATGGTCTACGAGGGGCGCGACCTACTGATGACCAAGGGCGCCGATCCCGAGCACTACTATTCCGACGCCTTCGAGTTCGCCAAGGACTGACGGCCGCCTTCGACCTCCGGGGTCACCGCATCCAGCGTCGCGTCCGCGCGCTGGATGCGCTCCGGCGCAAGCTCCAGCACCGACCCCTCCAGCACCGCGCTCGCCGCGCCGAGCCCGTCGCGGAAATGTGCGCGCGCCTCGTCCGGCCGCCCGAGCTGCTCCAGCAGCCGCCCCAGCAGGTAGTGCACCTCGGGCCGCGGCCCCGCCCGTAGGCTGGACTCGAGGTAGTGCTGCGCCTTGCCCCATAACCCCGCGCGCAGCGCGATGCGCGCCGCGCTCAGTAGCAGGGCGGGCTGCCCGGGATGCTCCTTGAGCCAACGCTCGGCCTGCGCGAGCTGGGCATCCGGCTCCGGCCCCGGGATCAGGCCATAAAGCTGCACCAGGCGCGAGCTCCACTGGCGGCGCAGGGCGTCGCGCACCATCTGTTCGGCGGCGCGCGGCTCGTCCAGCCCAACCAGATGCCGGGCATAGGCGTAGACCATCGCCTCCTGGTAGCGCAGCTCGCGCGGGATCTGGTCCCAGGCGGCCATCAGCTGCTGCCGCTCGCCGCTGCGGCCGGCGTGCCCGAGCCGCTCCAGGTGCGCGTGCAGCGCCAATTGCTCGGCCTGTTCGGCGCTCACCACCTTGCGCTTGCGCAGCTCCGGCAGCAGCGCCACCAGCTCGTCCCAGTCCCGCAGGCGCTCGTAGAGCTGCATCAGCAGGTACAGCACATAGGGGTGGCGCGGCGTCATGGAGCGCAGGTGCTGCAAGGTGGCCAGTGCCTGCTCGAACTGGCCGTGGGCGAGTTGCAGCTCGGCCTGGGTGAGTTCGACCGCCACGTCGGCGGCGGGCATGCTCTGGTGGGCAAGCAGCAGATAGCGGTCGCGCGCGTCGTGGGCGTGGCGCTTTTGCGCGGCGCGGGCGGCGGACAGGTAGTTGAACAGTGGGTTGTCGCTGTCGGCGACGTGTTTGAGCAGGTACTTCTCGGCGGCCTCCCAATGCCCCTCGGCGAGCGCGATCAGGCCGCGGTTGGAGCTGGCGCGGGCGCGTTTGACGCGGCGTGCGCGCCGCCACTCGTAGGCGCGGCGGCGTAGCTGCGCGGTACCGCGCAGGCCGGCGAGCAGCCCGTAGACGAGCGCGAACAGCACGAGCAGCATCACCACCGCGAGGGCGAGGGAGGTCTCCACCGACCAGTCCCGGTAGGCGATCAGCAGGTAGCCCGGGTCGCGGTGGGCGATCAGCGCCAGCACCACGGCGCCGACCAGGACGGCGAGCAGCAGGGCGAGCTTCTTCATGCGCCGCGGTCCTCGCGCTCCAGCCGCGCGCGCAGATTGCGCAGGGCCTCGACCGAGGCGGCCAGTTCCGGCAGTTCGGCGCGCACGTCGAGCGCGGCGAGTTCGGCCAGCGCCTCGCGCGCCGCGCGCACCGGGTCGCTGTCGGCGAAGTGCTGCTCCAGCCAGATCTGCGCTTCCTCGAGCGTGCGCCGGTAGGTCTCCCCGTCGTTCATCAGCAGGGCCAGCCGGGCCTGCTGCAGCTTGAGCTGCAGGTTCTGGCGCAGGAAGTAGTGCTGCTCGGGCGGCAGCAGCGGCTCCACCGCCTCGCCGCCGCGGCGCACCACCACCAGGGCGCGCAGGTCGTCCCACACGGCCTCCAGCAGCGCGCGCCAGTCGCGCCAGTCGACGGCGTCGCGCGCGGGGCGCTCGCCCGTGGCGGTCGGTCGGCCGGGGATCTCGGCGCGTTCCACCGGCAGCTCGTCGGTCTGCCCCGCGAGGGCGGTCAGGCGCAGTGCGATGCCCTCGCGGTCCACGCGCGGCACTTGGCGCAGTGCGGCCAGGTCGGCCGCCAGCGCCTCACGCGCACTGTGCAGCCGCGGGTCGTCCACCTCGGCCAGGCGCTCGTCGGCCAGGCGCAGGGCAGTGACGGCGGCGTTCACGTCGCGGGCGAGCAGCAGCCGCTCGTTGGCAGCGGTGGCAAGCGATAAGGCTTCCGACACGGCGCGCCGGGTGCGCGCCGCCGCCATGGGCCGGGCGGCCTCCTCCAGCGCGGCGCGTAGGCGGCGCTGATCCTCTTGTACCGACTGCAGGGCGGCGTTCAGCTGCTCGCGGTCGTCCTCGACGAGCGCGCGTTGCTCGGCCAGGGCCCCGGCGAGCCGGCGCCGCTCCTCGGCGGCCTCTTGGTCGCTCTGTTGTAGCGCGGCGAGGGCCTGCTCCAGCCCCTGTTCCAAGGTCTCCAGGCGCTCGGCCTCGAGCCGGTCGGCCGCAGTCAGCTCTTGGCGTAGCGCGCCGACCTCGCGCTGGACCTCGGTGCGCGCCGCCGCGTTGCGCGCCTCGGCCTGATCCAGGGCGAACCAGAGATAGGCCGCGGCGGCCAGCGCGAGCAGGGCGATCAGGATTGCCAGCGCGGCCAAGGCGGCCGCGCCGCGGCCGCCTTGGCCGCGCGGAGGTTCGCCGCCGCCCTTAGGGGCGACCGGCGGTTGCCCGGGCGGTGCCGGCTCGGGCTCGGGATCCTGCTTCGGGTCCTCGTGCGGGACATCGCCGGGCGGCGGCGGGGATGCCGGCGCCGCCGCGCTCGAGGGGGGCTCATCTGGCGCGCGTGGCGGTGCGGCGCTTACGGGTTCGCCGTCCCGTGCGACCAGGCCGGGGGCGACGGGCGCCTCGGGCGCGGGGTTACGCAAAGCGCCGCCATCGTCCGCGGGCGCGGCGGGTTCGGTGGGTGGGGTCTCGGCCGGCGCGGGTGTCTTGCTGCCCGCCGGCGGTGCTGGCTCGGGCGGCGGACCGGCGGGGCGGTCCGCGCCTTCCTCGGCGCCCGGTGTCCGTGTTTGGGTCGACTTGCGGGGTCTGCGTCCCCGTCCCCCCTTGGTTACGTCCTTTTCTTGTGCCACTGCCTTATCGCCTCCACGATCGCCGCGTCGCTGGCTTCGGCCGCCACCACCGGCGGCTCCTTGAACCCGAGTTCCTCGGCGAGTTGCGCCATGCGCTCGTGTACCACCACCAGCGGCGTCTTGCGTAGCCAGTGCTGGCCGAGCTTGCCCACCATGTCAAAGAGGTTGCGGAGCCCCTCTCCGCTGGTCACCGCGATGATGTCCACCTCGCCGCGCGCCCAGGCGCGCAGCAGGACGTCGACATCCGCGCGCGGCCGACCGCGCCGGTAGGCTTCAGCATAGTCAACCTGCGCGCCTCGCTCCTTCAGGACGTTACCCAGGTGCTCGCGGCCGCCGCCGCCCCGAAAGATGATGATGCGCTTGCCGGCCACCTGTTGCAGCGCCGGCTGTTCGAGCAGCGCCTCGCTGTCGAACTTGCGCGGCGGGAAGATGTCGGCGTCGCGGCCGATGAAGCGGCGCAGTTCCTTGGCGCTGACCCGACCGACCGCGGCGAACTGCAGCGTGGGCGGCAGGGTGCGGCGCGCCATGATCAGGTTCATGGCCTTCACCACCGCATTGGGGCTCACGAACACGGCGATGTCGTACTCATCCAGGCGGTCGATGACCGCGAGCAGCGGCCCGCTGTCGACCGGATCCAGGATCTCCAGCACCGGGAAGCGCACCGGCAGCGCGCCCTCGGCCGTGAGCGCCGCGCACAGCGGCTCGGCCTGATGGGCCGGGCGGGTGACCAGCACGTGCAGGCCGGCCAGCGCGCCGTCGGCCTCAGTCGCGCTCATAGAGCTCTCGCAGGATGACGTCGGCGCCGCGGCCGAGCAGGTCCTCGGCGAGCACCACGCCGAGCTCCTCGGCGTCGTCGGGTCGGCCGCTGATCACCCCGCGCACCACCTCGGTGCCGTCGGGGCGACCGACCAGGCCGCGCAGCACGATGACCCCGTGCTCGAGTTCGGCATAGCCGCCGATGGGCACTTGGCAGCCGCCGTGCAGGTGCGCGTTGAGGGCCCGTTCGGCACGCACCCGCACCGCGGTCTTGGCGTCGTTCAGGGGGGCGATCAGGGTGTTGATGCGCTCATCGTCGGCGCGGCACTCGATGCCGAGCGCGCCCTGGCCGATGGCCGGCAGCAGCACCTCGGGGCCGAGGTAGGCGCGGATGCGCGCGGCCATGCCCAGGCGCGTGAGGCCGGCCGCGGCCAGCACGATGGCGTCATAATCGCCGGCGTCCAGGCGCGCCAGGCGGGTGTTGACGTTGCCGCGCAGGTCGCGCAGCTCGAGGTCGGGGCGCAGCTCGCGCAGCTGGCACTGGCGGCGTAGGCTGGAGGTGCCGACCCTGGCGCCCTGGGGCAGGGCGTCGAGGCTGTCGTAGGCGTTGGACACCAGCGCATCGCGCGGGTCCTCGCGCGCGCCGATGGCGCCGAGGTGCAGCCCCTCGGGGAGGTCCACCGGCACGTCCTTCATGGAGTGCACCGCGATGTCCGCGCGGCCCTCCAGCAACCCCTGCTCGAGCTCCTTCACGAACAGCCCCTTGCCGCCCACCTTGGCGAGCGGGGTGTCGAGGATCTTGTCGCCCTGGGTGGTCATGGTGACCAGTTCCACGGTCAGGTCCGGGTAGAGCGCGCGCAGCAGGCTGGCGACGTGCTCGGCCTGCCACAGGGCCAGCGGGCTCTTGCGGGTGGCGATGCGCAAGGTGCTGTCTTGCATAGGGGTATAGGCTCTGTTTATGGAACGCGGCGCCGGAGCCGCTGTCCTAGACTGAAGATAAGCGCAGCTTATGGCGCCCCGCCGAACGCTGGACAACCGGCCCGGGCTGCCGGATTATCTGCCGTCGCGCCGAATGACCTGTCATGGTAACAGCTTGGTTGGGCGCGTTCATGTCGAGGAGCAGCGAAATGGTGTTGAGGACATTGGTACTTGGCCTAGTGGCGGGCTTGTTCTACATGGCCTGGGCGGGCGCCGCGTCCGATCCGCGCCCGGCGCTGGTGCATGCGCACGATCTGGTGGCCGATGCCCGTAGCGCGGCCGCCGATGACAAGCCCCTGCTGCTGATGTTCTCCTCCGAACCCTGCCCCTATTGCCGCATCGTCGAGGACGAGTTCCTGCGCCCCATGCTGATCAGCGGCGAGTACGACGACAAGGTCGTCATGCGCAAGGTGAAGCTCGACGGCTACAGCCGCATCCGCGACTTCGAGGGGCGCGAGGTGCGCGTGGACGAACTGGCCAAGAATTACGGGGTGCGCATCACCCCCACCGTGGTGATGGTGGACGCCAAGGGCCGCCAACTCGCCCCCAGCCTGGAGGGCATCGCCACGCGCGACTACTACGGCGGCGATCTGGACCGCGTCATCGACCAGGCCCTGGTCGAGGTGCGCGGCGAAGGGTCCACGCTCAGCAAGGCGCGCGCCGCGCAGTAACGGCGCGTCGGACCGGGCGCCGGCGCGCCCGGACCAGCCCACCCCTGTCAGCCGACCTGGCCCAGGCAGCGGCGCACGGCGGCCAGGTGTCGCCGACTCACCTCCAGCGCCTCCGGCCAATCCCGTAACACCACTTCGTGGCGCCCGCCCGGGGTGCGGCGCAGGGCCGCGACCTGCGCCAGGGCCACCAGGGCGTTGCGGTGCACGCGCACGAACAGCGGCCCGAACTCCTCCTCCAGCGCGCGCAGCGAGGTCTCCAGCACCACCTCGCCCTGGCGGTAGCGCACCACCACGTACTTCTGCTCGGAACGGAAGAACAACACCTCCTCGATGGGGATGCGTCGTACGCCGCCCAGGTGGTGCGCCACCACGTGGGTGGGCGTGAGCGGCGCCGCGGCCGCTCGGCGCGCGGCCCGCTCCAGGGCCTGCAACAGACGTTCCCGGCGCACCGGCTTGACCAGGTAGTCCAGCGCCTCGGCCTCGAAGGCGGCCAGCGCGTGCTCGGCGAAGGCCGTGGTGTAGATCACCGCCGGGCGGCGCGCGAGGGCCTTGAGGCGCTCGGCGGCCGCCAGCCCGTCCAGACCGGGCATGCGGATGTCGAGCAGGATCAGCTCGGGGGCCAGTTGCTCGGCGAGCGCGAGGGCCTCCTCGCCGTCGGCCGCCTCGGCCACCACCACGTGCTCGCCGAGGTCCTCCACCAAGCGGCGCAGGCGCGCGCGCGCCAGCGGTTCGTCATCGGCGATCAGCACCCTCATGCCGGCACCGCCTCACGGTAGGGCAGGCGCACGCACACCCGCCACTCGCCGCCGTCCTCGCCGGACTGCAGCGCCGCCTGGGCGCCATAGTGCGCCTGCAGACGCTCGCGCAGGTTGTCCAGCGCCATCTGGTGGCCGCCCCGCGCCGGGGCCTGACGGGGCAGCGGATTGCGTACCTCCACCACCAACTCGGCGCCCCGCCGCTGCGCGCTGACGTACACCGTGCCGCCCTCACGGCGCGGCTCCACGCCGTGGTACACCGCATTCTCCACCAGCGGCTGCAGGGTCAGCGAGGGCAGCAGGACCTCGGGGTCGAGGTCGCCGACCTGCCACGCGACCTGCAGGCGGGGTCCGAGCCGCAAGCCCTCCATGCGCAGATAGCGCTCGGCCACCGCGCGCTCCTCGCGCCACGGGACCAGGGTCTGCGCCTCCGAGAGGCTGGTGCGAAACAGGTCCGCCAGATCCTCGACCGCCTCCTCGGCGAGCGGCGGGTCGCTGCGCGTGAGGCTCGCGATGGTGTTCATGCTGTTGAACAGGAAGTGCGGGCGGATGCGCGCCTGCAGCGCCTCCAGGCGCGCGCGCGCCCGGGCCTCGACGCTGACGCGCCACTGATGCTGCACGTAGAAGTAACGCAGCGCGAGCGCGCCCACGATGGCGCCGATAAACAGGTTGCGCCACAGGAACTCGAAGCGGTACTCGGGGCCCGGGCCGAGCCCGGCGTGCCCGCCCACGCGCAGGGCGACCTCGGACACCAGCAGGATGACCGCCAGCAGCAGCAGATAGGCGGCGGCGCCGGCGGGGGCCGGCGGCAGGCGTCGCAGCAGCGGCCGCGCGGCGCACAGGACGGCGGCGCAGGCCAGCGCCATCCACTGCACCAGCAGCGACACCCGCGCCAGTTCGTCCCAGCGCGAGATGCTGCTCTGCAGCGGCGCCAGGGCGATCACGAACGCGAGCAACTGCGCGATCACCACCACCACGAACACCATGCGCACGCCGCAGAAGTTGGGCAGAAACAGGGTGTCGCGCGGCGTGGCCGCTGGGCTGTGTGCGTCTCCCCCCACGGATGACACCTCGATTATGGTTATTGCGCATCAACGACTTCTGATGCTCGGACTATAACGCCGCTTGCCCTGCCCTGGCGAGACGCCCGCCACAGCCTGCGCGCCGTTGGGCGTTTCGTTATACTCAGCGCTTTCCCAACCGCCCCCTGAGCGTGCCCTTCCATGTCCGAGCATAAGACCGTCGAGAAGCCCTGGACCGGGCGCTTTACCGAACCCACCGATGCCTTCGTGGAGGCCTTCGGCGCCTCGGTCGGCTTCGACCAGCGCCTCTACCGTCACGACATCGCCGGCTCCATCGCCCACGCGCAAATGCTGGCGCATGTCGGGGTGCTCACCCCGGAGGAGGCGCGCGCCATCGAGGAGGGGCTGCGCGCCATCGAACGCGAGATCGAGGCGGGCGCGTTCCAGTGGTCGATCGCGCTCGAGGACGTGCACATGAACATCGAGGCGCGCCTCACCGAGCGCCTCGGCGCGGTGGGCAAGAAGCTGCATACCGGGCGCTCGCGCAACGACCAGGTGGCGACCGACATCCGCCTCTACCTGCGCGAGGAGATCGACCTCATCGCCAAGGAACTGATGCGCCTGCAGCAGGGCCTGGTGGCGCTTGCCGAGCGTGAGGCCGACACCATCATGCCCGGTTTCACCCACATGCAGACCGCGCAGCCGGTGACCTTCGGGCACCACATGATGGCTTGGTACGAGATGCTGGAACGCGACCGCGCGCGCCTCGTCGATTGCCGCCGGCGGGTGAACCAGATGCCGCTCGGTGCGGCCGCGCTGGCGGGCACCAGCTACCCCATCGATCGGCACTACGCCGCCCAGCTGCTCGGCTTCGACGCCCCGTGCGAAAACTCGCTGGACGCGGTCAGTGACCGCGACTTCGCGATCGAGTTCGTGAGCGCCGGCGCGCTGATCCTGATGCACCTGTCGCGCTTCTCCGAAGAGCTGGTGCTGTGGTCCAGCGCCCAGTTCGACTTCGTGGACCTGGGCGATGCCTTCTGCACCGGCTCGTCCATCATGCCGCAGAAGAAAAATCCCGACGTGCCCGAGCTGGTGCGCGGCAAGGCCGGGCGCGTGCACGGCAACCTGGTCACTCTGCTCACCCTGATGAAGGGCCAGCCGCTGGCCTACAACAAGGACAACCAGGAAGACAAAGAGCCGGTGTTCGACACCGTGGACACGCTCAAGGGTTGTCTGCGCGTGTACGCCGACATGGTGCCGCGCATCCAGGTGAAGAAGGAGGTGATGCGCGAGGCCGCGCGCCGCGGCTACGCCACCGCCACCGACCTCGCCGACTACCTGGTGCGCAAGGGCATGCCGTTCCGCGACGCGCACGAGGTGGTGGGGCGCGCCGTGCGCCGCGGCGTGGACACCGGCCGTGACCTCAGCGAGCTCCCGCTGGCGGAGCTGCGCGAGTTTTCCGAGGCCATCGAACAGGATGTGTTCGAGGTGCTCACCCTGGAGGGTTCGGTGGCCGCGCGCAGCCATTTCGGCGGCACCGACCCAGGCCAAGTGCGCGCCGCCGTGCAGCGGGCCCGCGCGCGGCTGGCGGGAAAGGGCTAACCGGCCGCCAGCGGACCGGCCACCCCGCCGCCCCGCCCGCGCCGGCGCAGCCAGGCGCTGGCGCCGGTGGCGGTGATCACCGACCAGACCGCGAACAGCGCCCCCGGCAGCGCGGCCTCGGGCGGGAAGTGCGCCAGCGCGAGCGCCACGCCGAGCCCCGCGTTCTGCATGCCGATCTCGATCGACAGCGTCAGCCGGTGGCGCGCATCGAAGCCGTACCAGCGCGCCAGCTGCCAGCCGGCCAGATAACCGAGGCCGTTCACCAACACCACCGCCAGCAGGATCCACGGTCCCGCGTCGGCGATGCGGCCGTGGTTGATCGACACCGCGTAGGCGCAGATCAGGATGATGGCGAGCGCCGCCAGGGCGGGCGCGAGCGCGCGCAGCGGCGCGACGCGCGGCCCCGCCAGGCGCGCCAGCGTCATGCCGCCGGCGAGCGGCAGCAGCACCGTGAAGAGGATGGTGCGCACCATGGGCCAGAACTCCACCGGCACGAACACCCCACCCAGCCAGTGCACCAGGGTCGGCGTGACCAGCGGCGCGAGCAAGGTCGCCACCGTGGTCAGCGCGATCGAATAGGCGACCACCCCGCCGGCCAGGTACACCAGCACGTTGCTCGCCATGGCGCCGGGCGCGGAGGCCACCAGGATGAAGCCGAGCGCCACCTCGGGCGACAGCGGCAGCAGCCAGGCGGCGGCGAAGCCGAGCAGCGGCATGACGCTGTACTGGGTGGCGACGCCTGCGCCGATGCGGGCGGGGCGGCGCAAGGTGGCGCCCAGCTCCGCCGGCTGCAGCACCAGCCCGAGCGCGAACATGGTGAGGCCGAACAGCCATAGAAAGACGCTGCCGATGGGTTGGAACAGCGGGGGATACAGGTAGGCCAGCACCGCGCCGCCCACGGTGAGCGGCGCGAGCGCGGCGGTGATGCCGTGACTGAGGCGCGCGATCATGCCCGGCCGCGCCCCCTCATCGGCTCAAAAGTGCCCGACCGTCTCGAAGAACTCGTCGAACGGGATGTAATGGCTGCCGTCGCAGGAGAAGGTCATGCCGATGGTGCCGTTGATGCGGTTGATCGAGGCGTTGCGCAGGTAGATGGTCTGGTCCTTCAGACGCAGGCGCCGGAACTGCTCCAGGATGGGCCGCACCTGGTCGGACTCGATCTCGGGTTTCTCGATGGCCACCACCCGCGGCAGGGTGTCGAGGAAGTTGGGCGCGAAGATCTCCTCGCCCACGAATACGCGGTAGCGGTAGGGGTCGTTGAACAGCCAGCAGGTGAGCTGGTTGCTGGAAAAATGCAGCTTGGCGTGAAACACGCCGCGCATGCACAGCAACTCCTCGACCACGTCGAGCAGCTGATCCATGCGCTGGTCGAACAGACTGGTGTGGCGCGTCTGGTCGAACACCTGCGCGCGCACCGACGGGTCACCTTTGATTTGCAACCACTTTTCCATGTCCACTCCGCATGGTCTAGGCGAGCCCGCATTATGACACGCGAATGCGACGTGGGTATGTCAACCGAGTAACAGTTGCTCGCCGCCCGCGCCGCGGGCGGTGAGCCGGAGCGTCTGCGCGCGCCGCAACAGACCCTTGGCGTCGTCGCCCCGCTGCCAAGCGGTGACGCCGAAGCTGTTCGGCTCGAGGCAGGCGCGCTGAGCCGGGCTGAGGGTGAGGGCCGCGAAGGCGGTGCGCAGCTTCCGCGCGAGGCTCAGGGCGCCCTCGGTCGGCGTCTCGGGCAGGGCGATGACGAACTGGGGCTCGGGGGCGAGGCGCGCGATGATGTCGGCCCAGCGCAGTTGGTCGCGCAACACGCGCGCGACGACCACCAGCGCGCCGGCGGCCTCCTGGTCGCTTTGCGGAGCCCGATCGCAACCGTCCAGGTGCAGCACCACCAGCGACAGCTCCGTGCCGTAGCGGCGGCACCGCGCGAGTTGAGGCTCCAGCGTCTGCAGTAGGGCGCGCTCGTTCAGCAGGCCGGTGGCAGGGTCGGTGGTGCGGCAGTCCTCGAGCTGGCGGCGCAGCTGCGCGAGCTCCATCTCGAGCTGGTGCGCCTCCGTAACGTCGCAGCAGTGGCCCAGCCGTCCGTCATCGACGGCCTCCCAGCGGCACATGAGCCAGCGCTCCTCCCGACCCGGCGCGGCCGGCAGATAGACCGTCTCGGCCCCGCCCAACAGCAGTTTGACGCCGTCTTCGTCGGCGCCCTGCGCGTCTTGTCCCAGCAGCGCGTCCGGCGCGCGGCCGAGCAAATCGGCCAAGGGGGGATTGCACCAGCGCACGACCCCGCGCCCGTCGAGGAAGACGAGACCGGCCGGTACGTGGTCCAACAGCCGAGCGGCGGGTACGGCGGTGTCCATGGCAAAAGCCTCCCGAGATCATCGGCGGCAGCGCCCGCGCCGTCGCCTACGGCCAGTATCGACCGCTACGGAAAAAACTTCAGGTCGGCGACCGGCCTCCGGCGGCTGTGCGTGGCCCGCGCTCCAGAATGGATTGCTTCAGACCGCTTTAAACCCCGCTTTTCGCGTTGCGTGGTCTGAGCCATCCATGGATGGATGGATTCAGGCCTTCCCGCGGCACAGGGATGTGCCGCCATGATCGACGGCCGCAGGCCGCCGATCATGAAGCAACGCGGAAATCACACTTTTCGCGTTGCGTGGTCTGAGCCATCCATGGATGGATTCAGGCCTTCCCGCGGCACAGGGACGTGCCGCCATGGTCGACGGCCGCAGGCCGCCGATCATGAAGCAACGCGGAAATCACACTTTTCGCGTTGCGTGGTCTGAGCCATCCATGGATGGATGGATTCAGACCTTCAATCAGCGATGCGGCGGGAGCACCGCCTCGCCGAGCACCTGCGCCAGCCAATTGCGGATCACCGGCACGGCGCGCGCGCTGATCGTGTGCGCGGCGCCCGCGTCGGGATGAAACTCGACCGGGTAACCCGCCTGCGTCAGCCAGTCCGCGCTGCGCTTGCCGTGCGCGAAATTCACCACCGGATCCTGGGTGCCGTGCACCATGAGGATCGGCACGCTGCGGTTGGCCGGTGCCGCCTCGTCGTGCAGGCGGTTGGGTAGCGCCAGGTAGCTCGACAAGGCCAGCACGCCCGCCAGCCGCTCGGGATAGCGCAGGCCGGTGTGGAGCGCCACCGCGCCGCCTTGCGAGAAACCCGCCACCACGATGCGGCTGGGCGCGATACCTTGCTGCGCCTGCTCGCCGATCAAGCGGGTCAGAATCTCGGCCGAGGCCACGAGCCCGTCGGCGTCGGGTTGGCCCACGACGTCCGGCGTGGTGATGTCGTACCAGGCCCGCATCACGTAGCCGCTGTTGATCGTCACCGGCCGTCGCGGCGCATGGGGAAACACGAAGCGCACGCCGAGCTCGCGCGGCAGGGCCAAGGTCGGTACCAGCGGGTCGAAGTCATGCCCGTCGGCGCCGAGGCCGTGCAACCAGATCACGCAGGCGTGCGCCTGGCCGCCGGCGGGTTCGTGCACGACGTAGGGCGCTTCGGCGTGGGTGTCATTCATACCGGTCTCCTTACCGTGGAGCATCCGCCGGTCGCGGATGCGGCGTTATCGTTCTGCGGGCGTCGGGGCGAAGATCCCTGCAGGCGGCTCGATCGGCCCCGGCGGTCAAGGCTGGCCGCCACCGTTATGCCGGCGGACGGCGCCGTCGAGCGATCGCCGTGCGGAAAACCGCACGTTCTGCGTGGCCGCGGGCGCCAGGAGGCGCTTGCCTCAGATGTGCCAGCCATCATTGTAGCGGCGCTGCGGTGTGTCGCAACGTGCTGAAAAAAAAGGGCCCCATAAAGGGGCCCTCGGGATCGCGGCGGGTCGCCTCAGCCGATCTCGGTCTCGGTCGAGTCGCTCTCGCCCTTGTTGTCGACCCAGCTCATCTTCAGGGTGTCGCCCTTCTTGGCGCCCTGGAACTGGAAGGACAGGTAGGGATTGGCGGCGATACCGGCACCCCAATGGGCGGTCATCACCGGCTCGCCGTTGAGCTCGGTCACGACCTCGGTGATGTAGTGGGCCGGGATGCGCTGGCCGGTCTTGCCGTCCTTGCGCTGGCCGGTTTCCATCGGGTGCTGGATCAGGGCGCGCACGGTGGTGGAATCGCCCTGCACAGCGGTACGAACGCGAATCGTCGACATATCAGAATCCTCTCGAGCTGAACACTAAGCCAATGGGCCGAGGGCGTTTAGCCGCCGCAGCCGCCGATGGTGACCTTCACTTCGCGGCGCGCGGTGTGCAGCTTGCCGTTGGACTGCACCACGGCCACCACGTCGGAGGTGCGGGCCATCTTGATGCGGGTGGCCACGAAGCCTTCCGCGTTGGCGGAGAGGTCGAACTTGCCGGCCAGCGGGGAGTCGTTCTTCTCCACGATGATGGCGATGGACTCCGGGTTGGCAATGCCGGTGTTGATAGTGACCGGTACCACGGCGCCGTTCTCGGCGATGTCCGGGGCGGTGATCTCGATGTCGCCGCTCTGTTCGGTGCCGGCACCCTGGTACAGGTTCTGCAAGACGGCATCCATGGAATCGGCCTCGAATGCGCCCTTCGGCCACTCGGCCAGCACCGCCTGCGGGGCCAGCAGGCCCGCGCCCGCCGCCACAGCCACTGCGCTACCCGCGAGGGTGCCCTTCAGAAAGACTCGACGCTGCATGTGCGTGCTCCTCTGCTTTGGTGGAATAAGAGTTCTCACCCGATAAGGCAGCAAGCCGCGTGCCAAGTTACGGCGGTCGTCTTTTCAATGACTTGCGGCGCACCCGGTCCGCGCGCGGCACGTGGGGGTCGCATTCTGCAACGTGCGCGCCGTGCATTTTGCAATCAGGCCTCGCCCTGGGCGCCGCGCTCCGCCTCGGCCCACTGCTGCAGCTTGCGCCACAGCGTGGACTTGTTGATGCCGAGGGCCTGCGCGGTTTGCTCGCGGTTCTGATCGAAGTGCGCGAGCACCTTGAGCACGTAGCGGCGTTCGAGTTCGGCCAGGCTCGGCAGGTCGGCGTCGATCGCCGCGGCGCCGCTCGCGGATCCTTCGGACAGCTCTTCGTCGAGGTGCATGAGCGGTCCCTCGACCAGGGCCACGTGACGCTCGACCAGGTTGCTCAGCTCGCGGATGTTGCCGGGCCAATCGTAGTCGCATAGCCGCGCCACCGACTGGGGATCGAAGCCGGCCACGTCACGATGATACTGGGCGGCAAAGCGGTCCACGAAGTGCTGGATTAGCAGCGGGATGTCCTCGCGGCGCTCGCGCAGCGGCGGCATGCGGATCTTCACCACATTGAGGCGGTGGTACAGGTCGTGGCGGAACTTGCCCTGCGCCACCATGGCGTCCAGGTCGCGGTTGGTGGCCACGATGAAGCGCACGTCGATGTCGATGGGGCGCACGCCGCCCACGCGCGTCACCTGCTGTTCCTGCACC
Source organism: Ectothiorhodospiraceae bacterium 2226 (assembly GCA_013348725.1). Lineage (NCBI taxonomy): Bacteria > Pseudomonadati > Pseudomonadota > Gammaproteobacteria > Chromatiales > Ectothiorhodospiraceae > Ectothiorhodospiraceae bacterium 2226. The sequence continues at coordinate 1,597,408 of CP054689.1, forward strand.
ACGCGCAGCAGCTTGGTCTGCATGGCGTCGGAGATGTTGCAGATCTCATCCAGGAACACCGTGCCGCCCGAGGCCACTTCCAGCAGCCCCTGCTTGGCCTGCACCGCACCCGTGAAGGCGCCCTTCTCATGTCCGAACAACTCGCTCTCGAGCAGGGTGTCGGTGAGCGCCCCGCAGTCGATGGTGATGAACGGGCGCTCGGCGAACTGGCTCTGGAAGTGGATCGCGCGCGCGGCGAGTTCCTTGCCGGTACCCGACTCGCCCTCGATGATCACGTTGCAGCGGATGTCGGCGATCTTCTCGATGGTGCGGTGCACGCGGTGCATGGACTCGGCATGGCCGACCATGCCGTAGCGCTCACGCTGCTCTTGCGAGAGCTGGTGCTTGAGCGCGCGGTTCTCGCGCACCAGCGCGGTGTGCTCGAGGTTCTTCTCGATGAGGAGGTGCAACTCCTCCATGTCGAAGGGTTTCTTGATGAAGTCGGTGGCGCCGAGACGCAAGGCCTCCACGGCGCTGTCGACGCTGGAGTAGCCGGTGATGATGACCACCGGCACGTCCGGGTCCTGTTCGCGCACCCGCGCCAGCAGGTCGATGCCGCTCATGCCCGGCATGCGCAGGTCGGTGATGATCATGGCGGCCCCGTGTGCCTCGAAGTGCGCCAGCGCCTTGCGCGGGTCCTGAAAGGGCAGGCAGGCGTAATGGGCACCGGCGCTGAAGCGCTGCATCAGCGCGCCCGCCTTGGGGTCGTCGTCCACGAACAGGATGGTCGGATGTTCGCTCATGACTTGGTCTCCGCTGACTGGCGTGCCGCCGCCGCCGGCGGCGCAGGGTGCGCCGCGGCCGGCAGCCGCAGCGTGGCACGTGCCCCGCGCGGCGCCGTGTTCTCGATCTGCAGGCTGCCGCCATGGCGCTCCACGATACCCAGGCTGATGGACAGGCCGAGGCCGCTGCCCTCGCCGACGTCCTTGGTGGTGAAGAACGGATCGAACACCCGCTCGAGCAGGCCGGGATCGATACCGGGGCCCTGATCCTGTATCTCCAGGCGCACGTCCTCGCCGCTGAGCCCCAGCGTTACCCGCACCACGGCGCCCGTCGGGCTGGCTTGGATCGCGTTGCGCAGCAGATTGATCAGGGCCTGCTGCAACTGGCCGCGGTCCCCCTCCAGCGCCGCCACCCCCTCATTGCTAGCCGCCACCACCACCTCGCGCACCTGCGCCTCGTGCTCCACCAAGGCCACCGTCTCGGCCAGCCAGGCGTCGGCCTCGAACACACTGACCTGCGGCGGCACCTGACGTGCGAAGTTCAGGATGCCCTGCACGATCCGCCCGGCGCGCAGGGTCTCCTCGCGCAGCGAGTCCAGGTCCTGGCGCGCGGGTGCGTCGTCGGGCAGCGTGCGTCCGACCAGCTTGGACAGCGACAGGATGTTGTTGAGCGGGTTGTTGAGTTCGTGCCCGATGCCCGCCGCGAGCTGGCCGATGCTGGCCAGCTTGGCGTTGTGCAGCATCATCGCCTGCGCCTTGTCGCGTTCGGCGCGCGCCTTCTCCAGCGTATCCGCCATGTAGGTGAAGGCGTTCTGCAACTCGTCGATCTCGCGCAGCCCCTGGCGCTCCAGGCGCAGGCGCCGGCCGTTGTCGGCGTAGGCCTTGAGATTGTGTGCCAGGCGGCTCACCGGTCCGGCCAGGCGCCGTGCGCCGATCTGCGCGAGCCCCAGCGCGGCGAGCAGGGCGATCACCGCGAACAGCACGATGGCGATGCGGATGCGGTTGAACGGGGCGCCGATGTGGCCCGGGTCCACGCGGCTCGCCACCACCCAACTCACCAGCAGGGTCGGGTACGGGTAATACTCCACGAAGTGGTACTGGTACTGGTCGCGCACCATGCCGTGCGGGCGCAGGTCCAGGGCCGCGAGCAGCGGGTGGTCGGGATTCAGGCGGCGCGGCTCGTCGAGCAGCCGCCCGAAGCGCACCCCGGTATGGTCGTCGTACAGCAGCGCGCCGTGGCGCGCCGGGTCCTCGGGGTTCACCTCCGCGATGAACAGCCGTCCTTGGTAGGGGCGCGGCGCGAAATCCAGGATGCGGTCGAGTTGGGCGCCCTGCACGTTGATCGCGAGGTAGCCGATCACCTCGCCGGCGCCCGCCAGCGGCACCACGTAATCCAGCATCGCGGGCCGCCACGCGGCACTTTGCGTCTCGCGGCGCTGCGGCAGCAGGGCGTAGCCGAGCTGCCCCGGCGGGAGCGCCGCGAGCGTGCGCATGAACTCGGCGTCCTGGACCTCCTGCTCCACCAGCGGGATGCCGTCCAGGCTGTCGTAGGCCGCCTCGCTGCGGCGCGCATTGCGCACCATCAGCAGCGTGTTGCCGCGCACGTCCAGCACCCGCATGCTGTAGATGCCCGTCAGCACGTTCTGCACGTCTTCCAGAAAGGCGTTGAGGCGCTCGGAGCGCGCGCCGTACTCGGCATGCAGGCGGCTGTCGGCGGCGTCGGCCAGCACCGGCAGATAGTCCGTCAGGGCGGGCGACTCGGCCAGGCCGAGAATTATCTCGCGCTCGCCCTGCAGGCGCCGCCCGACCTCGGACACCACGGCGCGCAGCCCCGAGTCTACCTCGCGGCTCACTTCGTTGCGGTGGCTGTGCTCGGCGTAGTAGGTCGCCGCCAGCACCAGCGCAATGAGCGGCACCACCGTGGACAGGAACACCCACCAGAATATGTTCGACCTAAGTGTCAAAGCTCACCTTCTCGAGCCCGTCCGGACTGCATCGCCCTGGCGGCGATCGCTACGCCGCCCCTCAGTGTACTGCAGTGCTAAGCGGCGTCCCGATGTTCGCGCCGCACCGCTTTAGCCCGCTGGAGCGAAACCGTATACTGGGCCGCTAAGACCCGCCCATTCCATATAAGGTACCCGCCATGCATGCGCTGCGCCCCCTGTTGCTCGCCGCCCTGTGCCTGGTGGCCTTGTCCGGCTGTGGACAAAAGGGCCCGCTCTACCTGCCCGACCCCGAAAGCCCCGCCACCGCGCGTTGAGAAGCCATTCCATGGACCATTTCATTCGCCGCGCAGGACGCCTGTATGCCGAGGAAGTGCCGCTGAGCGCCCTCGCGCGCACCTACGGCACGCCCTGCTACGTCTACTCCCGCGCCACGCTGGAGCGCCACTACCGCGCCTTCGAGTCGGCGCTGGGCGATCAGCCGCACCTGGTCTGCTATGCGGTCAAAGCCAATTCCAACCTCGCGGTGCTGGGCGTGTTGGCGCGCCTCGGCGCCGGCTTCGACATCGTCTCGGCCGGCGAGCTGGAGCGCGTGGTGCGCGCCGGGGGCGACCCGCGGCGCGTGGTGTTCTCGGGGGTGGGAAAGCGCGAGGACGAGATCGAGCGCGCGCTCGCCGCGCGCATCCGCTGTTTCAACGTCGAATCGGCCGCCGAACTGGCGCGCATCGACGGGGTGGCGGCGCACCTCGGCTACCGGGCGCCGATCTCCATCCGCGTCAATCCGGACGTCGATGCCCGCACCCATCCGTATATATCGACCGGTCTGCGCGACAACAAGTTCGGCGTGGCCATCGAGGAGGCGCTGGCGCTGTACCGCAGCGCGCGCCAGCTCTCCAGCGTGGAGGTGGTGGGCGTGGACTGTCACATCGGCTCGCAGCTCACCGAACTCGCGCCCTTCCAGGACGCGCTGCAACGGGTGCTCGCGCTGGTCGACCGGCTGCGCGAGGAGGGCTTCGCGATCCGCCACCTGGATGTCGGCGGGGGCCTGGGCATTCGCTACCAGGACGAGGCACCGCCCTCGCCGGCGGACTACGCCCGTGCCCTGCGCGAGGGACTGGCGGGGCGCGACCTCACCCTGTTCATCGAACCCGGACGCGCCATCGCGGGCAACGCGGGCGTGCTGCTGACGCGCGTGGAATACCTCAAGTGCGGGCCGCACAAGAACTTCGCCGTCGTCGACGCGGCCATGAACGACCTGATGCGCCCGGCGCTGTACAACGCCTGGCAGGCCATCGAGCCGGTGGAGGCGCGCGCGGACGTCGAGACCCGGACCTACGACGTGGTCGGGCCGGTGTGCGAGACCGGCGACTTCCTCGGCAAGGAGCGCGCGCTCGCGATTGCGGCGGGCGACCTGCTCGCGGTGCGTTCGGCGGGCGCTTACGGCTTCTCGATGAGTTCCAATTACAACAGCCGCCCGCGTGCCGCCGAGGTGATGGTGGACGGTGAGCGCCACCACCTGGTGCGCCGCCGCGAACGCCTGGAGGACCTCTGGGCGGGCGAGTCGCTGCTCCCGGAGGCCTGATGCAGCGCGTACCCGAACCGGAGCTGATGGACGATGCGGCGCAGGCGCGGGCTTACGCGGAGGCCGATTTCGCCGAGGCGCACGACGCCTTCGTGCGCCTGTACCTCGAGCGCTTCGGCGCGGCGCCGGACGGCTGGGTGCTGGATCTGGGCTGCGGCCCCGGCGACGTGACGCTGCGCTTCGCGCGCGCCTGTCCGCAGGTGCGGGTGCACGGGGTGGACGGCGCCGCCGCCATGCTGCGCCTGGGCACGGCGGCGGTGGAGGCCGCGGGCCTGGGCGAGCGGGTGACGCTGCTACAGGGGCATCTGCCGGGCGCGTCGCTGCCGCGCCCGCGGTATGACGCCGTGATCAGCAACAGCCTGTTGCACCATCTGGCCGAGCCCGGCGTGTTGTGGGCCAGCGCGCGGCGCTTCGGTGCACCGGGCGCGCCGCTGTTCGTGATGGATTTGCTGCGCCCGGCCGACCCCGCTGAGCTGGAGGCCCTGGTGGCGCGCTACGCCGCCGATGCCCCGCCCGTGCTGCGGCGCGACTTCGCCGCCTCGCTGGCGGCGGCCTACCGGGTCGACGAGGTGCGCGCGCAGCTGGCCGCGGCGGGCCTCGCCGGCTTCACGGTGGAGGCCGTCAGCGACCGGCACTGGGTCGCCTGGGGCCGGCTGCCGGAGGCCGCGTCATGAGCGCGGTGCGCTTCAGCAAGATGCACGGCCTGGGCAACGACTTCGTGGTGTTCGACGCCGTGCGCCAGCGCCTCGAGCTCACGCCGGAGGTGGTACGCCGCCTCGCCGACCGGCACGAGGGCATCGGCTGCGACCAGGTGCTGGTGGTCGAGCCGGCGCGCACGGCGGACGCCGATTTCCGCTATCGCATCTACAATGCCGACGGCGGGGAGGTGGAGCAGTGCGGCAACGGGGCCCGCTGCTTCGCCCGCTTCGTGCAGCGCGAGGGCCTGTCGACCCAGCACCGCCTGCGCGTCGAGACCGCCGGCGGGCCGATCACCCTGATCCTCGAGGACGACGGCGAGGTCACGGTCGATATGGGCGCGCCGCGGCTCGCGCCCGCCGAGATTCCGTTCAAGGCCGAGGCCCAGGCGCCCGATTATGAACTCGAGGTGGACGGGCGCAGCTACCGTATCGGCGCCGTCTCCATGGGCAACCCGCACGCCGTGCTGCGGGTGGACGACCTCGAGGCGGCGCCGGTCCCGACGCTGGGTCCGCGCATCGAGGCGCATCCGCGCTTCCCGCGCCGCGTCAACGTCGGCTTCATGCAGGTGCTGGACCGCACGCACCTGCGCCTGCGCGTCTACGAGCGCGGCGCGGGTGAGACCCGCGCCTGCGGCACCGGCGCCTGCGCCGCGGTGGTGGCGGGCCGGCTGCAGGGGCTGCTTGACGAGACAGTGGAGGTGCAGTTGCCGGGGGGGCGGCTGCGGATACGGTGGCAAGGGGACGCGGCGCCGGTATGGATGACCGGCCCCGCCGTGCATGTCTACGAGGGGCGTATCGAACTATGAGCAGCAAACCCGCAAGCGAACCCGCGACCGCCGCGCCACCGATCGGCGACAAAGAGGTGGTGCGCTATCTGCGCCAGACGCCGGACTTCTTCGCCCGTCACAGCGAGCTGCTCACCGAGCTCACCCTGCCGCACGCCGTCAACGGCAAGGCGGTGTCGCTCATCGAACACCAGGTCGCCATCCTGCAGGAGCAGCGCACGGAGCTGAAGCGGCGCCTCGACGGCCTGCTCGCCATCGCCGCCGAGAACGACCGCCTGCATTCCCGCCTGCACGAGTTCACCTTGCTGTTGCTCGGGGCGCGCGGCCCGCGCAGCCTGATCGACGCCCTGAGCGGCGGGCTGCAGCGCTTGTTCGAGGCCGAGCCGGTGGTGCTGCTCGCGCCGGCGCGCCCCGCGCACCCCGAGCTTGCGCCGCGGGTGCAGATCGCCGAGCCCGACAGCCCGGCGCACCAATGGTATACCCGGGTGCTGAAGGGCGGCGTGCCGGTGTGCGGCTACCTGCAACCCGAGCAGGTGCAATACGTGTTCGGGCGCGAGCGCAGCACGGCCGTGGCCTCGGCCGCCCTGGTCCCCCTGGTCGACGGCGAGCGCACGCTGGCCCTGCTCGCGCTGCCGAGCCCCGATGCCGAGCGCTTCAACCCGCGCAAGAGCACCGACTTCATCGCCCAGCTCGGCCGCTTGATCGCGCGGGGCCTGGCCCCGTACTGGAGCTGACGTGGAGCCCAGTCAGCGGGCCTGGGTGGAACGCTTCATCACCCACTTGCGGGTCGAGCGGCGCCTCTCGCCGCACACCCAAGCGGCCTACCGGCGCGACCTCGACACCCTGGTCGCCTACTGCGACAGCATCGGGCGCGCGGACTGGGCCGCGCTCAGCGTGCACGACGTGCGCGGCTTCGTCGGCTGGCGTCACCGCAGCGGCCAGGGCGGTCGCAGCGTGCAGCGCGCCCTCTCCGCGCTGCGTTCCTTCTACGTCTATCTGATGCGCGAGGGGACGGCCACGCGCAACCCCGGCGCGGACGTGGCGGCACCCAAGTCGCCGCGCAAGCTTCCGCGCGCGCTGGATGTCGACCAGGTCGGGCGTCTGCTGGCGCCGGTGCCCGGCGGGACGCGTCCGGAGCTGGCGGCGCGCGATGCCGCGCTGCTGGAGCTGTTTTATTCCTCCGGGCTGCGCCTCGCCGAGCTGGTCGGCCTGAATCTCGACGATCTGGACCTCGCCGAGGGGCTGGTGCGCGTGCGCGGCAAGGGGGCCAAGACCCGGGTGGTGCCGGTGGGCCGTGCCGCCCGCCAGGCACTCAAAGGCTGGCTGGCGCTGCGGCCGGTGATGGCGGGCGCCGCCGAAACCGCATTGTTCGTGAGCGCCCACGGGCGGCGCCTGTCGCCGCGCGCGGTGCAGCAGCGCCTGGAGGCGCGGGCCGCCGCGCAGGGCCTGGAGCTGCGCGTGCACCCCCATATGCTGCGCCACTCCATGGCCAGTCACGTGCTCGAGTCCAGCGGCGATCTGCGCGCGGTGCAGGAACTGCTGGGCCACGCGGATATCGCCACCACGCAGATCTACACTCACCTCGACTTCCAACATCTCGCGCGCGTGTACGACCGCGCCCATCCACGTGCGCGGCGCAAGGCGGCGGCCGCCCCCGCCCCGGCACCCGAGGACGAGGAGTAGGCTAGCCGCGCGAAGGTCACCAAGCACCGGTAGCCGCCGCCATCCTCGGCTGCCTGTCCTTCGTGTTCTTCGGGGCGCGCGTCGGCCCGGTCGGGTTCTCCCGTCGGGGCCAGGCACGCCCCCTCACTGCTGCGAGTCAATCCCAACATGGAAGCGGAAACGGCACAGGCCTGCGCGGCGGTGGCGGCCGAACTGGAGCGCGCAGGCTGGGCGGTGCAGCCCGATTTTCTGCCCGCGGACGAGGTGGCGGCGCTGGCCGACGAGGTCTTGGCTTACTGGGCGCAGGGCGAGTTTCGCCCCGCCGGCGTCGGCCATGGCGCGGAGCTACGTCTGCGCACGGACGTGCGTCAGGACCACGTGCACTGGCTGGTGCCGGAGGACGCCACCCCCGCGCAGCGGCGCTATCTGGCGCGCATGGAGACCCTGCGCCGCACCCTGAACGAGCGGCTGCTGCTGGGCTTGTTCGAGTTCGAGGGTCATTTCGCGCTGTATCCCCCGGGGGCGTTCTACCGCACCCACCTCGATCAGTTTCGCGGCGTGGAGGAGCGCCTCGTCTCCTGCGTGGTGTACCTCAATCGGGATTGGCGGCCGGCCGACGGCGGCGGCCTGCGCCTGTATCTGGAGGCGCCCGACCGCACGCCGTACGTCGACGTCGAACCGCGCGCGGGTACCCTGGCCTGTTTCCTGAGCGGGCAGTTCTACCACGAGGTGCGGCCCACCGCCGCGCCGCGGCTCAGTCTCACCGGTTGGTTTCGCCGCCGCCTGCTGTAGCGCCATGCACGTCGTTGCGGATGCGTGATGAATGTCACGGCTTCGTACGGCGGGGGCAGCGCGCATAGGCTACGTTTTGAGCAGGGAAGCCGCACAGGCGGCGGCCCCCCGTGCACCGGACGGAGAGGGCGATGCATCGCAGGTTGGCAATTGCGCTGCTGGGGCTCTTGGGCTGGGCGTTCAGCGCCGCGGCGGAGGCCGGTCTGCGCTGCGACGGACGGCTGGTGCAACTCGGCGACCGTCAGTACGACGTGCTGAGTCTGTGCGGGGAGCCGGACTACCAGACGCCGCTCTACGCCTCGGCGCACCCGTATCTGCTGGTGCCGCAGGTGGAGGAGTGGCAGTACAACTTCGGCCCGCATCGCTTCATCCGCATCCTGCGCTTTCAGGACGGGCGCCTGACGCAGATTCGCACCGGCGGTTATGGCTACCACGCGCCGGCGCGTGAGCGCTGCCCGCCGCAGACCCTGCGCCGCGGTTTGAGCGTGATCGAGTTGCTGGGACGCTGCGGCGAACCGGACCACCGTGAGCTCCGCAGCGAGCAATACCTGTTCGATCATCGGCGTCACCCGCCGATCAGCGTGGCCGTGCCGGTGGAGGATTGGTACTACGAATTCGGTCCCGGCCAGTTCTACCGGGTGGTGCGCCTGGTCGACGGCCAGGTCGTCGCCGTCGACACGGGTCGTCGGCGCTAGCAGCAGTCTGGCAGCAGTCTGGCAGCAGTCTGGCAGAAGCCTGGCGGGGGCCGGGCAGAGGTCTGAAACAATCTCTTCTGGATTTCTCAGCCCAAGCGAAGCGAGTAGCGTGGTTCCGCTTGGCTTCCCCTGGCGGACGGCGCGCAGCACCCCATCCGCAGCATCATCGGCCGGCGCGCTCGCGCCGCGCAAACGACGTGAGGAGGAAGATGGGCCATGGAGCAGGCCAAGGCGCGCATGTGCGCGGGCGGACTGGTGTTGGGGGCGTTGCTGGCCCTGGGGCAGGCGAGCGCCGAGCATGCCCCGGATCCGCGCTGGGAGTGGCGCAACCCGCTGCCCCAGGGCGGCGCAATCGGCTGCGTGGCGAGCGGCCCCGAGGGCTGGCTGGCGGTGGCCGAGGGCGGCGCCTTGTTGCGGGCCGAACCCGACGCCGCCGCCTGGCAACTCGCTGACGACCACGAGCTTCCCGCCGCCCGGCATTGCACGGCGATGGCGCAGGGTGCCGACCGCTGGTTGGTCGCGCTGCAGGAGGGCTATCAACGCGGCCGGCTGTTCCACTCGGCCGACGGGCGGGCGTGGGCGCCCGCCGCCGAGGGTCAATTCCATGGTCTGCTGCATCACGACGGCCAGTTCATCGCGGTGGGCGAACGGCCTTCCGAGTCGCGCGAGCCGGGGGTCGAGCCGCAGGGCATGATCGCCACCTCGGGCGATGGCGCGCATTGGGATGCGCCGGTCGACGTCGAGGCGCCGCTGCGCGATGTGACCGCCGGCGCGGGCCGCTATGTGGCGGTGGGCGGCGCCGGTGCGGTGTTCACCTCCACCGATACGGTGGCCTGGGCGCCGGCCGAGAGTGGCACCGACCACTGGTTGTACGCCGTGGCTTACGGCGTGGATCGCTTCGTGGCGGTGGGGGCCGCCGGTACCGTGCTCGCCTCGGCCGACGGCGAGCAGTGGCAGGCGGTGGACAGTGGCACCGAGCAGACGCTCTACGCCGTGCACTACGCCGAGGACCGTTTCGTGGCGGTGGGCAGCGAGGGCGTGGTGCTGGAGTCGCGCGACGGCCTGGCGTGGTCCGGCGAACGGCTGGCGCGCGGCGCCACGCTGTATGCGCTGGCCGGCGACGGCGACGCCCTGGTGGCGGTCGGCGAGGCCGGCGAGATCTACACCCACCGCGCGGCCGACCCTTGGCGCGCCGGCACGCACAAGGCGAGCGGCGCCGATACCCCCTATCGCCACCTGCGTCGCGTGGCCGCCGGCCCCCGCGGCTTGGTCGCGGTGGGCAGCGCCGCCACCGTGCTGCACTCGGCCGACGGCTCGGCGTGGAGCGCGCGCCGGGTCGGCACCGAGGCGGATCTGTGGGGCGTGGCCTACGGCGACGGCGCCTACGTGGCGGTCGGCTCCGCGGGTGCGGTACTGCGCTCGGTCGACGGGCTGACCTGGGCCCTGCACCGCGCCGGCGGCGAACTGGCCTCGGTGGTGCATGGCGCGCCGGGGTTCGTGGCCGTGGGCGGCGGCGGGCGCATCGAGCGATCGGCGGACGGCGTGCAGTGGGAGGAAGTCGCAAGCGACACCCGCGCGCGGCTGTTCGACGTGGCCTACGGCGCGCAGGGCTACGTCGCAGTGGGCGAGGACGGCGTGCTGTTGCACGCCGCCGATGGTGCCGCCTGGGAGCGTCGTTCGAGCGGGACCTGGGGCCCCCTGACGCGGGTCGCCTGGGGCAACGGCCGGTACCTCGCGCTGGCGCCCGACAACGGCTTCACGCAGGTGCTGCACTCGGAGGATGGCCGCTTGTGGAACATCGTGGCAGAGGTCGGGGGGGAACTTCAGGAGTTGGCTTACGACGGCGACGCCGAGCAGTTCGTTGCCAGTGGCGTGGCGCGCGGAGGAGACATCGCGTTGCACGTAAGCCCCGACGGCGCGCAATGGCACACCCATTCCCTTCTTGCCAATCAGGTCCGCTCGCTGGTCGCAGCGGGCGGCGCTTTGATCGGCGTGGGCGACTACGAGCGCATCCTGCAGGCAGGGGCGTACGAGGCCGGCGAGACCGGCCAGCCGCACGAGGAATCGGAGACACCCCCGCCGGACCCTGCGGGGTTGCCGGACGTGAACGCACCGGCGGCGCAGGCGGGATGCACCGCGGGCGCTCCCCAGCGCACAGACGCCATCCTGCTCACGTTGGTGCTCAGCGCCGCGCTCTATCTCCTGGGCGGTCGACCGCGCGTCCGTCTCAGAAGATGAGGCCCAGAACGCCGAGCACGACCAGCAGCCCGATGACGAAGATTACCGATGCGATCCATAACAGCACTTTCAACGGATGACCCTCCATGTGCGTCCACTGCCGGCCTCAGTGTAGGTGGCTATGCCGACATAATCCAAAAGCTTACTCGCTCCCCTCGGGCGCCGGCGGGAGTTGCCGGCGCAGGGCTTGGATTTGGGCGTGGAGCGCGTTGATGCTCTCGGCGGCGCCGGCGGTCGCCACGGTGGCGCGCGCGTCGCTGCCGATGAAGAACGCGGCGAACGCGGCGGTGAGGTAGCCGAACACGGCAAAGCCGTAGGCCGCCAACACCAGCGTGAGCAGGCGTCCTTCCGGGGTCTGCGGCCAGAAGTCCGAACCCAGCGAGGTGATCAGCATGGACGTCCACCACAGCGCTTCGCCGTAATTGCGTAGCTCCGGCTCGAGGGTATACATGCCGGCCGCCCCGACCAGCACGACGATGGCCGTTAACGTAATGACGTAGCCGAAGCCGCGCCGGCTCATGCTCGTGCGCAGGTTGCGCATGCCGCGGTTGAGCGAACTCAGGACACGCACCAGGCGCAGCCCCCGCGCGGCGCGCGCCACGCGCAGCACCCGCACCACGCGCAGCATGCGCAGCGCGGGCAGCAGCAGGGCGATTGCCGTCAGCCAGTTGCTGCGCAGATACCGCAGGCGCCGGTCAGCGAGCACGAAGCGCAAGGCGAACTCGAAAATGAAGGTGATCCAGATCGCCGTGACGACCTGCTGCCAGATGGGCGAGAGCCCCGCGGTGAACTCCACCACCAGCAGTACCAACCAGACGAAGCCGAGCACCAACATGGGCATCTCCATCCACTCCTCGACCTGCTCGAGCAGTTCACGTCGTGTGCGGTTCAGCTCCTCGTGCTCCTCCTCCATGTTCATTGCCCTCTCCCGCTGATGCGCCTGCGCTCGAGTATAGGAAGGCACGGTGCGGCGCCGCCGGTGGATGCGGCGCCGGGGCGGTTGTATGGTGGGGGATTGCGCCACCCAACTTCAGCCAGAGCCGACATGCAGACGCCTACTCCAGCCACGCCTCCACGCGCCAAGCCCCCGCTGCGGGCCGTACTGATCAGTCCCTACGAGCTGGGGCGCCAGCCGTTCGCCTTGGCCCATCTCGCGGCCGTGCTGGAGGCGGCGGGGGTGCACACCCGCTGCGTCGATCTTGCGCAGCAACGTCTTGTGGAGGCCCCGCTGGCCGACGCCGATCTGATCGTGCTGTCGCTCGGTATGCACACGGCCACCCGCATCGCCGTCGAGGCCCTGCCGCGCATCCGGGAACGGGCGCCCGATGCCTGGCTGTGCGCGTTCGGGCTGTACGCGCCGGTGAACGAGGGGCTGCTGCGCAGCCTCGGCGTCGGGAGCGTGTTCGGCGGCGAGTCGGAGCCGGACCTGGTGGCGGTGGCGCAGGCGCTGGGCGCCGGCGTGCGCCCGGCGGCGGGCGGCGTGCGCCGCAGCGGGGTGCGCTTTATGGTACCCATGCGCAGCGGACTGCCGCCGCTCGCCCGCTACGCCCACCTGGTGCTGCCCGACGGGACCACGCGGCAGGCCGGGTTCGCCGAGGCCAGCCGCGGCTGCAAGCACCTGTGCCGCCACTGCCCCGTGGTGCCGGTGTACCAGGGGCGCTTCCGCGCGGTGCCGGTGGACGTGGTGCTGGCGGACGTGGCGCAGCAGGTCGCGGCGGGCGCTAAGCACATCTCCTTCGGCGACCCCGATTTCCTGAACGGGCCGACGCACGCCTTGCGCGTGGTACGGGCGCTGCACACGCGCTTCCCGGCGCTCAGCTACGACGCCACCATCAAGGTCGAGCACCTGCTCGCGCACCGCGCCCTGCTGCCGGAGTTGCGCGCCACGGGCTGTCTGTTCATCACCACCGCGGCCGAGTCGGTGGAAGACGCGGTGCTCGAGCGTCTGGCCAAGGGTCACACGCAGGCGGATCTCGAGACGGCCGTTCGCCTGACGCGTGCCGCCGGCATCGCCACGGCGCCCACCTTCGTGCCGTTCACGCCTTGGAGCACCCTGGCGGGCTACCGGCAGCTATTGCACACCCTGCTCGCGCTGGGGCTGGTGCACAGCGTGCCGCCGGTGCAACTCAGCATCCGCCTGCTGGTGCCGGCGGGCTCCTACCTGCTCGATCTGCCCGGTTTCGCCGAGATGCTGCAGCCGTTCGATCCGGCGACGCTCGGCTACCCGTGGCGGCACCGCGACCCGCGGGTGGATGCCCTGCAGGCCGAGGTGCAGCGTCTGGCCGCGGCGGGCGAGGCTGAGGGGCGGCCGCGCGGGGAGATCTTCGCCGACATCTGGCGGGCCGCCCACGCCGCGCTCGGGGAGCCGGCGCCGACGCTCGATCCGGCGCGCTTCGGCCCGCTCATCCCGCGGCTGTCCGAGCCGTGGTACTGCTGCGCCGAACCGACCGAGCAGCAATTGCAGTCAATCTGAGCGCGGCGGAACCCCGCCGCGCGCGCGCCTCCAAGCCGCAGGCGGAAGATGCCGCAGCCAGTCGCCCGCGCAGGGCGTTCGGCTAGGATGGAGGGGACCGCCGAAGGCGCCATATCCAGAGGACGAAGCATGGGGATCGAGGTCGTAACAGCCCGGCGGGCCGGTGCGTGCCGGTCACGTGATCGCGGGACGGGTCGGCATGGGGCGGCGCTGCTGGGGGCGGCGCTGGCGCTGCTCGCCGCATGGCCGGGCGTCGTCGCGGCCGACGCGGGCTGCCCGCCGCGCGGGGCGTGGATGGACCCGGCCTCGGGCGAGGCCGTGGCGCACGATGCCTTGCTGGCCCGGCTCGCGCGCGAGGACGTGGTCTTGCTGGGCGAGCGCCACGCGCAAGCCGAGCACCAGCGCTGGCAGTTGCACACCCTGGCGGGCCTGCACGCCCGGCGCCCGAATCTCGTATTGGGCCTGGAGATGTTCCCGCGGCGCGTGCAGGAGGTGCTGGACCGTTGGGTGGCGGGCGAGCTGGACGAGGCGGAGTTTCTGCGCGAGAGCGAGTGGGACACGGTCTGGGGCTATGATCCCGCCGCTTACCTGCCCCTGTTTCACTACGCGCGGATGCACCGCATCCCCATGGTGGCCTTGAACGTGGACCGCGCGGTCATGGGTCGCATCCGCGAGCGGGGCTTCGATCAGGTGCCGCGCGCGGAGCGCGACGGCGTCGGCGAGCCGGCCCCCGCGAGCCCGGCGTATCGCGAGGCGCTGGAGCGGGCCTTCCGCCGCCACGCACGCCCGGAGCACGGCGGCGCCGCGGAGGAGATGCTGGCCCGCGGTGTGGAGCGCTTTATCCAGGCGCAGTTGACCTGGGACCGCGCCATGGCCGAGGGCATCCACACCGCGCTGCAGCGGGACGAGCGCCCGTTGGTGGTAGGCCTGATGGGTAGCGGGCATGTGGAACACGGCCACGGGGTGCCGGCCCAGCTGGCGGACCTCGAGGTGGCCAAGGTGCGGGTGCTGCTGGCCTGGCCGGAGGACGCGCGCTGCGAAGGCGTGGTCGCCGGTCTGGCCGATGCGGTGTTCGGCATCCAGCGCCGCGAGACCCCGCCGCCCCAGCGCCTGGGCATTCTGCTCTCGCAGGACGAGGCCGGGGTGCGCGTGGAGGGCGTGGAGCCGCAGGGCGTGGGCGAGGCCGCCGGGCTGCGCGAGGCCGACGTGATCGTGCGCGCGGGGGGGCGGGAGGTGCGCGCGCCGCGCGACATCATCGCCATCGTGCGCGAACAGCCGCCGGGCAGCTGGCTGCCGCTGGAGGTGTTGCGCGAGGAAGCGCATGAGCAACTGATCGCGAAGTTCCCTGTTCCATGAGGTGGTCGACTCCCCTGCTGTTGGGCCTGCTGCTGGGCGGGCCGGTTGCCGAGACGCACGCCGAGGCCCTCGCGCCGGCGGTCCATCAGCAGCTCCATATCGTCCTCGACCCCGACGAGCGGCGCCTGCGCGGCGAGGCGCGGGTGCGCGTGGAGGGGCTGGAGACGGCCGCGTTCGGGCTTGCGCCGGGCTACCGGGTGACCTCGCTGCGCGTCAACGGCGAGCCCGCGCCGCTCGGGGAGGACAACCACTGGCGCCTGCTGCTGAACGGCCACGGCGCCGACATCGAGCTGGCGTACGAGGGGCGGCTGCCGAGCCTGGCGGCGGCGCAGGCCGGCGAGGCGCGCGTGTTCCTCGATGCCGACGGGGGGTTCTTCCCGCGCGACGCCGGGTGGTACCCCTATTTCGACGAGGACACGCGCTACACGTACAGCCTCACCGTCGATACCCCGTCGGCGCAGCGCGTCGCAGCGCTGGGGCTGGTGGAGGAGAGCGAGCGCGAGGGACGCCGGCAGACCCGCTTCGCCAGCAGCGAGCCGGTGCTCGGCATCGACCTGTTCAGCGGCCCCTACCGGGTGCAGACCCTGCGCCGCGACGGCGTGACCATCCGCACCTATTTCACCGAGGCCTTGGCGCCGGAACTGGCGGACACCTACCTGCGCGCGAGCGCGCGCTATCTCGCCCACTACAGCGGGCTGATCGGCCGCTACCCTTACCCCGACTTTTCGGTGATCGCGAGCCCCCTGCCGGTCGGCTACGGCTTTGCCGGCGCGACCTACATCGGCGAGCAGGTGCTGCGCCTGCCGTTCATCCCGCACACCTCGCTTCCGCACGAGATCCTGCACAACTGGTGGGGCAACGGGGTGTACGTGCACTACGAGCGCGGCAACTGGAGCGAGGGCCTGACCACCTTCCTGGCCGACTACGGTCTGGTCGAAGCGCGCGACCCGGCGGCCGCCGCGGCGCAGCGCGCCGCCTGGCTGCGCGACTACGCCGCCTTGCCCGAGGCGCGCGACGTGCCCCTGCGCGCCTTCGTGGCGCGCGAGGACCAGGCCTCGCAGGTGATCGGCTACCACAAGGCCGCGATGGTGTTCTACATGCTGCGCGCGCGCATCGGCGAGTCGGCCTTCCACGAAGGCCTGCGCCACTTCTGGCAAGAGCATCGCCTGCGCCACGCCGCCTGGGGGGACCTGCGGCGCGCCTTCGAGCGCGCCTCGGGACAGGATCTCGGTGCCTTCTTCGCCCACTGGGTGGACCGCGCCGGGGCGCCGCGCCTGACGGTCGAGGTGGCGCACCGCGACGGGCGCCTGAGCGTGACCCTCGGCCAGGCGGTCGCGGAGGGCGAGGCGCCCTACCCGTTGCTGGTGCCGCTCGAACTGCGTTGGGGCGATGAGCGCCAGCGCCGGGCCGTGGCGCTGGAGGGGCGCAGTCGCACCGTCAGCTTCGAGGCGCCGGCGGCGCAGGGTACGCTGGCGGTCGATCCCGACGCCGAGTTGTTCCGCCGCCTGTGGCCGGAGGAGATCCCGCCCATCGTGCGCGCGGTGACGCTGGCGCCGGAGACCAGGCTGCTGGTGGCTGCCGCCGACGAGGCCGCCCGCGAGGTGGCGCGTACGGTCGCCGCGCAGCTCGGCATGCGGCTGCTGCCGGTCGCGGCGGGCGAGGCCGCTGAGGCGCCGGCGGAGGCACCGTTGCTGGTGGTCGGCACCCGCGCGGAACTCGACGCGCTGCTGGCCGACCGCGGCTGGACGCGCCCCGAGGCGGTGGCGGGCGCAGGAGCGGCGCGCGCCTGGATGGACCCCGAGGCGCCCGCCCGTCTGTTCGTGGAGGGCGATGACGCGCAGGCGCTGGCCGCGCTGGGGCGGGTGCTGCGCCATTACGCCAACGAGAGCTACCTGGTGTGGGAGGAGGGGCGGGTCGGCGAGCGCGGGGTGTGGCCGGTGGAGGACTCGCGGCTGGTCGTGCGCTGGCGTTGAGCCGGCACGCCTAGCGGAGTTCCTTGGGCGGCGCGGGCGGCGTGCGCGCCGCCGCGCCGCTCGCCGCGCCCACCCCGGCGGCCGGCGCGGGCGTTTCGGCGGCCGGCTTGGCCGCCTTCTCGACCGACATGCCGGCCGTCACCGCATAGCGCATCGCATCCTCCAGCGACATGTCCACCGGCTGCACCGCCTCGCGCGGCACCACCACGGTGTAGCCACCGATCTGATAGCTCATCGGCAGGTAGACCGCGACCTCGCCGCTCCGGCCCAGGCCCTCGGGTAGCTTGGAGAAGTCGTCGCAGGTGACGAAGCCCAGCATGCGCATCGACACGCCGCCGACCTGCAGATTGATGGTCACCACCTGCGCGAACTGCTTGCTGCGGTCGGCGGCCACGAAGGCGGTGAAGTCCTTGATGGCGCCGTACACGCTCTTGGCGATGGGGATGCGCGTCAGCATCGATTCGGTGGTGGCGATGGCGCGTCGCACCATCCAGCCGTGGGCCAGCCAGCCCACCAGGTACAGCACCACCAGGGCGAGCGCCAGCCCCATGCCGGGGTAATACCAGTGCTCGTAACCCTCGGGCAGCACTCCGACGATGATGTCCGCGAACAAGCTCTCGGCCGCGCTCGCCAACCACAGGATGATGTAGATGGTGAGCAGCACGGGCAGGATTGCCACCAGCCCGCGAAAGATCATGCGCCCCGGGTGGCTGAGTTTGTAGCGCCAAGGCGGCCGCCGACCGGCGCCTTTCAGCCCGCTCGCCGCCAGCGCCCGCGCGAACTTACGCATGCTCGCTCACCCTCAGGCGCGGGCGCGCTGCTCAAGGCGCCGGCTGTGGGCGGCGACGGTGTCGAGCAGCGAGCGGAACGACTGCGCAAAGGCCTCCACCCCCTCGGCCTCCAGGCGATCGGTGGCGGCGCCGAGGTCCACCCCCAGTGCGTCGAGCCGGCGCAGCCGGTCGAGGGCCTCATCCATGCCCTCCATCAAGCGCGGCGCCGGGTCGCCGTGCTCGCGAAACGCCTTGAGCGTCTGCGGCGGCAGGGTGTTCACCGTATCCGGACCGATCAGATTGTCGACGTACAGCACGTCGCTGTAGCGGGCGTTCTTGGTGCCGGTGCTGGCCCACAGCAGGCGCTGGGTCTGCGCCCCGGCCGCCCGCAGCGGCGCGAAGTCCTCCCCGTCGAAGGCCGCTTGGTAGTGCCGGTAAGCGGCCTTGGCGTTGGCGATGGCGAGGGTGCCCATCAGCGCCTCGTAGTCCTCGCGCCGCTCGGGGTCTTCTGCCGCCCGCTTGGCGAGCAGGTCGTCGACCAGCGTGTCGACGCGGCTGACGAAAAAGCTCGCCACCGAGGCGACGTGGTCCAAGGGCTCGCCCGCCGCCCGCCGCCGCTGCAGACCCTGCAGGTAGGCGCCGACCACCGCGCGGTAGCGCTCCACCGAGAACAGCAGCGTGACGTTGACGTTGATGCCTTCGGCGATCAGGGTCTCGATGGCCGGCAGGCCGGCGCGCGTGGCGGGCACCTTGATCATCAGGTTGCGCCGATCCACGTGGCGGAACAGCCGGCGCGCCTCCTCCACGGTCGCCTCGGTGTCGTGCGCGAGGTCCGGCGAGACCTCCAGGCTGACCAGGCCGTCGTGCCCCTCGGCGGCCTCGTACACCGGCCACAGGGTGTCGGCGGCGGCGCGGATGTCCTGCACCGCAAGGCGGTAGAAAATCTCGCGCGGCATTGCGTCGGGGTGTTCGCGGAGCAGTCGGGCGATGTCCTCGTCGTAGTCGGTGCCGCCCCCGATGGCCTTCTCGAAGATGGTCGGGTTGGAGGTCAGGCCGCAGATGCCGTCCTCCTGGATGAGTCGCTTCAACTCCCCCTTGGCGAGCAGCGCGCGGTCGATGAAGTCCAGCCAGGGGCTCTGGCCGAATTCGCGCAGGCGTTGCAGATGGTTCGGCATGCCTCCTCCCTGTTGAGCCGTGTGGGCGACACGTCCGTGTGTCGCGGCGCGCCGGCGCGCACGAGCCGCGCGCGGTCGCAACCTTACCTACAAGGTTTAGACCATCGGCGCGCCGCGGCGGTGAGCGGGGGCTCGGTTAGGGGCGGGTCCAGACCAGGGTGCGGTTGTCGGCGGGCATGGGCACGTCCTCGCGCAGGCGCAGGCCGCCGGCCTCGGCGAGGGCGTCGAGATCCTCGAAGTTGCGCACCCCGCTGGCCGGGTCACGCGCGCGCAGCCAGGCGTCGAAGCGGGCGTTGCTCTCGGCGCTGGGCCGGCCGCCGTAGTGGAACGGGCCGTACAGGCAAAACACCCCGCCGCGGCGCAGTGAGCGGCTGACGCCCCGGAACAGCGACTCGACCGACGGCCAATCCATGATGTGCGCGGTATTGGCACTGAATACCGCGTCGAAGGCGCCGATCGGCCAGTCGGCGTGCTTGACGTCCAGCGCCAGGGGACCGCGCAGATTGGGCAACCCCGCCTCGTCCAGCCAGGCGCGAATGCCGGGGTGATGCTCGGGCAGGTCGCTGGTGATCCAGGTCAGGCGGGGGAAGGCCGCGGCGAAGTGCACCGCGTGCTGGCCGGTGCCGCTGCCGATCTCGAGCAACGTGCCCTGCGCGGGCAGGTGGCGCCGCAGGACCGCCAGGATCGGCGCCTTGTTCTGGTCGCACGCCGGGGCATAGGGCTTCTCGTGGTGCATCGGCGCCTCAGCCCTGCAGATTGTCGCAGGCCTGGCGCAGCTCATCGGGAAGCTCGGGCGGGCACTGGCCGCACAGCCGGTTGGCCGGCACGGCGATGTCGATCATGCGCGGATACGGCAGATCCAGGCCGTCCATAATGGCGACGAAGTCCTCCAGCGGCTTGTCGTCCTTGAGCCGCGGGTTGCGCGTCTTCTCCTGCGCGACGGTGGTGATGAACCGGCCCTCGTAGTCGTGAGCCGGATAGACCAGCGTCTCGTCCGGCAGGCTGAAGAGCTTGTCGTGGATGGAGCGGTACAGCGTGGCGGCGTCGCCCGACTGAAAGTCCGAGCGCCCGCAGGCCTCGATGAGCAGCGCGTCGCCGGAGAACACCAGGGTGTGGGTGCCGGTGTCGATCAGATAGGCGTGGTGGTGATCGGTGTGGCCGGGCGTGAACAGCGGGTGCAGCGTCACGTTGCCGACCTTGAACGGCTCGCCCTCGCGCAGCTTGATCTCGGCGCAGGGGAGCTCGTCGGTGGCCGGCGCGGCGATGCGGCTGTCCACCAGGGCCTTGAGCTTGAGCGCGCCGGTCAGGTGGTCGGCGTGGATGTGGGTGTCGACGCTGTAGCGCAGCGTGAGGCCCAGCTCCCGCACCACCTGCACGTCGCGCTCGGCCGTCTCCAGCACCGGGTCGATGAGCGCCGCCGCGCCGGTCTCGGGGCAGCCGATCAGGTAGGTGTAGGTCGACGAGACCGGTTCGAACAGTTGTCGAAAGATCATGCTGGCTCCTCCCTGTATCCGTGTGCTGTCCTTAGGGTGATCGCTTCGGCCTCGAGATTAACACACGCCGGCCGACCCGTCCGTGCTCCGCCAGGGGGCGCTCATTCCGTGATGGCGGTGCCCAGCGCGGGGTGGTCCGCGCGCGGCATGTCCAGATGATAGCCCTGCACCATGTCCACCCCGAACTCGCGCAGCATGCGCAGGCTCGGTTCGTCCTCCACGAACTCCGCCACCGTGTGTTTGCGCATGCCGCGCGCCACTTCCACGATGGCACGCACGAACACCTGATTGTCGCGGTCGTTGGGCAGGTCGCGGATGAACAGCCCGTCGATCTTGAGGATATCCGCGCGCAGGTGTTTGAGGTAGGCGAAGGACGAGAAGCCGGTGCCGAAGTCGTCCAGACAGGTGCGGCAGCCGGCCTGGTGCAGGGCCTCGATGAAGCGCTGTGCGTCGTGCAGGTCGGATACCGCCGACGTCTCGGTGAGTTCGACCAGCAGGCGTTGCGGCGCGACCCCCGCCTCGCGCAGGGCCTCGGTGATGTACTGCGGGAGGGTGGGGTCGTCGAACGAGCGGCCCGAGATGTTCACCGCGATACCCGGCAGCGCAGGGCTGCGCGCCAGGGTGGCGATGGTTTCGCGGATCACCCAGCGGTCGATGTCGAGGATCTTGCCGGTGCGCTCGGCCATGGCGATGAAGTGCCCGGGCATGACCAGCCGCTCCGACGCGCCCATGTCGACCATGCGCACCAGCGCCTCCACGTGGCGCAGCGCGCCGCTCTGGGCGTCGTAGATGCCTTGGTAGTGCAGGCGCAGCAGCCCGGCCTCCAGGGCGTGCGCGATGCGCTCGTTCCACGACAGGCGGTTCAGCATCTCGCGCGAGGCGTCGAGATCGGGGCGGTACACGCGCCAGGCGTTCTTGCCCGCCTCCTTGGCCTGGTACATCGCCGCGTCGGCGTGCGCGACCAACTCCTCCAAGGTCGCCGCATGCTGCGGGTAGAGGGCGATGCCGAGGCTGGAGGTCAGGCGCAGATTCTGGCCCTCGTAGCGGAACGGAATCTGGGCGATGGCGCGCGTGATGCGTTCGGCCAGGGCGGCGGCCGCCGCCTCGGGGGCATCCGGCAGCAGCACCGCGAACTCGTCGCCGCCCAGACGCGCGAAGATCTCGTCGCGGCGCAGCATGGTGTTGACCTCGCCCGCCACGCGGATCAGCATCGCGTCGCCCGCGCGGTGGCCGAAGGTATCGTTGACGTACTTGAATTCATCCAGGTCGAAGAACAGCAGGGCGCCCTGGGCGCCGTGCCGGTCGGCCTTGGCGATCATGCGCGCGAGCTCTTCCTGAAAGCGGTGGCGGTTGTACAGCCCGGTGAGCGAGTCGCGTTCGGCGAGGTAGATGAGCTGTTCGGCGGTCTGGCGTTCGCGGGTCACGTCCTCGTAGATCCACAGTCGGCCGATCAGTCGCCCTTCCTCGTCGCGCACCGGGTAAGAGACCTGCGTAACCACGCGACCGTCCGCCATGACCAGCTCGAAGCTCTCACTCACCTCATGGGTGCTGAGCACGTTCAGGATGTGCTTGGAGAAGTGGTCGGGGCGCGCGATGACGTTTTCCGAGTGCGCCAGCACGTCGTACGCCGGGCGGCCGATCAAGTCGAGGTCGTCGGGGATCAGCCAGATGCGCTGGAAGGCCGGGTTGTGGTGGATGATGCGGTTGTCGACGCTGAGGAACAGGATGCCGATGTTCATGGCGGACAACAGCGCGACCAAGCGCGCCCGCTCGTCCTGCACCTGGGCGAGGTAGGTACGCTGCAGGCGCTCGGCGTGGCGCAGGTCCTCCACCGCGCGCCGCAGCTCCCCCTCACCGCGCTTGCGGTCGGTGATGTCCCGGATGCCGGCGCGGATGCCCTGGTAGGCGCCGTCGGTACCGTAGATGGGCTGCCAATTGGCGGCCGCCCAGAACACCTCGCCATCCTTGCGCCGCACCCGGAACTCGAAGCCGCTGCCCGGATGGCCGCGCATCGCATCGAAGAAAGCGGCCTCGGCCCCCGCACGATCCTCGGCGTCTATGATGTCGAGCGGGAAGCGCTCCATCGCGTGACACTCGGCCGGCGCATAGCCGGTCATGCGCTCGACCGACGGGTTGACCCACAGCAGGCGCCCCCGCGGGTCGAACCACGACTCCCAATCGTAGGTGTAGTCCGCGATCGCGTGGAACTTGGCCTCGCTGCGGTTCAGCTCCTCGATGCGCGCCCGCAGCGCGGTCGACATGGCATTGAAGGCGCGCGTGAGCTGGCCCACTTCGTCGCGCCCCGCTTCGGGCAGCTGCAGGTCGAGTTCGCCCTGCGCCAGCCGGTGACTCGCCTCGCTGAGCCGCGCCAAGTGGCGGGTGAGCCAGTAGCCGAGCAGGGCGAGCAGCAGCGTGGAGAGCATCAGCACACTGCCGCCGATCAGCACGCTGCGTTGCATCACCTCGCCGCGCGCCGCGGTGAGGAAGCCGTCGTCGACCCCGAAACGCAGCCAGCCGTAGGTCTGACCGGCGACCTGGATCGGCATGACGGTATCGAACGGCCCGCCGACGGCGTCCGTGCGCTGCGGATGGTACTCCGGCAGCGGCAAGCCCGCCGGCCAGCCGGCCGCGGCGAGGCGCTCGCCCCGGTAGTCGAACAGCAGCAGGTAGGTCATGCCCTCCTCCCGATGCAGCTCGTCGATGACCTCGTGCAGGGTGAGCAGGTTGCGCTGCGCCAGCGGCTCGGCCAGGGCCGCGTTGAGCAGCGGCTTGAAGGCCTGCACGCGCAGCTCGGCTTGGGCGCGCAGTTGTTGCTCGTTGGTCCGCACGTGATCGGCGGTGAGCAGGCCCAGCATCAGCAGTTGTACGCCGACCGTGAGGGCCACCAGCTTCACGCGCAGGGAACTGAGGCGGGCGCCGCTCAAAGCTGCTGTCCCTCGTCGATGGCCTCGCGTAGGCGCTCGACGTAGCCGTCCAAGGCCGACAGGTCGCTCGGCGCGGCGAGCAGACTCGCGCATTCCCACCCGCCGAAGACCTCGCGCCCCTCGATGGTGTCGTGCGCGAACGCGAGCACGGCCGAGCGCACATGTGCCGCATCGCGCGCGCTCAGCGTGGCATGCGTCAGCAGCACCGCCTGTGGTGCTTCGCGGGTCTGGGCGATCACCTGCAGCCCCTGCTGCGCCTCGCGTGGGAGTTGGGGCAGCGCGCCGCGCGCGATGATGGCGGCGCCCGCTTCGCCTCGCGTCACGGCGAGCGCCGCCGCGGCATGGTTGCCGGCGTAGCGCAGCGCGACGCCTCGATCCGGCGTGAGGCCGTGCGCCTCGAGGAGCTCGCGTCCGAGCAGCGTCACCAAGGCCAGCGGGTCGGGCGCGAGTACCGTTTCACCCGCGAGATCGCCCACGGCCGCGAACGGACGCGCTTTGCTGCTCACCAGCAGGCCGCCGAGCGGAGCCTCGGTGGCCAGTTGGGGTACGTAGCCGGCGTCGCGCTGCGCCAGACGGGCCAGGTGGGCGGCCGTGATGACGACCGCGTAGTCGCCGCGCTGGGTGCGTTCCAGGAAGGTGGCGAGGTTCGGTGCGCTGACGACGATGACCGGCCGCCCCAGGCGCCGTTGCAGGCCTTCGCGTAGCGGCTCATAGGTTTGAATGACACCGCGCGCGCTGAGGTAGGGCAGGATGCCGACCTCCAGCGGTGCCGCCGAGGCCGGCGGCGCGGCGGCCAGCGGCACGCCCGCCGACAGGATCCACAACAGACACCCCAGGGCCACGAGCTTGTTCGTTTTGTTCACGCCGTTTCTCAATGAGCGGCGCTCGCAGCATCCGTGGCACGAGCCTCAGCTGTCTCCGGTTGTTACGGCGGCGCCTCCGCGCGCCGCCCAAGGCGCAGGCTCCCGCCCTAGCGGCCTGCTAAACTGCCCATTGGCCGCCGCGCCTGCAGCACGGGGGGGCGCGCGCTGGACGCGCGGCCACTACGCGGACAGGGAAAAGAGGTTTCACGAATCAATGTCGACTCCACGAGCCGCCGGCGCGCGTGCCGGTGCCGGGCCCGCCGCGGCGCCGGCGGAACTGATCCACGCCTACCGCGACGTGCGGGCCACCACGGCGGCCTTGTGCGCACCGCTCGCGGTGGAGGATACCGTCGTGCAGACCATGCCCGACGTCAGCCCCCCCAAGTGGCATCTGGCGCATACCAGCTGGTTCTTCGAAAACTTCCTGCTGGCGCCATACGCCGCATCCTACCAGAGATTCCACCCCCGCTACGGCTACCTCTTCAATTCGTATTACGAGCGCGTGGGACGGCCGTTTCCGCGCCCGCAGCGGGGCCTGCTCTCGCGCCCCACGCTGGACGAGGTGATGGCCTACCGCGCGCACGTGGACGCGGGCATGACCGAGCTCTTGAGCGCGCCACCCGCCGAGGCGGCGGAGGAGATCGCGCGGCGCGTCACGTTGGGGCTCAACCACGAGCAGCAGCACCAGGAACTGCTGTACACGGACATCAAGCACATCCTCGGCATGAACCCGTTGCGCCCGCCTTATCGCGCCGAGCGCGGTGAGACGGCAGGTGGCCCCGCCGCGCCGCTGCGCTGGTTGGATTACCCCGGCGGCCTGCAGACCGTGGGCGCGACCGGCGCGGGGTTCGCATTCGACAACGAGGGCCCGGCGCACCGGGTGTACCTTGCGCCCTACCGGCTGGCCTCGCGGCCGGTCACGTGTCGCGAGTACCTCGCGTTCATGCAGGACGGCGGCTACCGCGAGCCGGCCCATTGGCTGGCCGAGGGCTGGAATGCGGTGCGCAGCCACGGCTGGGAGGCGCCCCTGTACTGGGAGCAGCGCGACGGGGCATGGTGGCACTACACCTTGGGTGGCATGCGGCCGGTGGACCCCGAGGCGCCGGTGTGTCACGTGAGCTATTTCGAGGCCGATGCCTACGCGCGCTGGGCCGACAAACGCCTGCCCGCGGAGGCCGAATGGGAGGTTGCGGCGCGCGCCGAGCCGCCGCGCGGCAACTTCGCCGCCAGCGCGCGTTTGCACCCGCGGGCGGCGAGCGGCCAGGGCCACCAGTTCTACGGCGATGTGTGGGAATGGACGCAGAGCGCCTACGGCGCCTATCCCGGCTACCGCCCCAACGCCAACGCGCTCGGTGAGTACAACGGCAAGTTCATGTGCGGCCAGTTCGTGCTGCGCGGCGGCTCCTGCGTCACGGCCGCGGGCCACGTGCGTGCCAGTTACCGCAACTTCTTCTACCCGGGCGACCGCTGGCAGTTCAGCGGCATCCGGCTGGCGGACGACGCATGAGAGCGCCCCGCGTCCACTTCTACAATCACCGGCCCGCGCCGGCGCGCCTGGAGCAGGAAGTGCTGGCGGGGCTCGCCGCGCGGTCCAAGGCAATCCCGCCCAAGTTCTTCTACGATGCGCGCGGATCGGCGCTGTTCGACGCCATTTGCGAGCAGCCCGAGTACTACCCCACACGCACCGAGATCGCCATCCTGCGGCGTCACGCCGGCGAGATGGCCGGACTCATGGGGCCTAACGCGCTGCTGATCGAGCTCGGCAGCGGCAGCAGCCAGAAGGTGCGTCTGCTGTTGGAGGCCCTGCAGCCGGCGGCCTACATGCCGCTGGACATCAGCGAGCAGCACCTGCTGCGGGCGGCCCATGCGCTGGCCGAGGACTACCCCTGGCTGGAGGTGCACGCCGCCTGCGTGGATTACTCGAGCAGCCTCACCCTGCCGCCCTGCCCGCCGGGCGCGCGGCGCGTGGCCTTCTTCCCCGGCTCCAGTCTGGGCAACTTCGAGCCCGATCAGGCGCAGGCCTTTCTGAAGCGGGTGGCGGACGCGGTGCGTCCCGACGGCGGGCTCTTGATCGGCATCGACCTTAAAAAGGACGCGCGCGTGCTCGACCGGGCCTACAACGACGCCGAGGGCGTCACCGCCGCCTTCAATCTGAACCTGCTCGCGCGCATCAACCGCGAGCTTGGCGCCGACTTCGACCTGGACGGCTTCGAGCACTGTGCCTTTTACAACGCCGCGCGGGGTCGGGTGGAGATGCATCTGGTGAGCCGGCGTGACCAGCAGGTGCGGATGGCGGGCCGCACGGTGCGGTTTGCCGCCGGCGAGCACATCCACACCGAGAACTCGTACAAATACAGCGTGGCCGAGTTCCAGGCACTGGCGCGCGGGGCGGGCTTTGCGCCGGTGCAGGTATGGACCGACCCGCAGGGCTTGTTCAGCGTGCACTACCTGCAGACCGCCGCGGGCTGAGCCGCGCCCGCACCCGACTCGATCCGTCCCTGGCGTCCCTAAGCACGGCTAACGCGCCGGTGGGGCGCCCCCGTCGCTGCGTGCCAGCATGCGCAAACCGCCGAGCAGGCCCTCGACGCGCGCCCGCAGGGCATCCCGCGCCGCGCGGAACGCGGCGATGCGGGTCGCCGCGTCGCCCGCCACGGCGGCCGGATCGTCGACGGCCCAGTGCTTCTTCTGAACGTGTCCCGGCAGCGCCGGGCAGGCGCGCTCGGCCTCGGCGCACACCGTCACCACCAAGTCCGCCCAGGCGAGCCGTTCGTCGGACACGGGTTTGGGGTGATGGTCGGCAAGGTCGATGCCCGCCTCCTGCATCACCCGCACCGCGAGCGGGTGCAGTGCGCCGGGCGCGGTGCCCGCGGAGTGTGCCTCCACCCAATCGGCACCCAGGCGCCTCGCCCAGGCCTCGGCCATTTGCGAGCGCGCGCTGTTGTGCGTGCACAGAAACAGCACGCGTGCACGGCGCTTGAACCCCATCAGCGGCTGCGCCGAAAGTGCGCGTACAGGTACATCTGCTCCTTGCCGCGCGGGGTGTGGTGCATCTGCTTGATGTGCCGCTGCAGCGCGAAGCCCTCGCCCAGCAGCGCGCCGAGCGCCTCGATGTCGTAGCGGTGCACGGGCAGGTTTGCGCACTGCGGCGGGGCCTCCAGCGCGAACACGCCGATGATCACCTCGCCGTCGGCGCGCAGCGCATGGCGCAGCTGCGCGGCGTAGCGCGCGCGCTGCGCGGGCTCGGTCAGAAAGTGCAGCGCGGCGCGATCGTGCCACAGCGCGTAGTGCCCCGCCGGCAGTGCAATGTCGGTGATGTCGCCGATGCGCCAGGTGACCGCGTCGGCGCGCTCGCCCAGGCGCGCCTGCGCCACCGCCAGCGCCTGGGCGGAGAGGTCGAGCACCGTGAGGTCTTGGTGGCCCGCCGCGAGCAGATCGTCCACCAAGGTGGACGCGCCGCCGCCGATGTCGATGATGGGCGTCTCGGGCGGAAGACCCAGCGCCTCGATCCACGCCAGCGACTGCGCGAGGTGCGGCGTGTACCAGCCGAGATCGTCCGGGGTGCGCTCGGTGTAGGTCTGCTCCCAATGTTGTTTATTGCTCACGTCCGATCTCCTGTGCGGGGCCTCGCTGCGGACGGACGGGTGGGTCCGTGCGCCGCGCCGGGAGACACATTATCGCGGCGGCGTGCGCGCCTCCGCCAGCGGCGGAGCCGCCGCGGGAAGGCGCAGCGACAGCACGGTCGCGGCGGCGATGAACAGCGCCGCGGCCCACAGCGCCGCGTGCAGGCCGCCGAGCTGAAACACCAGGCCCGACAGCAGCGTGCCGACCAACCGTCCCGCCGCGTTGGCCATGTAGTAGAAGCCGACGTTCACCGTCACCTGATCGGCGTTGCTGTAGCTCAGGATCAAATACGAGTGCAGCGCGGAGTTCAGCGCGAACAGGATGCCGAACAGGCCGAGGCCGAGGGTGACGGCGAGCGTGGGCGGGGCACCCGCGAGCAGCGCGAGCGGGATGGCGGCGGTGGCGAGCGCGAGCAGGGCGGCCCAGCGCGTGGCGAGGCGCCCGTCGGCCTGGCCGCGGCGCACGAAGGCGGGCGCGAGCGATTGCACGGCGCCGTAGCCGATCACCCAGGCGGCCAGGAAGGCGCCCACCTGCGGGTGCGCCCAGCCCAGCGTCGCCGCGAGGTACAGCGGCAGCGCGACCACGAACCAGATGTCGCGCGCGCCGAACAGGAAGAAGCGCGCGGCCGACAGGCGGTTGATCTCGGCGCTCTTGGAGAGCAGGTGCTTGAACTTCACCTTCACCTTGGCGCGCCCCATCGCGCGCGGCAGCGCGAGCACGCTCGCGATGAGCACCAGCGCGAGCCCGGCGGCCATCAGCCACAGCGAGGTGTGGAAGCCGAACGCGGCGAGCAGCGCGCCGCCGAGGAAAAAGCCGGCGCCCTTGAGCGCGTTCTTGGAACCGGTGAGCACCGCCACCCAGCGGAACAGCGCGGACTCCGACCCTTGCGGCACCACTAGCTTGATGGCGCTCTTGGCGCTCATCTTGGTGAGGTCCTTGGCGATGCCGGACAGGGCCTGGGCGAGCATCACGTAGGCCACCGCGAGCCCCGCCGCCCAGTCGGGATTCATGAGCGCGAGCAGGCTGAGGGCGATCACTTGCAGTGCCAGCCCGCCGAACAGCGTGGCGCGCAGCCCGGTGTGCGAGGCGATCCAGCCGCCCAGGAGATTCGTCACCACGCCGAAGAACTCGTACAGCACGAACAACAGCGCGATGGTGAACGGCGAGTAGCCGAGCTGGTAGAAGTACAGCAGCACCAGCATGCGCAGCGCGCCGTCGGTGAGGGTGAAGCCCCAGTAGGCGGCGGTCACCAGCGCGTAGTTGCGCCACATGCCGGGGGCGGCGCGCATGTGGTCAGCCGCAGCAGGCGGCGGACGGTTGGCCGGACATGCGCACGAGGCGCGCGCGGTCCGCCGCGTGTTGCGCCGCCAGCCCGCCGCGCGCCCCTTCCAGGACCTGGCGCGCCCAGGCGGGCAGGCCCTCCGGCAGACGGTAATACATCCAACGCCCCGCGCGCCGGTCCTGCACCAGGGCCGCCTCGCGCAGCACGGCGAGGTGGCGCGACATCTTGGGTTGTGAGACTTCCAGGGCGTGGGTCAGCTCGCACACGCACAGCTCGCCCTCGGTGAGGAGCAGGGCGAGCGTGCGCAGCCGCGTGCCGTCGGCCAGCGTGCGCAGCAGCAGCTCTGCGTCCAGCGGCGCGGGTGTGGTCAGGGCCTCAGCAGCAGGCATTCTTCTTCGCCGGCTGGGGGGCGCAGCAGGCGCTTTGGGACTCGGCGGGCGCCTCGTTGAAGGTCGGGATTGCCTCCAGCGAGTGGAAGGTCTCCCAGGGCACGCCCTGCGGGTCCAGCGTCCAGTACTTGTCCGAGCGCATGTAGCAGCACGCGGTGCCGGTCTGTTCCTCGATGGGCGCCTCGGCCCGCTCCAGGCGGGTCTTCAGCTCGCCCAGTTCGCTCTCGTCCTCGACCTGGATGCCGAGGTGATCCAGCCCCCGCTTGTCGCTGCGGTTGGAGATGGCGAAGTTCACGCGCGGGTCGTCCAGCATCCACTTGGCGTAGTCGTCCTTGCGCACCGTGGGCGCGACGCCGAACAGGCCGCTGTAGAAGCGGATGTTGGCCTCCAGGTCGGCCACGGCGAGGTGTACGTGCAGGCGTTTCATCGCGGTTCCTCTATATTCGTGCGCGCATATATATGCGTGGTCGTATGTTTGCCGACCCACGCCGCGGTGTCAAGCCGCTATCTTTGTGGCAGAGGCCAAACGTGCACACGGAGGTGAACGTGGCGGAGCCGGCATTGAAGGGGCGTCGCGCGCTGGTGACGGGCGCGAACTCGGGCATCGGCGCGGAGGTGGCGCGGGCATTGGCGCGGGCCGGCGCGCAGGTGGTGGTGAACTACCGCTCGCGGCCGGACGATGCCGCCGCGGTGGTGGCGGATATCGAGCAAGAGGGCGGCAGGGCGCTCGCGCTGCAGGCCGACGTGTCCGCGCCGGGCCAGGTCGCGGCCATGTTCGAGTTCATGGACCGCCAGCTGCACGGCATCGACATCCTCGTCAACAACGCGGGGGTGCAGAACCCGGCCTCGGTGCTGGACCTCGAGCTCGGCGACTTCGAGCGGGTGCTGGACGTGAACCTGCGCGGGCCGTTCCTGTGCGCGCAGGAGGCGGCGCGGCGCATGGTGCCGCAGGGCGCCGGTGTCATCCTGAACATCTCCTCGGTGCACGAGCACATCCCCCACGCGCGCTATGCGCACTACTGCGCCAGCAAGGGCGGGCTCAAGATGCTGATGAAGACCTTCGCGCTGGAGCTCGCGTCGCGCGGCGTGCGCGTCAACAACATCGCGCCCGGCGCGATCGCCACGCGCATGAACCGCGACTGGCTGCACACCCCCGAGCGTCAGCAACAGGTGGCCGCCAAGATCCCCGCCGGGCGCGTCGGCGAGCCCGAGGAGATCGCCGATGCCGCGGTGTTTCTCGCCTCGGACGCGGCCCGCTACATCACGGGCACCACGCTGTTCGTGGACGGCGGCATGACCCTCTACCAGAACTTCGCCGCCGACTGAACTGCAGTACCGCCCGCACGCGGCCGCTACCCTTTCTAGGTAGACGCGCGGCATGGACACCCTATGGCACAGAAAATATTCGACGACATCCAACACCACCTGAACGACATCTTCCAATACATGGACGTGCCCGAGGACGTGCGCTCGCGCCTGTCGGTGCCCAAGCTCGCGCTCTCGGTGAGCATCCCGGTGCGCATGGACGACGGGCGCCTGGAGATCTTCAAGGGTTACCGCGTCCAGTACGACGACACCATCGGTCCCTACAAGGGCGGCATCCGCTTTCACCCGGGCGTGAACATGGACGAGGTCACCGCGCTCAGCTTCTGGATGACCATCAAGACCGCGGTGGTGGGGCTGCCCTACGGCGGCGCCAAGGGCGGGGTGAAGGTCAACGCCAAGGCGCTCTCGCGCATGGAACTGGAGCGCCTGTCGCGCGGCTACATCCGCCACATCGCGGACGTGATCGGGCCCTCGCGCGACATCCCGGCGCCGGACCTGTACACCAACGCGACGGTGATGGGCTGGATGGCGGACGAATATGCGCAGATCCAGCGCCGCCAGGTGCCGGACGTGATCACCGGCAAGCCGGTGCGCCTGCATGGCTCGCAGGGCCGCGAGTCGGCCACCGGGCGCGGCGCGCTTTACACCCTGCTGCAATGGGCAGAGCGGCGCGGCATGAAGCCCTCGGCCACCACCGTCGCGGTGCAGGGCTTCGGCAACGCGGGCTATCACTTTGCGCGCCTGGCGCGCGAGGCCGGCTTCAAGATCGTCGCGGTGTCGGATTCCTCCGGCGCCATCCACACGCGCAAAGGCATCGACCCGGACCGGATCATGTACTTCAAGCGCCAGCGCAGCAGCATGCACGAGATGATGTACGCCGATGGCGCCATCTGCGATCTGGACGACCCGAGCTGTGTGACGCTGAGCAATGCGGAGCTGCTGGAGCTCGATGTCGATGTGCTCGCGCTCGCGGCGCTGGAGAACCAGATCACCATCGAGAACGCCCCCCGCGTGCGCGCCAAACACATCATCGAACTGGCCAACGGGCCCGTCACCTCCGAGGCCGATACGCTGCTGTTCGAGCGCGGCATCCCCGTGCTGCCCGACGTGTTGTGCAACGCGGGCGGCGTCACCGTGAGCTACTTCGAGTGGGTGCAAAACCGCAGCGGCTACTACTGGAGCGCGGAGGAGATCTACGACCGCCTCAAGCAGATGATGGAACCGCAGGCCAACCAGGTCTTCGCCATGGCCGAGCACCGTGAGATCCCGCTGCGCACGGCGGCCTACGTGCATGCCTTGCACCGCATCGCGGGGGCGATCTCCGAACGCGGCACTCGCGAGTACTTCAACGGTAAGGAGCGGGTGTGAGCGGGCCCCGCGCGTAAGCGCCGTGGGGGGCGCGCTACCAGTAGGCCGGCTCCGGGCTGCCGTAGACGAGCTGCGGCAGCCAAGTGGCGAGCTGCGGCCACAGCGCGAGCAGGCCGAGCATCAGCACCTGGATGGCGATGTAGGGCAGCACGCCGCGGTAGATGTGCCAGGTCTGCACCGCGTCGGAGGCCACCCCGCGCAGATAGAACAGCGCGAAGCCGAACGGCGGGGTGAGGAACGAGGTCTGCAGGTTGATGGCGATCATGATGCCGAGCCACACGGGGTCGACGCCCATCAGCAGCAGCACCGGCGCGACGATGGGCACCACCACGAAGGTGATCTCGATGAAGTCGAGGATGAAGCCCAGCACGAACATCACCAGCATCACCACCACCACCGCGCCCACCACGCCGCCGGGCAGCGCGCTCAACAGTTCGTGCACCAGGTCATCGCCGCCGAAGCCTCGAAACACCACCGAGAACAGCGAGGCGCCGATGAAGATCAGGAACACCATGGAGGTGATGCGTACCGTGGCGCGCATCACCTCGTTCAGCCGCGCCAGGTCGAGCTGGCGCTGACCGAGCGCGAGCAGCGTGGCGCCCACCGCGCCGACCGAGGCCGCCTCGGTGGGCGTGGCGAAGCCGAAGATGATCGAACCGAGCACCGCCACCATCAGCCCCAGCGGCGGCAGCAGCGCGACCAGCGCGCGTTTGGCGAGCGCCGCGCCGCCCACGGGGCGTTCGCTCGCCGGCAGCGCCGGCACCGCCTCGGGCTTGAACACCGCGAGCGCGAGCATATACAGCACGTACAGCCCCACCAGCACCAACCCGGGGATCAGCGCGCCGGCAAACAGGTCCCCCACCGACACCGTCTCCGGGGCGAAGATGCCCATGCTGAGCTGCGCCTGTTGGTAGGAGGCCGAGAGCACGTCGCCGAGCAGGATCAGCACGATGGAGGGCGGGATGATCTGCCCCAGGGTGCCGGAGGCGCAGATGGTGCCGGTGGCGAGCTGTGGGCTGTAGCCGCGGCGCAGCAGCACCGGCAGCGAGAGCAGCCCCATGGTCACCACCGTGGCGCCCACGATGCCGGTGCTGGCCGCGAGCAGCGCGCCGACCAGGATCACCGAGATGCCCAGCCCGCCGCGCAGCGGGCCGAACAGCATGGCCATGGTGTCGAGCAGGTTCTCGGCCACGCGCGAGCGCTCGAGCATCACCCCCATGAACACGAACAGCGGCACCGCGATCAGGGTCTCGTTGGTCATGATGCCGAACACCCGGTTCGGCAGGGTCTCGAGGAAGATCGGGTCGAACAGCCCCAGCGCCGCGCCGCCCAGGGCGAAGGCGAGCGCGGTGCCGGCCAGCGTGAAGGCGACCGGATAGCCGGCGATGAGCACCAGGCAGACCACCGCGAACATGACCAGCGCGAGCCATTCCATCGGCTACAGCTCCCGGTCCGGCGCTTCGTCGGCGGGCGCCGCTTCGGGATGCCCGGCGAGGATGAGGGCGTTGCGGATCAGGAGCGAGACGCCTTGGACCAGCAGCAGCGCGGCCATGGCGATGATCGCGCTCTTAAGCAGGTAGGTCCACGGCAGCCCGCCGGACAGGCGCGCGCCCTCGCGCACCGACCAGGAGGCCGCCACGTACTCCCAGCTGATCCACACGATGAACACCCCGACCGGGAACAGCAGCAGCAGCGTGCCGAGCAGGTCCACCCAGGCACGCCCGCGTTGGGACAGGGCCCGGTAGACGATGTCCACGCGCACGTGGCCGCCGTGCTTGAGGGTGTAGCCCGCGCCGAGCAGGAACACCAGCGCGTGCATGTAGGTCACCGAGTCCTGCAGCCAGATGCGCCCGGTGCTGAAGGCGTAGCGCAGCACCACCACGGTGAAGGTGACCAGCACCATGGCGAGCGTGAACCAGGCCACCAGGCGGCCGGTCCATTCGTTGATGCCGTCGCAGATGTCGGCCACGCGCCGCAGGGCGCGCACGGCGCTCATCGGAGGCGGCCTACGGTGGGTAAGGGTCGGTGCGCGTTCATGTTCTTCGATGGAATGGCGGCCGCCACATGCTACGGACTCTGCGCGCCGGCCTCAACCGGCGCCGCCGACCTCCCACAGGCGGCGTACGCGCGCCTCGTCCGCGATCAGCGTCTGCAGGCGCGCGCGCGCCTGGTCGGCCTCGCCCGCGCCCTGCAGGAGGGCCTCCAGCCACGCCTCCAGCGCGGCGGCGCGCACCAGCACCGGCCAGGCGCCGCGTTCGATGGGTTCGGTGGGCCGCGCAGCGCGGTAGGCGGCGAGCAGTGCCCGGGTGCGCGCCTCGTCCAGCCCCGCCTCGCCCCAACACCATTCCAGCGCGGCGGCCGCCACGTCGTACAGCAGCACCTCCTCGCCCGCCAGTTCGACGGCGGTCAGCGCGCTGAGGCGCCCGCCGTCGAACAGGGTGCGCGCGCGGGGCACGCCGCCCAGCACGAGGCCGCGCGGCAGGTCGTGGAAGCGAAACAGGGATTGGAAGAACAGCTCGCGCTCGATCAAGGCCTGGTCGTCGGGCTCCGGCGGGGGCGCCACGGCCGCGGCGCTATCCTTGGCCCAACGTCCGCCGTGCGGGCGCACCCGTGCCGGGGCGAGGTTCGTGCCATGCAAGCGTCCGAGCGCCTCGCCGAGCTGGGCGACGGCGTCCACGGTGGGGCGATCGAGCGGCGCGCCGGCGAGGGGTGCCACCAGGGCCGCGGTCGCGCCCTCCAGCGCCAGGCCCAGGGCGCCGTCGCGGGTTGGCAGCGGCCGGGGGCAGGGTATCCCCGCGTCGAGCAGCTGAGTGACCAGCGCGAGGGGCGCCTCGCCCAGGTCCCAGATCCAGCGCACGCCGGCGTCGGTTTCCACGCGCCAACCGAGCGGCGCGGGCGCCACCTCTCCGGAGGGCACCCCATCGACCGCGCCGTCAGGCGCGAGTCCGTAGGCCGCCAGCCAGGCGCACAGCGCCGCCGGTGCGGGCAGGGCGCGCACGGCGCCTACCAGCTGAAAAACCGCCAGCGGTTGACGGTGCTCGAGGCGTCGTAGGTGGTGCGGGTGTCCAGCAGCCCGTCACCCGTGGTGTCGACGAGGTAGTAGGGATAGCCGCGGTTGGGCGTGATGCGCACCATGTACAGCCGGCCGTCGAGGCGGAACTCCTCCACCACGTCGTGCTCGCGCCGGATGATGGTGATCTGCGAGCCCGGCAGACCCTCCTCCAACTCGCGGGCGGTCGGCGCCTGCGGGCGCTCGGGGGGCTCCTGCGGGGCCTGCGCCTGGGCGGCGCCGGCCAGCAACAGGAGGCTAAAGATCCAGCAGGATTTCTTTTTCATCGGCGGAGGGCTCGAAGCCGCGGTACTCGTAATGGGCGAAGATGGCGTCCACCACCTCCTTGGGTTCGTCGATGATGGTGAACAGCCCCATGTCTTCCGGGCTGATGGTGCCCTCCTTCACCAGCACCTCCTCGAACCACTCGACCAGATTCTTCCAGAACGGCGCGTGCACCAGGATGATCGGGATGCGGCGTGTCTTGCCGGTCTGTACCAGGGTGAGGATCTCGCACAGCTCGTCCAGGGTGCCGAAGCCGCCCGGCAGCACCACATAGGCCGCGGCGTACTTTACGAACATCACCTTGCGGGCGAAGAAGTGGCGGAAGTTGAGCGAGATGTCCTGGTAGGGGTTGCCGACCTGCTCGTGGGGCAGCTGGATGTTGAGGCCGATGCTGGGCGACTTGCCGTTGAAGGCGCCCTTGTTGGCCGCTTCCATCAGCCCGGGGCCGCCGCCGCTCACCACGCTGAACCCCGCCTCGGACAGCTGTCGGGCGATCTCCTCGGTGAGCTTGTAGTAGGGGTGATCGGGCTCGAAGCGCGCCGAGCCGAAGATGCTGACCGAGGGGCGGATCTGCGCCAGGCGCTCGAAGCCCTCCACGAACTCCGCCATGATCTGGAAGATCTTCCAGGACTCGCGCGTGAGCAGCGAGTCGTTGATGGGCTGGAGGGCCGAATGCGGCGGTCTGCTGTGTTCGTCCATAGAATCCTCGATTCGGGCGCCGCGCAGGGCGCGACGCGGCGCACAAGCGCCTGATGCGGGCGGCGCGCAGGGCTTCGAAGAGAGCGGAGGCGGTGTCGTCGATCGTCCGGCGGCTGCGCGCGCCGCGCCATTTTAGACATAATGCCCCCGGACAACACCTATTATCGCCCTGCCCGGCAGTCGGGCAAGGCGGCGCAGCGACAGGAATCCCATAATGACCCAAGCGCAGGAACGCCGGCTGGTGCTCGTGGACGGCTCGTCGTATCTCTACCGGGCCTTCCACGCCCTGCCGCCGCTGACCAACTCGGCGGGCGAGCCCACCGGCGCGATCTACGGCGTCACCAACATGCTGCGCCGCCTGCTGGCCGACTACGATCCGCTGCACGTGGCGGTGGTGTTCGACGCCAAGGGCAAGACCTTCCGCGACGACCTGTTCGCCGAGTACAAGTCGCACCGCCCCCCCATGCCCGACGAGCTCGCCGGCCAAGTGGACCGGCTGCACGAGGTCGTGCGTGGAATGGGGCTGCCGCTCTTGATGGTGGAGGGTGTGGAGGCCGACGATGTGATCGGCACGCTGGCGGTGGAGGCCGCCAAGCTCGGCATGCACACGCTGGTCTCGACCGGCGACAAGGACATGGCCCAGCTGGTGAACGGTCACGTGACGCTGGTGAACACCATGACCGGCACGGTGCTCGACCGCGACGGGGTGGTGGAGAAGTTCGGCGTGCCGCCCGAGTGCATCATCGACTACCTCGCCCTGATCGGCGACACGGTGGACAACATCCCCGGCGTGCCCAAGGTCGGGCCCAAGACCGCGGTGAGATGGCTGCAGGCCTACGGCACGCTGGATGGGGTGATCGCGCACGCCGACGAGATCAAGGGCAAGGTCGGCGAGAACCTGCGCGCCTGCCTCGACCAGCTGCCGCTGTCGCGCCAGCTCGCCACCATCCGCTGCGACGTGCCGCTGGAGGTGGGGCCGGCCGAGCTGGTGCGCCAGCAGCCCGATCGCGAGGCGCTGCGCAAGCTGTTCATGCGCCTGGAGTTCAAGACCTGGCTCGCCGAGCTGCTGGAGGAGGGTAGCGGCGCCGCGGCCCCGGCCGCCGAGGCGCCGCCGGTGCAGTACGAAACCGTGCTCGACGAGGCGGCGCTCGCGCGCTGGGTGGAGCGCCTGCGCGCGGCGGAGCTGTTCGCGATCGACACCGAGACCACCAGCCTGGACTACATGCAGGCGCGCCTGGTCGGCGTGTCGTTCGCCGTCACGCCCGGCGAGGCGGCCTACGTGCCGTTCGGTCACACCTATATGGATGCCCCCGACCAGCTGCCGATGGAGACGGTGCTGGCGGCGCTGCGCCCGTTGCTCGAAGACCCCGACCGGCCCAAGCTGGGCCAGGGGCTGAAGTACGACCTCAGCGTGTTCGCGCGCCACGGCATCGCGCTGCGCGGCATCGCCTACGACACCATGCTCGAGTCCTACGTGCTCGACAGCACCGCCACGGTGCACAGCCTGGACGCGCTCGCGCTCAAGTACCTGGGCCACAAGACCATCGCCTTCGAGGACGTGGCCGGCAAGGGGGTCAAGCAGCTCACGTTCGACCAGGTGCCGCTGGAGCAGGCCGCGCCCTACGCGGCCGAGGATGCCGACATCGCGCTGCGCCTGCACCAGCACCTGTGGCCGCGTTTGGCGGGCGTACCGGCGCTGCAGCGCCTGTTCGAGGAGATCGAGTTGCCGCTGGTGGCGGTGCTCTCGCGCATGGAGCGCCGCGGCGTGCTGGTGGACGCGGCGGCGCTGCGCGTGCAGAGCGGCGAGCTCGCCGAGCGCATGGCCGCCCTGGAGGCCGAGGCCCACGCCCTCGCGGGCGAGCCCTTCAACCTCGGTTCGCCCAAGCAGATCCAGGACATCCTGTTCGGCCGCCTCGGTCTGCCGGTGATCGCCAAGACGCCCAAGGGTCAGCCCTCCACCGCCGAGAACGTGCTGCAGGAGCTGGCGCTCGACTACCCGCTACCGCGCATCCTGCTCGAGCACCGCGCGCTGGCCAAGCTCAAGTCCACCTACACCGACCGCCTGCCCGAACAGGTCGACCCCGATACCGGCCGCGTCCACACCTCTTACCATCAAGCGGTGGCCGCCACCGGGCGGCTGTCCTCCTCCGAACCCAATCTGCAGAACATCCCGGTGCGCACCGCCGAGGGGCGGCGCATCCGTCAGGCCTTTATTGCCCCGCCGGGGCACAAGCTGGTGGCGGCCGATTACTCGCAGATCGAGCTGCGCATCATGGCGCACCTGTCGGGCGACGAGGGGCTGCTGCAGGCCTTCGCCGCGGGTGAGGACATCCACACCGCCACCGCCGCCGAGGTGTTCGGCCTGTCGCGCGAGGTCGTCACCCCCGACCAGCGGCGCAGCGCCAAGGCGATCAATTTCGGCCTGATCTACGGCATGTCCGCCTTCGGGCTGGCGCGCCAGCTCGGCATCACCCGTGAGGCGGCGCAGGAGTATGTGACCCGCTATTTCGCCCGCTATCCCGGCGTGAAGGCGTACATGGACCGCAGCCGCGACACCGCGCGGGAACTCGGCTATGTGGAGACGGTCTTTGGTAGGCGGCTGCACATACCCGAGATCAACTCGCGCAACGGCCAGCGTCGCCAGTATGCCGAGCGCAGCGCGATCAACGCGCCCATGCAGGGCACCGCAGCGGACATCATCAAGCGCGCCATGATCGACGTGGACCGCTGGCTGGAGCGGGGCGAGGTCGAGGCGCGCATGATCATGCAGGTGCATGACGAATTGGTGTTCGAGGTGGCCGAGGCCTCGGTGGAGGCGCTGGTGAGCGGGGTGCGCGAGCGCATGGCGGGCGCGGCCGAACTGCGTGTGCCGCTGGCGGTGGACGTCGGGGTCGGCGACAGCTGGGATGAGGCGCACTGAGCGCCGAGGCGGCGTGGAGGTGTTGTTGGCCCGCGCCGATACGGACTGGCTCGGACCCCGCAGCGCACCACGGCGCTGGATTACAGACGCGCAACGGCGCTGGGTTACAGACGCGCAAAGAGGCGCTGGGCGACTTAGGGAAGTCGCTTCGAATTTTTATCACCGGTGAATGAACTAACACCGCGAGCGCCAGTCATATCAGTTGCAGGCGCGCTAGGCGCGCCCCCCGTCGAACCCTCCGACGGGAAACTGAATGCCCGGAATCCCCAAGCCGGGCACTTTGTGGCCCCGGAACTCTCCCCCCCTCAAATTCTCCGGGGCTTTTTTTTGCCTCTGAAGTATAGCCGCGGTTCTTCTGGAGTCCAGAAACTCACCCTGCTCAGCCATCTCGCTTCGTGAGGGCTTAGTATTCCGATGCTTGCGCGCGGGTTGAAGATGCTAGGCGTTCAGTATGACTGTCTAAACGGTTGATCGCACGTGGGACCTAATCCTGCTGCCGCTCCTCGGAGGGCGGGAAAGCCAGCCAAGCGTCCAAACGTGCGGTCAAGGTCTCCAAGCCCTCGCGTCGCAAGGCCGAGAACAGCTGCGCTTGCGTACCCGGCGGCAGCGCGGCGCGTACCCGCTGCAGGGTGGCGGCAGCCGCGCCGCGGCTCAGCTTGTCGGCCTTGGTGAGCAGCGCGTGCAAGCCAAGGCCGTGATGTGCGGCGAACTCCAGCAGCTGCACGTCCTGCTCGGTCAGCGGCCGGCGCGCGTCCATCACCACCACCAGTCCCCGCAGGCAGCGACGGCCGGTGAGGTATTGCTCGATGAACGCCTGCCAGCGGCGGCGTATCGGTGCCGGCACCTTGGCATAGCCGTAGCCCGGCAGGTCCACCAGACGGCGCTCGGCGTCCAAGGTGAAGAAGTTGATCTGGCGCGTACGCCCCGGGGTCTTGCTGGTGCGCGCGAGCCCGGTGCGCGTCAACACGTTCAGCGCGCTGGACTTGCCGGCGTTGGAGCGGCCGACGAAGGCCACCTCGGCGCCCTCGTCCGGCGGCAGGTGAGCCCAGGCCTCGGCGCTTAAAAGGAATTGAGCCTCGCGATATATAGAGTGCATAGTGTTGATGGGGCGGCGGCGGCGGGGCCGTCATCGGTTGACCTATATTAGCGCGGGCTGGTATACAGTGGCGTCCGTTTCCGGCACCCCGCCCCGCGGGGGGGTGCGGCGGGCGGCGATTGTACCATGTATACTTGCGTCGACGGATTAAAAGACCAACCAATCTGCTACTTAGGAGTTCGACAATGAAGACCTTGATGCAGGCTGTAGGCGTTTGTGTGCTCGGCGCGGGGATGATGGCTGCCGTTCACGCGGATGATGTGAAGGCGGGCGAGCAGGTGCACCAGCAGGCTTGCTTCGCGTGCCACGGCACGGGCGCCGCCGGCGCGCCGCGTACCG
The DNA here is from genome assembly GCA_013348725.1 of Ectothiorhodospiraceae bacterium 2226. Classification (NCBI taxonomy): domain Bacteria; kingdom Pseudomonadati; phylum Pseudomonadota; class Gammaproteobacteria; order Chromatiales; family Ectothiorhodospiraceae; species Ectothiorhodospiraceae bacterium 2226. The sequence continues at coordinate 1,637,965 of CP054689.1, forward strand.
GAGACAAGGCCGCGTGGGCCCCGCGCATCGAGCAGGGGATGGACACGCTGGTCAAGCACGCCATCGAGGGTTTCCGGGGTGACAAAGGCTTCATGCCCCCCAAGGGTGGCGCCACTCACCTGAGCGACGAGCAGGTTCGCAACGCCGTGGTCTACATGGTGCAGGCGAGCCAGTAACACCACGTCGCATCACCTAATAATTCTGGAAGGTTTGATGAAAAAGACAGCTATCGCAGCCCTGCTGATGTTCGGCTTCTCGGGCGCTTCCGTGGCCGCGGATGTGGAAGCCGGCCGCGCGATCGCGCAAAACTGTGCCGCCTGCCACGGCGCCGACGGCAACAGCCAGAACCCGGAATGGCCGAAGCTGGCCGCTCAGCACGAAGGCTACCTCGTCAAGCAGCTCGCCGACTTCAAGGGGGGCGCGCGCCAGGATCAGCTGATGAGCGCCCAGGCGCAGCCGCTCTCCGAAGAGGATATGCGCAACGTGGCGGCCTTCTACGCCCAGCAGCGCATCCAGGCCGAAACCGCCGACCAGGAGGTCGTTGCGCTGGGTGAACGCATCTACCGCGGCGGTAATCCCGCCTCGGGCGTCGCGGCCTGCATCAGCTGCCACGGTCCCGGCGGCGCCGGCAACCCGGCGGCCAATTTCCCGCGCGTGGCGGGTCAGCATGCGGCATACTCTGCCAAGACGCTGCGCGACTTCCGCGAGAACCGTCGGGCCAACGATGCCGGGCAGATGATGCGCAACATCGCTGCTCGCATGACCGACGAGGAGATCGAGGCCGTTTCGCAGTACATGGCCGGCCTGCGGTAGCCGCCTAAGGCGGCAGGGGCGGACCGTCGCCCCTGCCGTTTTTTTTTGGCATCAGTCGGGCGGAACTTTCTGACTAACCACTTATCATACAAGTGGTTGAGTTCGCCCCCACCGGAGCCCCATGAGCAGTTCGATCTCGCGTCCGCGCAAAACAACCGGCAAGGTCCTTCTCGAGTTCCTCGGCTCCATGAACCTTGCCATCACGCTGCTGGTGGCGTTGGCCATTGCCTCCATCATCGGCACCGTTCTGCAGCAGAATCTGCCCTATCCCGAATACGTCATGCAGTTCGGCCCCTACTGGTTCGAGCTGTTCGAGCGTCTCGGCCTGTACGACGTGTACAGCGCCTGGTGGTTCATGATCATCCTGGGCTTCCTGTTGGTCTCCACCAGCGTCTGCGTCTACCGCAACGCGCCCGGCATGCTGCGCGAGATGCGCCAGTTCCGCACGCGCACCCAGGAGCGCTCGCTGCGCGCGCTGCGCAACTCCCACGAATGGCGGGGGCGCGGCGAACCGGAGGCGGTGGTGGCCGCCGCGCGCGAGGCGCTCACGCAGGATGGCTACCGTGTGCGCAGCAAGGCCGAACCCGACCGCCACCTGGTGGCCGGCATGCGCGGCGCGAGCAACCGCCTGGGTTACCTCTTCACCCACCTTGCCATCGTGGTGATCTGTATCGGCGGCCTGATCGACGGCAACATCGGCCTTAAGTTCAAGGAGATGAGCGGCCGCCTGCAGGTCGAGACGCGCGACATTCTGGCGCGCGACGTGCCGGCCGAGTCGCGCCTGGCGGCCGGCGAGTCGTCCGCCTTCCGCGGCAACGTGACCATTCCCGAGGGCGCGCGCGCCGGGCTGGTGTTCCTCAATATTCGCGACGGCTACGTGATCCAGGAGCTGCCGTTCGATATCGAGGTCAAGGAGTTTCGCATCCGCCGCTATCCCAACGGCGAGCCTTCCTCGTACGAAAGTGATCTCGTGATTCACGATCCGCAGCTCGACGAGCCGCTGCATCGCACCATCAAGGTCAATCACCCGCTGATCCACCGCGGCTACGCGATCTACCAGGCGAGTTTCGCCGATGGCGGCTCGCGCGTGGCGATGAACGTCGTGCCGCTCAGCGGCACGGGCGAGCCGGCGCCGATCGAGGGCCGCGTGGAGCGCGACCCCATTCCGCTGCAGACCAGTGCCGGCCAGGTGCGCGTGGAACTGGTCGACTTCCAGCCGCTGAACGTCTTCCCGGTGCAGGAAGGGCGCGGCATCCAGCGTGACTTCGTCGATTTCGGTCCGAGCGTGGTGTTCCGCCTGCGCGACGCGCGCGGCATGGCGCGCGAGTACCTCAACTATGTGAACCCGGTCGAGCAGGACGGACGCCTGTTCTTTTTGAGCGGCGTGCGCTCCGAGATCCCGGGCGATGAGTTCCGGTATCTGCACCTGCCGGTCGGCCCGGATGGCACCCTGGATCGCTTCCTCAGTTACCGGGCGCGCCTGGGCAACCCCGCCCAGGTGGCCGACATCGCCGAGCAGCATGCGCGCAGCACCATCGCCGCGGCCAACATGACCGACCTCAGCGTGCTGGACAACATCACCGCGTCCATGACGCGTCTGGTGGGCTTGTTCAACAGTGGCGGCTTCGATGCGGTGGTGAACTTCGTGCGCGAGACGGTGCCCGAGGAGCGTCACGAAGACGTAACCAACGCGTACTTCAAGGTGCTGGAGAGCATCCTGCAGGCGGTCTACCTCGACGTCCTCGACGACGAGGGCGTGGATCTGCGCGCGGGGGTGCCCGAGGCGGAGGCCTGGTTCTTCGAGGATGCGGTCAACGCCATCACCGCGCTGTCGCGTTATGGCGCCGATGTGTATATGCAAGTGACCGACTACGAGCACCGCGAGGCCACCGGCTTGCAGATCGCCAGGGCGCCCGGCCAAAATATCGTGTACTTTGGTAGCTTGATGCTGATCGTCGGCATCTTCCTGATGTTTTACGTGGCGCACCGGCGAGTCTGGCTATTGGTGCGCCGTCAGGGCGACGGCGAGGTCAGCGTCCTGCTGGCGGGCAGCGACAACCGTCACCAGCGGGAATTCGCCCGCGAGTTCGAGCGTCTGCGCCAGCGCGTGGACGCCCGGTTGACCGACTTGGTCGGACCGGCCGAAGAGACGACGCGCAACCCGGGTCAGCCTGCGCCGCACACGGCGCCGCGCACCCCGGAACGCACCGAGTAAGCGAGGAGGTGGGAGCCATGTCTGTCCCCAAAGACGTTATCGAACAAAGCCTGGATACGCGTTCCTACTTCAAGCGCCGCAACGTCTGGGACTGGTCCTGGGCGCTGCTGGTGATGGCCGCGACCACCACCGCCTACGTCCTGTACGGCCAGTACATGGGCATCTACGACGTGATGATCCTGTTCGGCACCGGCCTCGGCCTGGTGGCCCTCGGCTGGTACTGGAAGGCGACCCGCGTCCTGATCCTGGCATCGGCCGTCGCGTCGCTGGCAGCGATTGGCTTCTATGGAGACAGCCTCGCCAACGCGCAACAGAACTTCTTCCTGAAGTACCTGCTTTCCAACCAAGCCGCCGTGATGTGGATGAGTGCGCTGTTCGTCATGGCTACCGGGAGCTACCTGCTGGGCCTTGTCGCGCGTTCGGACTTCGCGCTGCGGGTCGGCTCGGCGATGACCTGGACCGCCGCCGGCTTCGGGCTCATCGCGCTGCTGGTACGCTGGCGCGAGACCTACCTCGCCGGGCCCGACATGGGCTATATCCCGGTCAGCAACCTCTACGAGGTGTTCATCCAGTTCGCGGTGGTCACCGCGCTGCTGTACCTGCATTACGAACGCCGCTTCAATAACCGCACGCTGGGCGTGTTCGTGCTGGCCTCCATCAGCTCCATGGTGGCCTTCATCCTGTGGTACACCTTCGACCGGCAGGCGCACGAAATCGAGCCGCTGGTGCCGGCGCTGCGCAGCTGGTGGATGACCATCCACGTGCCGGCCAACTTCATCGGCTACGGCACCTTCACCATCGCCGCCATGGTGGGCGTGGCCTATCTGCTGAAGGCGCGCGCCGAGCGGGTGAACCCGAGCGGCTACCTCGCCAACCGGCTGCCGAGCCGCGAGGTGATGGACGACGTGATGTACAAGGCCATTGCGCTGGGCTTCGCGTTCTTCACCATCGCGACGGTGCTGGGCGCCATGTGGGCGGCCGAGGCCTGGGGCGGTTACTGGTCCTGGGATCCGAAGGAGACCTGGGCGCTGATCGTGTGGCTGAACTACGCCGCGTGGCTGCATCTGCGGCTCACCAAGGGCTGGCGGGGCGTGCCGCTCGCCTGGTGGGCGATCGTCGGCCTGTTCATCACCTTGTTCGCGTTCATCGGCGTGAACATGTTCCTGGCCGGCCTGCATTCCTACGGCGAGTTGTAAGCCCCCGACGCCCGGCGGGCCTGCGGACGCGGGCCCGCCGAACGTTTTTCAAGGCCGGCGCGAGCCCGGCACAGAGGAGTCGACATCCAATGAAGTGCACTAGACTGTGGGCGTTTGCGCTCGTCTTCGCCCTGTCCTGGGTGGGCGTGGCGCAGGCGGTGGACGAAGGGATCGACTACCGGCGCCTGTCCCCGGCGCAGCCCACGGACGTACCAGCCGGACATGTCGAAGTGATCGAGTTGTTCTGGTACGGCTGCCCGCACTGCGACACGCTCGAGCCTAAACTTCAGCGGTGGAAGGCCGATCTACCGGAAGACGTCACCTTCCGCGCCGTGCCGGCGGTGCTCAACCCGAACTGGGTGTTGCACGCGCAGGCGTACTACACCGCGGAGGTGCTGGGTGTGCTGGACCGCATCCATCAGCCGATGTACGACGCGATTCACCGCGAGCGCCGCGCGCTCAACTCGCGGGAGGCGCTGCGCAACTTCTTCGCCGAGCACGGCGTCGAGCCGGCCCAGTTCGACCAGACCTTCAATTCGTTCGCCGTGCAGACGCGGGTGCGTCGCGCCGACGCTCTCGGCCGACGCTACGGTGCGACGAGCGTCCCGTCGATGGTCGTGAACGGCAAGTACTATACGGATGGCGCCATGGCCGGCGGCCAGGACCGCATGCTCGAAGTGGTGAACGCGCTGGTGGAGCAGGAGCGGGCGCAGGCGCGTGCCGCGCAACAGTAGCAGGAGCCGCAGCCTCCCGGGTTGCGGCCCGGGGGAGAATCGATGAAGGCAGCCGAGCTGTTCGTCAGGTGTCTTGAAAACGAAGGTGTGGAGTACATCTTCGGCCTGCCGGGCGAAGAGAATATCGACGTCCTCGACGCGCTGATCGATTCCCCTATCCAATTCGTCACCGTGCGCCACGAGCAGGGCGCCGCCTTCATGGCCGACGTCTACGGCCGCCTCACCGGCCGCGCCGGGGTGTGCATGTCCACCCTCGGCCCCGGCGCCACCAACCTCATCACCGGCGTGGCCGATGCCAACATGGACCACGCCCCGCTGGTCGCCATCGCCGGCCAGGCCAGCACCCAGCGCCTGCACAAGGAATCGCACCAGGTGCTGGACCTGGAGGAGATGTTCCGCCTCGTCACCAAGTACTCCTCGCGCATCCTGACCCCGGACATCATCCCCGAGGTGGTGCGCAAGGCCTTCAAGCTCGCCCAGACCGAGAAGACCGGTGCCTGCTTCATCGAGTTTCCGGAAAACCTCGCCGCGCTTACCGTCAACGAGCAGCCGCTGGTGCGGCAGCAACCCACGCCGCCCGAGCCCGCCGCCGAGCGCGTGGAGGCCGCGGCGCAGCTGATCTCCCAGGCCAAGTACCCGATCATCCTGGCGGGCAACGGCGTGGTGCGCGCCGGCGCATGGCGCCAGCTCGCGGCCTTTGCCGAGCGGCTCAACATCCCGCTGGCCAACACCTTCATGGCCAAAGGGGTGATTCCCTTCAAGCACCCGATGGCGCTCGGCAGCGCCGGCCTGCAGGCCAAGGACTTCGTCAGCTGCGGCTTCGACCGCGCCGACGTGATCATCTGCGTGGGTTATGACCTGGTCGAATATCACCCCAAGGCCTGGCACCCGACGCGCGACCGCAAGATCGTGCACATCGACTCCACGCCGGCCGAGGTCGACGCGCATTACATGGTCGAGGTCGGCGTGGTGGGCGACATCAAGCACAGCCTGCTGCGCCTGGCGGATTTGGCCACGCCGCATCAAGGTCATACCCTGCGACCGCTGCGCGAGGCGCTGATCCGCGAGATGGACGCCCACAAGGACGACGCCCTCATGCCGGTCAAGCCGCAGAAGATCATCTGGGACTTGCGCACGGCCATGGATCTCGAGGACGTCGTAGTGTGTGACGTGGGCGCGCACAAGATGTGGATGGCGCGGATGTTCCGCTGCGAGTTCCCGAACACCTGCATCATCTCCAACGGCTTCGCCAGCATGGGGATCGCGGTGCCGGGCGCGATCGCGGCCAAGCTCGCGCTGCCCGACCGTGCGGTGGTGGCGGTAACGGGCGACGCCGGATTCCTGATGAACGTGCAGGAGCTCGAGGTGGCGGTGCGCTTGAAGTTGCCCATCGTCGTCCTCATTTGGAACGACGGCGGTTACGGCCTGATCGAATGGAAGCAGATGACGCGCTTCGGCCGGGCCGCCCACGTGGACTTCACCAACCCCGATTTCATCAAGTTGGCGGAGTCCTTCGGGGCCAAGGGACGACGCATCGAACGCGTGGAGGACCTGCTGCCGACCCTCAAGGAGGCGCTGGCCGATGACGCGGTGACCATCATCGACTGCCCGGTGGACTACCGCGAGAACCTCAAGCTCACCAGTTCGCTGGGAGACATGATCTGTCCGATATAGCGCCGGAGATTATGAGCCAAGACGCAGGCCCCATCGAGCAGCGACTGCCGAGCCCTGGCGCAGGCCAGCGCCTGCGTCTGTTGAGCTATAACGTGCAGGTCGGCATCGCCACCGCGCGCGCACACGAGTACCTCACCGCGAGCTGGAAGCACGTGCTGCCGCACTCCGAGCGGCTGCGCAATCTCGATCGCACCGCCGACATCCTGGGCGACTTCGACATCGTCGGCCTGCAGGAGCTGGACGCGGGCAGCCTGCGCAGCGGGTTCATCAACCTCACCGAGTACCTCGCGCTGCGCGCCGGCTTCCCCTACTGGCACCACCAGGTAAACCGCCGGCTCGGCAAGCTCGCCCAGCACGCCAACGGCCTGCTGTCGCGCTACAAGCCCACCGAGATCGTGGAGTACAGCCTGCCCGGGTTCATCAAGGGCCGCGGCGCGATCATGGCGAGTTACGGCCCGCGCGAGAACCCGCTGGTGCTGTTCTTCATTCACCTCGCGCTCAGCCAGCGGGCCCGCGCCAACCAGCTCGCCTTCATCAGCGAACTAGTGAACGAACACAAGCACGTCGCGTTGATGGGCGACCTCAACTGCACGCCCCGCGCGCGGGAGATGGACATCCTGTTCAAGCGCACCCACCTCGTCGAGCCGCTGCCGGAGCTGCACACCTTCCCGAGCTGGTGCCCGATCCGCAACATCGACCACATCCTCGTCTCGCCCGAGCTCGAGGTGCGCGAGGCACGGGTCTTGAACCACATCTGTTCGGACCATCTGCCGATCTCGACCGAGATCGTGCTCCCGCCCGACCTGATCCTCCCCGAGTACGTCTACGACAGCCTGGAGGACGAGTCCCCGCTGTAGGCAGGGCGGGCCGCCCCGCCGGCCCAAGGCTGCCCGCTGTTCCCAACTTGATCGCGGGAACTGCCGCACACCCCCCGCACCGCGGTAGGACAGTCCGGCAACGCTGTCACCCTTGCGTTCCTGCGCCCCTCGTACTTTCAGCGCACGCTCAATCGCTTGTGCGGCAGGCCGTGTCGGTCCGCTGAGATCGGCGAGCTAGACTTTGCGGACCGGCATTCACGCCAAGGAGGCCCGCATGCACTCGAACCCCTCGCCCACTCAGTCCCGCCCGCGCCCGCGCCCCTGAGCTGTGGCCGAGCGTCGGCTTGAAGAGGAATACGCCCCCGAGTCCAACCGCCTGGAACACGCTGCGGCCCGTTACCTGCGCGAGCGGGTGGGCGGCGAGCCGGCCCAGGTGGCGGCACTCGCCCCCGAGGACGTGCACGTGCTAAAGCGTGTGCAGCGGCGCGCGGTCGCCTGGGCCGCGTTGGCGGGTGCGATCTCCGGCGGGCTGCTCGGTATCGGCGAGGTGATCCTGCGCCAGGAGTTCATCGGCAACGCCGAAGTCGCCAGCCTGCGCGAGCAGCTGCCGTACTGGGCCGTGTACGGCGTGATCGCGCTGGTCATCAGCGGGCTGGAGATCCTGTTCCTGTACTGGAACGCCCTGAACGGCACCGCGCGGGCGGCGTCCCTGACGGGCGTGCCGCGCGACGCGCGCGGCGAGATCATGGTGCGCGGCCTCGCGCGCGCCGCGCTGGAGTTTCCCAATCCGCACGAACCCGTCTACGGCATCGATCCCTACGCACGCACCCCGCGCTGGAAGCTGCTCGCCTGGGCTGCGATGTACCGCATGAAGGTGGGCGTCACCAGCTTCATCCTGCGCGTGCTGCTGCGGCGCATGCTGGGGCGCGCCGCGTTGCGCACCATCATCCCGCTGGTGGCGGGCCCGTTGTACGCGGTGTGGAACGCCGTCATCACCTACCGCATCCTGCGCGAGGTGCGGGTGCGCGCCTACGGGCCGCACGCCATCGAGGCGTTGGTGGCACGGCTTGCCGAGCGCGAGCTCGACACCGCTGCGCGGCCCGTGCTGCTGGCCGCGGTGGCCGAGACCATGGTGCGCAGCGAGGATGCGCACCCGAACTTCGTCATGCTGCTCGCGCAGCTCGCGCGCGTGCTCGACGTGCACCCCGAGGAGCTCGATTGCGACTGGGCCGGCGCCGAGCGCGCGCTCGGCGAACTGGATGCCCCGGCGCAGGACGCGGTGCTCGAGGTGCTGGCGCTGGCGGTGGTGCTGGACGGGCGCGTGCGCCGCGGCGAGCGGCAACTCTTGGCGGACGCGCACGAGGCCTGCGGGCGGCGCTTCAACGCCGAGGCGCTCAATGAAGTCCGTGCCCAGCTGCTGCGCGGCCAGGCCGGCGGCGAGCGTGGACTCGCGGCGGTCTGGGCGCGCGCCTGACGCCGCCCCCGACCCGCCCCCGACCCCGCACCGGTCACCTCACCGACCCCCTAGCGCGCGCGCCGCGGACGTGGCTATATAGGCTTCTTCCTACACGAGGATCCGCCGATGCGCGCTTGGCTGCTGGGTTCGATGGGGGTGCTGGTGCTCGGCGCCGTGGCACTGGTGGTCCTGGCGACGCCCGCCGCGCCGGGCGACTACGCGATGCAGCCGGTGGAGGTCGGGCCGGGCGTCTACGCCGTCCCCTCCGCGGCGCGAGACCTGCCCAACCCAGAGAACAAGGGCTGGAACGCCAACCTCGCCTTCGTGGTCACCGGCGACGGCGTGCTGGTGGTCGACACCGGCTCGTCCGAGACCATCGGCCGCGCCCTGCGCGAGGCCGTCGCCGGCGTCACCGATCAGCCGGTACGCTGGATCGTCAACACCCACGCCCACGGCGACCACTGGCTCGGCAACGCCGCCTTCGAGACCGACGCGGCGGTGATCGCCTCCACGCCCGTGCGCGCCCGCATCGAGCAGGAGGCCGAGCGCTGGATCACCCTGTTCGACACCATGACCGAGGGCGCCACCGGCGCCTCCCGCGTGCGCCTGCCCGACACCTTGGTCGACGAGCACCGCGTGTTCGACATGGGCGGGACGCGCGTGGAGCTGATCCCTTCCGGCGACAGCCACTCCGAAGGCGACCTGGTGGTGTGGCTGCCCGAGGCGCGCGCACTGATCACCGGCGACGTGCTGTACTCCGATCGCGCGCCCTCGCTGTGGGACGGCGACGCGCGCCAGTGGTCCGCCTTCCTCGGCGAACTGATCGCGCTCGAGCCCGCGGTGGTCATTCCCGGCCACGGCAGCGTGAGCGACGTTCAGGGCCTCAAGCGCCTGCAGGCCTTCATCGACCAGATGTGGGAAGTGGTCGCCGAGGGCGTCGACCAGGGCCTCGCCGACTTCGAGGTGGTGCCCGTCGCCAGCGAGCGCTTGGCCGCATTCCGCCCGCACTACGCCGGCTACGACGAGAAGATGAGCCGCTCCGTCGCTGCCGTCTACGCGCAGGTCGAGCAGAGCCTATTCGCCGACTGAGCGCGCGCTTCCGCGGGGCGCGTCGTCGTAGCGCGCTCGGCGTGCTCCCTCCCCCGCGCCAGCGGGGGAGCAACTGTGTAGTCAAGGCCCGCCATCGACGACTCTCCAAGGCGTCTGCGTGCGCACCATGACGTTGATGATGGTCAGCAGTTTACGCATGCAGGCGACCAGCGCGACCTTGGGCCTCTTTCCAGCGGCAACGAGCCGTTGATAGAAGGTGCGGATGATGGGGTTGCAGCGCACGGCGGTCACCGTGGCCATGTAAAGCGCAGAGCGCACGGCGGCCCGTCCGCCCCAGATGGTGCGTCGCCCGCGCAGGGTGCCGCTGTCGCGGTTCAGGGGGGCTACGCCCACCAGTGCCGCGATCTGGCGCCGGTTCAGGCGCCCGAGCTCGGGCAGCGCCGACACGAGGGTGATCGAGCACACCTTGCCGATGCCTGGGACGCTTTGGAGCAGATCGTCGAGCTGGCGCCACAGGGGGCTCTCGCGCAGCAGGGCCCGCAGCCGATGGTCGGTTTCGCGCAGTTGCTGCTCGAGGTGGCGAATAAGCGCCTTGATGCTGGGACGCACGCTCTTAGGTGCGCCGCTTAAGCGGTTCTTCTCCATCGCCAGCATTTGCACCAACTGGGCCCGTCGTGCCCGTAGGGCTTCGAGCTCCTGGGCCTGCGCATCGCGCAGAGGGCGCACCTCGGGGCGCACCGCTTCGGCGAAGCGCGCCAGGACGTATGCATCTAGCCGATCGGTTTTGGCGAGGCGCCCGAGCGACTTGGCGAAGTCCCGTACCTGGCGCGGATTGACCACCACCACGGGCAAGCCGGCAGCGGCGAGTCCCGAGACGGCCGCGGTCTCAAGCCCGCCTGTGGCTTCCAGAACGATCAAGGCGGGGCTCAGATCGCCAAGCTGCGCCACGAGTTGCGCCACACCTGCCTCATCGTTAGGTACTTGCCAAGCCCGCTCCTGCGATTGCAGCGCCACGTCTAACCACTGTTTGGAGACGTCAATCCCCACAAACGGTCTGTTATCGCTCATCCACCAACTCCCAGCCTTGTCATGCGGGCTCGAGGCCCCGGCAACTGTACGGGTTCTTGGATAGAATGGCGCGGCGCTCCTAGCTCCCCCACGGACTCGTACCGTCCAAGGGTTTTGGACGATCTACCGCGCCGTGGGACAAGTTGTAACAGACAAGGGCTGGGGAGGGGGCCGCGGCGCAGCCGCGGGGGGCGGTCGTTGCTCGCGCGCCGGGCGCCTACTGCAACAGCGGCGCAATCACCAGGCTGACCATCGCCAGCACCTTGATGAGGATGTTCAGGGAGGGCCCGGAGGTGTCCTTGAACGGGTCACCCACCGTGTCGCCGACCACCGCGGCGTGGTGCGCCGGCGAGCCCTTACCGCCGAGGGCGCCGCGTTCGATGGACTTCTTGGCGTTGTCCCAGGCGCCGCCGGAATTGACCATGGTCAGCGCCAACGCCACGCCGTTGACCAGGGCGCCGCCCAGCATGCCGCCGAGCGCGTGCGGGCCGAGGGTGAAGCCGACCAGCGGCGGGGCGGCCACCGCGAGTATCCCCGGCAGCAGCATCTTCTTGAGCGCGGCGGTGGTGGCGATGTCCACGCAGCGGGCCGTATCCGGCGCGGCGGTGCCTTCCATCAGCCCGGGGATCTCGCGGAACTGGCGCCGGATCTCCTGGATCATCTCCACCGCGGCGCTGCCCACCGCGGTCATGGTCACCGCGCTCAGAATGAACGGAAAGGCCGCGCCGATGAACACCCCCGCCAGTACGCGCGGGTCGCCGAGGTAGAGGTTGAAGTCCGGCACGTGCAGCGCGACGGTCTCCACGTAGGCCGTGATGAGGGCCAGCGCCGCCAGCGCCGCGCCGCCGATGGCAAAGCCCTTGCCGATCGCCGCGGTGGTGTTGCCGAGTTCATCGAGCTCGTCGGTGATCAGGCGCGTGCGGATGCCGAGCCCGCCCATCTCCGCGATGCCGCCGGCGTTGTCGGCAATCGGCCCGTAGGCGTCCACCGACATGGTGATGCCCACCGTGGCCAGCATGCCCACCGCAGCGATGCCCACGCCATACACCCCGGCGAACTCGGTGCTGACCAGCATGATGAGGATGATCATGCCGATCGGTATCGCCACCGAGCGCATGCCGGCCGCCAGCCCCGCGATGACCACGGTGGCCGCGCCGGTCTCGCCCGCCTCGGCGATGCGGCGCACCGTGCGCCCGCTGGTGTAGTACTCGGTGACCAGGCCGATCACCACGCCGCCCACCGCGCCCGCCAGCACCGCGCCCCACACCCCCGGCGCGATGCCGAGCGCACGGATGACGAACCAGGCCAGCGCCATAAACAGCACCGCCGAGCCGATGGTGCCCCAACGCAAGGCCGCGGCCGGTGCCTGGGCGGCGAAGGCGCGCACCAGCCCGATGCCGACCAGCACGCTCACCAGACCCGCGGTGGCCAGCGCGAGCGGCAGGAACATGAGGTCCGCGCGCGCGCCGAGCGCCTCCAGCGCGGGCCCCGACAACGTCGCCGCCAAGGCGATGGTGGCGATGATCGCGCCCACGTAGGACTCGAAGATGTCCGAGCCCATGCCCGCCACGTCGCCGACGTTGTCGCCCACGTTGTCGGCGATCACACCGGGGTTGCGCGGGTCGTCTTCGGGAATGCCCGCCTCCAGCTTGCCGACCAGGTCGGCGGCCACGTCCGCGCTCTTGGTGTAGATGCCGCCGCCCGCGCGCGAGAACAGCGCCACGCTGCCCGCGCCCATGCCGAAGCCGTGGATCACGTAGGCGCTCGCCGGATCGGAATAGAACCAGAACAGGGTGCCCAGCCCCACCAGCCCGAGCGCCGCCACCGACAGCCCCATTACCGAGCCGCCGTAGAAGGCGACCGTCAGCGCCGCCGCGCTGCCGCGCGTGTGCGCCGCCACCGTGGTGCGCACGTTGGCCTGGGTGGCGGCGTACATGCCCGCGTAGCCAGCGAGGCCGGAGGCCCCCGCCCCGGCCAGGAAGGCCATCGCCGAGGCGCCATCCAGAAATACCCACAGCAGCGCGAACACCACCGCGACGAACAGCGCGAGCATGGAGTACTCGCGGCGTAGGAACACCATCGCGCCGAGGTGGATGGCCTGCGCGATATCGGCGATCTTGCCGGCGCCGGCGGGGTAGCGGCGCACGCGCAGGTAGAGCCCGTAGGCCGCCAGCAGCCCGAGAATGCCGAACAGCGGCGGTAACAGCGTGATGTCCATGTGCGGATTCTTGTTAGGAGCGGTGCGCCGCCAGCCTATCGGAAAGGCGCCGCGGCGCCAAACGCCGCTGCGCTCAGAAGCGCCCGCGCAGGACCGCCGCGCCGTAGGCCGGCAGGTGCAGCGTCGCGCCATCGAGCACGACCCCGTCGGCATCGCCGGCGAGCGAGATCGGGTGCGCGTCCGCGAGATCCACACCGTCCACGGTCACCGCGAGGGCCTCCCCGCTGAAGTTCAGCGCCACTAATGCGGCCTCGCTTCCCTTCACCGCCGGGCGGAGGAAGACCAGCACCGCGTCGTCCTGGTCGTGCGCCGGCACCTGGAGCGCGGCGCCGCGCAGCGCCGGCAGCGAGGCCCGCGTCGCCGCAAGCCGCGCGTAATAGGGGCGCAGTGCGCGCGGGTCGTCCCAGTCGATCGGCGGGCGCGGGCCGTAAGGCTCGAACTCCGCGCCCACCTCGTCGCCGGTATAGACCAGCGGGATGCCCGGCAGCGTGAAGGTGAGCGCCGCGGCGACCCGCGTCAGCGCCAGGCCATGGCGGGAGATGAAGCGCGCGCCGGTGTCGTTGTTGTTCAAAAAGCGCAACGTGCGCGCCGCCGCCGCGGGCGGCACGGCCGGGTGCGTCAGCGCCGCGCGCAGCCGCGCGAGCTCGACGGCGCCGTCGGCGAAGGCCTCATCCCAGGCCCACTGGCCCAGGCGCCCCGTCCAGTCGTACCAGGCGTCGAAGTGCGCCCGGTGCGGCGGCGCGCGCGCCGAGGCCTCGGCGAGCAGCAGGATGTCGGGGTCGATGCGCTTCAGCTCGGCGCGAAACGCGGCCCAGAAGCCCGGCGCCCGATCGCTCACCGCCCAGCTTGCATCCACGCGGAAGCCGTCGATGCCGTACGCGCGCAGCCAGTGCGCCGCCGCCGCGATGACGTAGGCGCGCACCTCCGGGTTGTCGTAGTCGAGGTTCTTGAGGTTGTACCAGTCGAAATAGTGGGTGATCTCGCCCACCGGGTCGCGGTCGAACCACGCGTGGTAGGGCGAGCGTCTCCCATGGCGCGCGGCATCCAGATGATACGGGTGGCGATCCGACAAATGGCTCGGCACGAAGTCCAGCAGCACGCGGAGGCCGCGCGCCTGGGCGTCGGCGATCAGCGCGCGCAGCGCCGCCTCGCCGCCGTAGTCCGCGCGCGCCGCGAAGTGGTCGCGCACCGCGTAGCCGAAATCGTCCGGCGCCGGCTCGCTCACCGGCGACAGCCACAGCGTCGTCACCCCCAGCGCGGCGATGTCGTCGAGGTGCGCACGCACGTCCTCGAAGCCCCCGCCGAGAAAGTAGGGCACCGCGCCGTACACCACGGCCTCGTCCACCCAGCCCGGCGCCCATACCGCGAGGTCCACCGCGCGCGCCGCGCCGTCCTCCACCACGAACACCGCCGTGCTCTCGTCGCTGCGCCCGCGCGCATCGGTCACGCGCAGGGTGACGAAATACTCCCCGTCCACCGTGGGCAACTCGACGTGCAGCGCGGCGTCCGTATCGCGCTCGACCGGCAGCCCGCGCACGTCCCCCGCCACCAACAGCGGCGCCGGGTTATCCGCCCGCGCCGCCCAGGCATAACCCACCAGCGGCGCCGCCTCGCCCGGCGCTTCATCGCTGCCCGAGGCATCCAGCGCCACCACGTCCTCGCCCGCGCGCACCGCCACCCGCGCCACCGGCACGTCCGGCGCACGCACCGTCCAGGTCGCGACCTCCGAGCGCGCCGCCACCGCCTCGCTCGCGTCCAGGCACACCGCCTGCACCGCGTTCTCGCCTTCCCGCAGCGCCACCTCGGCGGCAAAGCGCGCCCCTTCCCGCGCCGCCGCCACCACGCCGCGAGGCGCGCGCACCATCACCTGCGCGCACGCCTCGCCGCGTACCTGGCCGGTAATCGTCTGGCTGAAGGTCCAGGTGTCCCCGCCGTGGGTGTCCAGCGTAATCGGCGCCGCCGCCTCAGCCGCCGCCGACGCCGGTACCGCCAGCGCCGCGACCACCATCATCACGAGCAGCCAAATCCCCGACCCGCCCCGCCGTACCGCCGTACCCTGCAACATGAACCGCGCTCCATGCCCGCCTTCCTGCCAGTGTAGGCACCCGCGTCTCCGTAGGGCACGGAGCGTCGCACGAAGCCGGCGCGCCGCCGGGATGGGGGCTGCGCGTAACGCGGAGCGAATATGCCCGCCAATCGCTTCAGAATCTGAAGCGAATACGCGGTGCAAACGCACGCTTCACGGTCGGACCGGATCTGTAGAGCGGCCCGGAGCGCCTTCCCGATCGGGAATAACCGCTCGCTGGTGAGCGAATGCGCACACAAAAGCGCTTTCGGCGCGTTACGTGCGCGAACGCGCGCATAACTGAAGCGATCCGCTTAACGGCCAACTGTAGAGCCTGCCACTGCGCCTAAGTTGCTGAGCACCTAGTTGCGCCGGGTTTCGGAGGGATGCAGTCACCACTTGGTTGGCTGCGGGCCGCTCTGCCCTTCAACGTTGGTCATTGGGGCTGCCGACGCACGCACTATTACCGGCAAACATTCAGCTAACACTGCCGGACCTTGCAGCGCGCTGCGTGTCGGGCATCCCCAATGTGGGGTATGCGCGTCGGGCTTGAGCAGGGCATGATTCGATCATGCGCGGATGGGCTTGGGGCGATCTATGAACTTGGCACGGCGGGCGGCGGCGCCGCATTTATTGTACGTCTTGGCGCTGATGACGCTCACGACGGGCGCGCTGGCGCCCGCGCCGGCGGTGGGGTGCGTCGAGGTTCCGGGGCTGGAGATGTGGCATGCGGAGGAGCGGCGGCAGGAGTCGTCGCTCTGGCTGCGGTATGAGGCTGCGGCGTCCGCGCTGATGCTGAGCGACTTGGCGGAGGAGCGGGCAGGCGCATTGTGCGGGGGCGATTTTCGCTATTTGGCGCTTTGGGAATACGAGGCGGCCACGGTGCAGGGCGGTACCGCTCCGGGGCGCGGCATCGAGGTAACGGTCGAGTGTCTTTAGCGGCGTGATTCCCTTGCGCCGCCCCTTGCGGCATGCTCGCGCGGAGCGGCGGCACCTGCCCCACGGCCTTTTCCAACAACAACGAGGTGCACGAAGATGCGCTATTTCAACGCGGTGACCTTCTTTCTATCCCTGGTTATGGCCGGGGCAGTGCATGCGCAGGCGGCGGGCGGGAGCGCCGAACTCGTGCAGCAGGGGCGCGCGGCGTTTGCGCAGAACAACTTCAGCGAAGCGGCGCGGCTCTACCGCTTGGCGGCGGAGCGCGGGGACCGCGACGCGCAGCACCTGCTCGGTCACCTGTACCAGCAGGGTCGCGGGGTGTCCAAGGATCCGGCGGAGGCCTTCCGCCTGTTCAAGCTGGCGGCCGACCAGGGCGAGCGCGACTCGCAGCACCACGTCGGCGACATGTACTACGACGGGATCGTCGTGGCGAGGGATGAGGCGCTGGCGATCGAGTACCTGAAGAAGTCGGCGGAACAGGGCTACGGGCCTGCCTTCCGGCTGCTCGGCATGATCGGTTTCACCAGTGACGGGACCGGCCGCTACGAGGGGTTGATCGACTATCTGCCGCCGTTGGTGAACCTCTACGATGACATCCACGGCTACCTCGGCGCGGCGTACATGGAGGGGCGAGGCGGCTTGCCAGTGGACTTCGCCAAGGCCGCGCACCACTATCGCGAGGCAAATGCCGCCAAGCCGAGCCAGGTCTTCCGCGAGCGGGCGGCACTCGCCGAGCGCCTGCTCGACGCGCAGAGCGTCGCCTACACGCGCGGGCACTTGACCGAAACCTTGATGCTCGCCGAAGCCTACAGCAACGGATGGGGCGGCGCTTACGACGAGCTTCCGATGAGGTTCGCCTTGGCGGGCGGCCCCGAGCGCTTCGGGAGCCGGCCGCGCATGGACTTCGAAGCGGCCTTCCGCCTGTACGAGCTCGCCGCGGCGCAGGGCCACTTGCCGTCCATGCGCAAGACCTACCAGATGTTGGACTGGGGAGAGGGGATTGCCCAAGACCGGCCGAGGGCGGCGCAGCTCCTGCAAGAGATCGTCGCCACGGCGCAGAAGCGCCGGGACTGGGACATGGTCGCATGGGCGGCCGAGAAGCTGATGGACAGCGGCGAGGACTTCGAGCGGTACTTGGCGCTGAGTTGCAAGGCGCGCGAGAACGGGGCCGCAGTGAGTTTCCACGTGGACATCATGTGCGGGGGCTTCGACGCCACGCGGACGAAAGGGTGGTGAATCTGCGCATCGACCCGATCTGCGATCGGCGCGAACCCGAGCGCGCCGGAGCCGCTGACGTCCGGCTGCTACTCAAGTACGCGGGGGCTTTGGAGGCCGCCGCCGGGGCACGTAAGCTAAGCTCATGAGCAACTGCATTTTCTGCAAGCTGCGGGCGTCCCGCATCGTGGCGTCGAACGCCTACGCCCTCGCCGCACGCGACAGCTTTCCGGTCGCGCCCGGCCACACTCTGGTCGTCCCGCGGCGGCACATCGGTTCATGGTTCGAGACCAACGAGGACGAACGCATCGCGCTCTTTCGGCTGCTGGACGAGTGCCGCGCGGCGCTGCAGCTCGAGCACGCGCCCGATGCCTACAACATCGGCATCAACGACGGGCCCGCCGCCGGACAGAGCATCCCCCACCTCCACATCCACCTCATACCGCGCTACCGAGGCGACCAGGACGATCCGCGCGGCGGGGTGCGCTGGATACTTCCCGACAAGGCCAAGTATTGGACGTGATTCGCGACGAAATACTGCAGGCGTTCGAAAGCGTTCGCGTGTGGCGCAAACAGGAGCGGCGCGCGGTCCACAAGCCGCTGCTGATTCTTATGGAGCTCGGGAGAATCGCGCGCGGTGAACCGGCCCGCATTTCCTATGCCGAGGCCGAACCCCAGCTCATGCGGCTACTTGCCGAGTTCGGCCCGAGCGGGGCCGTGAAGAGCCGCCACTACCCGTTCTGGCATTTGCAGAGCGATGGTCTGTGGGAGCTCCATGGTCCCGATCGCGTGCTCGATCGACCGGCGGGCGCGACGCCCAATATCGGCGAGCTGCGCGAGCATGACATCAGCGGTCAGTTGGCGCCCCGCGTGCGCGACGCCCTCACCGCCCATCCTGACCTGCTCGCCGAGGTTGCGCAGCGGATCGTCAGCGCCCATTTCCCGGCTTCCATCCAGCGGGATGTCCTCGACGCCGTGGGTCTCACGGTGCCGGTCGCGCCGGGTGTCGACGAGCGTACGCAGCGGCGGCGGGATCCTCGGTTTCGAGACAAGGTCCTGTTGGCCTACGAGTACCGCTGCTGCCTCTGCGGTCACGACATTCGGTTGAACAACCAGGTCATCGGTCTGGAAGCTGCCCACATCAAGTGGTTTCAGGCAGGCGGGCCGGACGTCGAGAGCAACGGGCTGGCCCTCTGCTCCCTGCACCACAAGATCTTTGACCTCGGCGCCTTCACCGTGCGCCCGCGCACCTTGGAGGTGGTGTTCAGCCGCCATGTCGTCGGCAGCCCGCAGATTCAGGCGCGGCTACTCGCATACCATGGGGCGGCGCTCATCCCGCCGCAGAGTGAGCAGTTTCTGCCCACGGCGGACTTTCTGAAGTGGCACGAGGAAGAGGTTTTCAAGAGGCCGGCCCGACAGTGAGGCGTCGGGGCGAGCGTTCTCACTACACGGGCCGGCGCCCACGGGCGGAAGGTGCGGCAAGCGCCATCGACCGCCGACACAGGGCCATCCGTGGCCTTGGAATGGTGTGGCGGACGGGCGGGGGGTGTTGTCCCCGCTTTCGCCCGCGCTACGCGGCGCTTCGCGGCTTGAACGGGTGGCCTAGCGGATCCCGGCGGCCGAGCTGTCGGACGAGCGCCGCGGCGCTTCCTCGGCGGCTTGCTGTTCCATGGCCTCCGCGAGGCCGGTCATGAACTCCCCGAAACCTGCGCAGCCACTGGTCAGCGACAGCACAATGACCATGGCCAGAACTGCCAGCGGACGGACGGCATTGGAATGCGGCATGGCGGAACCTCCTGACGATTCTCTTCGGACTGTGGGTGTCGCGTGACGTTAATGCCGGGAAAGGGTGAACGCATCTTCAACATTGGGTATGCCGGATGGGTTCGTGGGAGCGGCGGGTTAGAGAACGCGATGCGCGGTGCGCGCAGGGTGGCGCGGACCGACCGCGCGCGGACATGCGGAGGAAGTCGATGTCGTTGAAAAAGTGTGCGGGGGTCGCGGCATGGTTCGTACTGGCTTCGCTGGGCGTGCTAATGCTGGCCGCCTGCAACGGGCAGGTGGGCGGCTCATGCCACTACGGCCCGCCGTTCGAGGCCGAGGTGATCGTCACAGGGGTGGAGGATGGCGAGGTGCGCGCGCGCCTGTTGCCGGGTCCGCTCCCGGCGCCCCTGGTTGCGGGCGGCGAACTGATCTTGCGCGCGCCCACCGAGTCGGTGTCCGTGGGGGAGCGTCGCCCGGTGAGCGTGCGCGTCATCGAATCGGGCACCTGCACACCGGTCAGCGCGGCCTGGCGCTAGACCGGCCCTTGCGTGAGCGGCACGGCCTAGCGGGGAGCCGCCGTCACCGTGACGCGAAAACCGGCATGGTGCGGCGGCGCCTCCTCGTCCGTCACGTAGGCGCCGCGCGCGCGCGTGGGATCGGGATAGGCGTGGCGGTTGACGTAATACACGCGCGTGGCGCCCGGCGCGAGACCCGTCAGCACCGCGGTGGAGCGGCCGCCCTCGTCGGCATAGCCGATGGCGGCGACGGTGGGATCGTCCGCGATCAGCCCCCAGTGGTAGCCGCCGCCGATGGAGGTCGGCCCCAGACGATGGCGCACGATGGCCTGGCGCTCGCCGACGCCGAGCATGACCTCCGGCATCTCCGCGCCGCGCGGCGGATAGCCGTGCACGAGGAACTGCGGCCCGCCGCAGCCGGCGACCAAGGCGGCCGCTGCGAGCGCGAGCACGATGCTCGCCCCCCTCGTGCGCGCGTAAAGGCGGCGTCGCGGTTTGTTGTTTGGGCTCATATCAACCCTGGTCGCCGTGTCGGGCAGGATGTCCGCCCATGCATGTGGTGGGCACGTCGGAGTCTACCGCGCGCGGCAGGGGGCGCGCACCTGCAAGCCGAGCTCGCTCGCGCGGGAGGCCGGCGCCGGGCCGAAAGCCGCCCGTGGGGATTACGTGGCTATGGGTGACGATCACTCGAGGGGGGGGCGAATGCGGGACGGACTGTTTATCAGCATCACCTTGGCGCTGGTTGCTGCGGTTGTTCTGTGGCTGGTGCCGTGGATGGGGTTCTCGATCGCGCCGAAAGCGCTTTGGTGGTTGGCAGGGGGCGCGGCGCTGTTTGCGGGGCTGTTGGTGCTCCTCGGCGAATCGATCGTCGAAGATGGGATCAAGGTCGGCTTCATGCTGGCCTGCGCGGGTGTGCTCTGGCTGTCGGATGCCCGCTTAGCCGTGTTCTTTGTGATCGTGCTGCTGTCGGGCGCCGCGGGTATGGCGATGAACCAACTCAACCGATTCACCGCGCGGCGGGCGCGGACAATGGTGGAAACTAGGCGGTGAGGGGGATGCGTCGCTGCCGGCGCATCGCCGGCGCGAAGAAAAATGGCGCGCCCGACAGGATTCGAACCTGTGACCTTTGGCTTCGGAGGCCAACACTCTATCCAGCTGAGCTACGGGCGCTATGAACTGATTGTCTGGTGGTTCTGATCACCACCGTGCCGCCATTGGGGTCGTGTTGGCGGCCAACACTCGTTTGCGCGCTCCTGCGTCGAGCACCGCGCGCAAACGCCAGGGCTCGGCTCCTGCCTCGCCCGCTCGGCGGGGCGAAGATTCACTGGATCTTCGCCTGGTTCCGCCTCGCCCAGCTGAGCTACGGGCGCTATGAACTGATTGTCTGGTGGTTCTGATCACCACCGTGCCGCCATTCGGGTCGTGTTGGCGGCCAACACCCGCTTGCGCGCTCCTTGCGTCGAGCACCGCGCGCAAACGCCAGGGCTCGGCTCCTGCCTCGCCCGCTCGGCGGGGCGAAGATTCACTGGATCTTCGCCTGGTTCCGCCTCGCCCAGCTGAGCTACGGGCGCGGGGGCGCGCGAAGGGAGCATAGGATACTCTTCGCCCCGCGCGACGTCCATGCGCCGCCGCTTTGGCTTGAGGGGCTGCCCCAACATGGGGCGCGCTGTGGACGCGCGCGCACTGCGGCGAGGCAGGCGGCCGCGGTCGCCGTTACTACTTCAAGTTATCCCTTTGTTCTCTCATCGATTCTGCGCATTGGCACGGTGGGTGCAGTGCTGTGCCCGGGAGCCACAGCTGGTGGCGCTGTGCAGGGACGTGCTCAGGCCGGGTGAGTTCGCCCGATGTGTATCGATGGTAGTGATTGGGAGACAGACGCAATGAAGAACGTACGAGTATCGACCATGCGACCGCTGGCGCTGGCCATGGTATTGGCATTCCCGGCCGCGGGCGCAAGCTCGCTGGCGCAGGCGGAGGTGAGCGGGTCGGTCGACGTGCTCTCGCAGTATGTCTTGCGCGGCATCGTGAACGCGCCCGAGAACGAGAACGTCGCCGTGCAGGCGGGGCTGGAGTACGGCCACGCCTCGGGCATGTACGCCGGCTACTGGGCCTCCAACCTCGGCTACGGCGAGGATGGCGCGCAGGGTGTGGAGAACAACCTCTACGCGGGCTATGCGGGCGAGGCGGGCGCCTTCGGCTATGACCTCGGGGTGCTGTATTACGCCTACCTGAACGCCGGCGACGACGTGGACGCCCCGGAGATCTACGCCAGCCTGTCCTACGGGCCGTTCATGCTCGGCGCCGCCTACCTCGCCGACGACGTGACCTGGGGCAACCGGGGCGACATCTACTGGACCCTCGGCTACGAGACGGCGCTGCCGGGCGACTTCAGCCTCGGCGCGCTGCTCGGCTACTACACCTACAGCGACAGCGGCGACTTCATCCCCGCCACGGCCGAAAGCTCGGCTTTCCGGCATTTCAATCTCACCCTGTCGCGCACCTTGGGCACCACCGGTGCCGAGATGAGCATTACCGGCATTCTGGGTGGTAAGGACCGCGACGGCGTGAGCCAGGACAACGCGGTCGTGCTCGGCCTGCACTACGCCTTCTGAGTCGGGGAGCCCCTCCGTCGGGAGCTTTGCGGTGCGGCGTGTGAACGTCGCGCCGCTTTTTTCTTTCTGCTGGTAAGGCCTTGCGCGTCCCGGCGCGCATTGGGGACGGGTTCTTTATCTATATTAGCGCTTGCCGTTATAATGCCGGCCTTCGCGCGTAGCTTGCGCCCCAATTTCTAATGAGCCTTCGAGCGAGGTAGTCGTGAGCCAGCAAGATAACGCCATGGCCGATATCCTGAAGTGGGTCCTAATCCTCGGTGTTGTTGCGGCCGTGGTGTTGTGGGTGATGCACGCACTGTTCGGCGGCGGTCCCGACCGCGAGCCGGATCCCCGCCAGCAGGCCGCCGTCGAGCAGCGTATCGCGCCGTTCGGAACCGTGCAGAGCGGTGAGGTGGCCCAGGTTGCCGCCGGTGAAGGCGAGGTCCGCGCCGGTGCCGACGTGTACGCCGCGAGCTGCGCCGCCTGCCATACGGCGGGTGTGGCCGGCGCGCCGCGTACCGGTCAGGCGGGCGATTGGCAGCCACGCCTCGACGAGCGCGGCATGGACGGGCTGCTCCAGAACGCCATCACCGGCATCGGCGGCATGCCCCCGCGCGGCGGCGCCCCCAACGTCACCGACGAGGAGCTGCAGGCGGCCATCGAGCACATGCTGCAGGAGAGCGGCGTCTCTCCGTAGTTCGCTTCAGCGCCCGTAGCACGAACGCCGGCCACCGCGACGCGGGGCCGGCGTTTTTGTTGCGCGGTCGATCGTTGGCGAGAGTGGCCTATCGAACGTCGCCGCCTCTCGGCACCCGGTACCCCCTGCCCTGCCGCCAGGCGTTTCGGCCGTGCCTCCGGGGCCCACTTCCCAACTTTAGCGCCGCGGCGGTTGTAATTCGGTATCAAGCGGCGGTAAAAGAAGAACTAACAGCAGTGGCGGCGGGAGGCAGTCGATGAGAGGGGACCCGGGGGCCGGTCGCTACGCGATCGCTGGTGTCGTCCTCGGCGCGGGTTTCGTGCTCGCGGCCTTCCTCGTGCTCGGCGCCACGGGCCGGCTGGTGATCCACAATGGATTGCTCGCAGGGCTGGCCGCGGCGCATCGCAGCGAGCCGCTGCTCTACATCATTCACTTCGCCCCCTGGGTGCTGGGCCTGTTCGCTTGGCTGGTGGGCGTCCAGCAGGTGCGCATCCAGCGCTTCTCGGCGAGTATCCAGGCCGAGGTCGAAACCAAGACGCGCGATCTGCAGCAGGCGCTGGCCGACACCCGGCGCGCCAACGAGACCATTCTGCATCTCGCCGAACACGACGCCCTCACCGGCCTGTTTAACCGAGCCCGCATCCAAAAGGACCTCGCGCGTTGGGCGGAGCACGCGCGCCGCTACAGCCGTCCGGTGGCGTTGATGTTCGTGGATCTGGACCACTTCAAGCAGGTAAACGACGGGTTCGGGCATGCGGCGGGGGATGAGTACCTGCGCGGCGTGGCCGAGCGCATCTGCGCCAGCCTACGCAACACGGACGCGGTCGGCCGCTGGGGCGGCGATGAATTCGCGGTGGTGCTGCCCGAGACCGACGCGCAGCGGGCGGGCGAGGTCGGCGACAAGCTGATCGAGACCCTGCGCGCGACGCCGCTGATGGCCGGCGGGCAGGAGTGGTGCGTGTCGGCCAGCGTCGGTATCGCCGTGATGCCGCAGGACACGCGCAACGCCGACGAATTGATCGTCTTCGCCGACGCGGCCATGTACCAAGCGAAGGGCGCCGGCGGGGGCACTTGGCGCCACTACAGCAGTTCCTCGCAGGAGCTTGCGCGCGTGCAGGAGCGGGTGCGCTGGGAGGCGCGGCTACGCCGTGCGCTCGAAACCGACCAGTTCATCGTGCACTACCAGCCGGTGCTGGACTTGGTCAGCGGCGAGACCGTCGGCTACGAGGCCTTGCTGCGGATGGAGGCCAGCGATGGGGCGCTCGTGGAGGCGCGCTTGTTCCTCGACTACGCCGATCAGTTCGACCTCTCGGTGGCCATCGACCGCATGGTGATCCGCAAGGCGATGCACCGCCTCGCCTCCCTGGCCGAGCAGGACAGCCGGGTGTGGGTGTCCGTCAACCTCTCGCGCAGGGCGCTGCGTGAACCGGCCCTTGCCGACGAGGTGAAGGAGTTGGCAAAGAAGGTGGGGGTGGATCTGACCCGCCTGAGCTTCGAGGTCAGCGAGACCATGGCCGCCTTGCAGGAGGTCGAGGCCATGGAGTTGATGGAGCGTCTACGCGGGCTGGGCTGCCGCGTCATCCTCGACGATTTCGGCGTGGGTATCTCCGCGCTGTACGCCCTGGAGCGCTTCCGCGTCGATTTCGTGAAGCTCGACGCGCGCCTGGTGCACCAGGTCAGTCAGGAGGCCAGCGAACGTTTGGTCACCAGCCTGGTAGAAGTGAGCCACGGACTCGGTGCGCGCGTGATCGCCAAGTGCGTGGAGGACTGCGCCCGCATCGCACGCTTGCGCCACGCAGGCGTCGACCTCGTGCAGGGCTACGCTATCGGCGTGCCGATCGAGGCCATTGACCCGCTGGTGAGCAGCGACTGCCCGCACGACCTGAGCGTCTCGGACCCGCGAGCCGCCCCGTAAGCGATGCGCGCGTTCCTCCAGGTCACCTTCGAGGCACTGGTCTTGGCTTTCTTCGCCCCTTGCGCAGGTTGCTTCAGCCCCGCCGCTGGCGTGCGTACCGAATTTTTGCAACACTCCCGCCGATGAAGACCCTCCCCGATTTGGCTACCGTCGTCGAGGTGGTGCGCGACATCGCGCGCCGAGAGATCCTGCCCCGCGCGCAGGACGTGCGCAGCACCCGCAAGGCCGACGGCAGCCTCGTGACCGAGGCCGATCACGCCGTGCAGGCCGCATTGCAGGCCGAGCTGCACCGGCGCTGGCCCGAGGTCGCGCTGCTCGGCGAGGAGATGGCGTGCGAGGAGCAGGCGGGGCTGATCCAGCACTCCGCCAGTGCGCTGTGGTGCCTCGATCCGCTGGACGGCACCAGCAACTTCGCCGTCGGGCTGCCTTTCTTTTGCACCTCGCTCGCCTTGCTGCACGAGGGGGAGGTGGTGCAGGGCGTCGTGTACGACCCGCTGCGCGACGAGTGCTATGCGGCCGAAAAAGGCCGCGGTGCGTCGTTGAACGGTGTGCGGCTTGGCACCGTGCGCCCCGCCTCCCCCTTGCGGGGCGGCGTCGGGCTGGTCGACCTCAAGCGCCTGCCGCGCGCGCTCGCCGAGCGCCTGGTGCGCGAGCCCCCCTATGCCTCGCAGCGCAGCCTCGGTTCGGTGGCGCTGGACTGGTGCTGGGTCGCCGCCGGGCGCGTGCACGTCTATCTGCACGGCAAACAGAAGCTGTGGGACTACGCCGCCGGTGAGCTGATCCTGCGCGAAGCGGGCGGGCATTCCGCCACCCTCGATGGCGAGAGCGTCTCCCGCCCCTCGCTTGCCCCCCGCTCCTCGGTGGCCGCGCTGGACGAGGCGCTGTTCCAGGAATGGGCGGCGTGGCTTGGGGTGCCGGGGCACCAGCGCGGCTGAGCCGCCGCGGAGCCATTGCGGCTGGTGCATTTGCGCCGCTCACTGGGCAGTGCAGGGCAGTGCCGGCTTCAAGTTTCCCCGCCTGCTGCGCAGGCGGCCCTCCCCCTAACCCCCTCCCACTGCGCGGGAGGGGGAATTGAAACATGCGGACGCTTGCCGCACCCGCGCGCCTTTACTCCCTACCCCCGCGCCAGTGCGGGAGGGCGGGGAGGGGGCCGGGCCGTAGGCGCGGGAGGGGGAATTGAAACAACATGCGGACGCCGGCCGCACCCGCGCACCTTTACTCCCTCCCCCGCGTCAGTGGGGGAGGGCTGGGGAGTGTGCAAACCGGCTACATAGGTAACACCTTGGACCGGGCACATGGGTGACAGGTACACCGCGTCGGCAGGAGGGCCTGCCGCACCGTGGATAACAACCTGGGCCCCGCGCCCAGCGGCGATGGCGGCTACTGCCCGAGCAGCCCGCGCAGGTTGGCCAGATGCGCCTGGCCGCGCGACTGGCGCTCTTCGGGGTCGACCTGTTCGCCTTTGCCTTCCCACTTGAGGTCGTCGGCAGGCAGTTCCTGGAGGAAGCGGCTGGGTTCGGTGTCGATCAACTCGCCGCCGCGCTTGCGCTTGCGCGCGTACGTGAAAGTGAGCGTGCGCTGGGCGCGGGTGATGCCCACGTAGGCCAGGCGCCGTTCCTCCTCGAGACTCTCCTCGGCGAGGCTCACGCGGTGGGGCAGCAGCTCCTCCTCCATGCCGACCAGGAACACGTGCGGGAACTCCAGCCCCTTGGCGGCATGCAGGGTAAGGAGGTGCACGGCGTCCATCTCGGCCTCGTCTTCGTTGCGGTCCAGCATGTCGATCAGACTCATGTGCGCCACCACCTCGCCGAGCGATTTCTCGCCCTCGGCGGCGTCGATGATGCGCTGCATCCAGGCCAGCAGTTCCTCGACGTTGCCCACGCGGCGTTCGGCCGCCGCGGGCGTGGCCGCGCTGTCGGTGAGGTAGGCGTAGTAGTCGATCTGCTTGATCATGTCGCGCACCACGCCCAGCGTGTCGCCGCGCGCGGCGCGATCGCCTACGTCCACCAGCCATTCGCCGAACTGCTGCAGGCGCGTGACCGCGCGCTCGGGCAGGTGCTGTGCGAGCCCGAGCTCGAGCGAGGCGGCCAGCAGCGACGTGCCCCGCCCCTGCGCGTAGTTGGCGAGCTTCTCCACCGTGGTCGGGCCGATCTCGCGCCGCGGGGTGTTCACCGCGCGCAGGTAGGCGGCGTCGTCGTCCGGGTTGACCAGCAGGCGCAGGTAGGCCATCAGGTCGCGCACCTCGGTGTGGGCAAAGAACGAGGTGCCGCCCGACAGCCGGTAGGGGATGTGGTGCTCGCGCAGCGCCTGCTCGAACAGGCGCGACTGGTGGTTGCCCCGATACAGGATGGCGTAATCGCGGTAGTCGCCGCGGTGGGTGAAGTGGTGGTGCAGGATCTCGCTTACGACCTTGGCGGCCTCGTGCTCGGGGTCGTTGGCGGCCAGCACCCGCAGCGGGTCGCCGTAGCCGAGCTCGCTCCACAGGCGCTTCTCGAACACGTGCGGGTTGTTCTGGATGAGCTGGTTGGCGGCCTTGAGGATGCGCCCGCTGGAGCGGTAGTTCTGCTCGAGCTTGACCACCTTGAGCTGCGGGAAGTCCTCGGCGAGTTGGGCGAGGTTCTCCGGGCGCGCGCCGCGCCAGGCGTAAATCGACTGATCGTCGTCGCCCACCGCGGTGAGCGCGCCGCGCGCCCCGACCAGCAGGCGCACCAGGCGGTACTGGCAGGCGTTGGTGTCCTGGTACTCGTCCACCAGCAGGTGGCGCACGCGGTTCTGCCAGCGCTCGCGCGCCTCGGCGTTCTCCTCGAACAGGCGCACCGGCACGGTGATCAGGTCGTCGAAGTCGACCGCGTTGTAGCTCTTCAGGTGGCGCTGGTACTGGGCGTAGACCTTGGCCGCCGCAACCTCGTGCGCCTGTGCGCCGGCGGCGGCCTGCTCGGGCGACACGCCGTCGTTCTTCCAGGTGGAGATGCGTTGCTGCAGTTCGGCGACCTGGTCCTTGTCGAGCTCCAGGCCCTTGCTGGCCAGCTCCTTGATGAGCGCGGCGCTGTCGGCGGCGTCGAAGATGGTGAAGCCGCTGCGGTAGCCGAGCACGGCGGCCTCGCGGCGCAGGATGGACAGACCCAGGGTATGGAAGGTGGATACCTTGAGTCCGGCCCCTTCCTTCCCTTGCATCAGCGCGCCGGCGCGCGCCTTCATCTCGCGCGCGGCCTTGTTGGTGAAGGTCACGGCATAGATGTCGCGCGCCTTATAGCCGCACTCGCGCACCAGGTAGGCGATCTTGTGGGTGATCACGCGCGTCTTGCCGCTGCCGGCACCAGCCAGCACCAGTAGGGGGCCGTCGATATGGCGCACGGCCTCGCGTTGGCGGGGATTCAAATCGGACATGGGGCGGCTTCGCGATCGGGCTGCGCATTGTAGCAGGCGCCCCGCGCGCTCCAAGCCGCACCTGGCCCCGTTTTGAAACATTTCCCGAAAAATGGTATTGTACAAAAATATTCCGGCGGATCGCACAGCCTGAGGGGGCCGTGGGTCCGATCTTCCTTCGCGATGGCAGGCCCCGCATGCACATGCCGAACGAATCCGTTTCCGGTCCGCGCCCCGATGACGGTCTGCGCAGTACGCGCCTGAACGCCATCATCCGCGACCTGCGCCTGGTGTTGGGCGCGATCCGCGAGCACTCGCGCTGGGTCGAATCGCACTGCGGCGTGAGCGCCGCGCAATTATGGGCTTTGTGGGAGCTGGCCACAGCCCCGGGGATGCGTGTGTCGGAGCTCTCGCGCGCGCTGACCATTCATCAATCCACGGCCAGCAATATGCTCGACAAGCTCGAGCGCAAAGCGTTGGTGGAGCGCGTACGGGGCGGACCCGATCAACGGGTGGTGCGCCTGTACCTCACGGAAGCGGGCATGAGCCTGCTGCAGGATGCGCCGCGGCCGGCACAGGGGGCGATCAGCAGCGCCCTGCAGAGTCTGCCGGACGCGGAGTTGGAGGGCTTGCATCGGCATCTGGATCGCCTGGTGCAGGCCATGGGTGTGACGGATCGGCAGGCGGCCTTGCGGCCGTTGGGTGCCGATTGACGAACGGCCGACGAGGGAGCGACATGATCCGTCGGGGGCTGTGGCAACTCGCATGAGCGAGTGGAGGAAAAGACGTGGATAAGCAGATGTTCTTTTGTGCTCCGCAGCGGGCGTATCTCAGTACCTTTGATTGCATGGAACTGCGTGAACGTCCGATCGGCAAGGCGCCCATGGGCAGCCAGCCGCGCCTGAAGGCCTGCGAGCGCTGCTCGCTGTACCCCTTGGTCGACGCGGGCGACGTGCCAACCGTCTCGCTCGCCGATTATCTGAACGGTGCGCGCCCGGAGGCGGCGGAGCTGCCCAAGCGCCGCGCCTGAGGTCCGGTTTGCGGGGATTCTTGTGCTGGTGTTTTTGCCTGCTGCTCCTGCTGCCGCCGGCCGCAGTAGCGCAGGTGCCCGTCCTCACGGTCAGTGAGGACGTGGCGCGGGCCGGGTACTACCGGCTCGATTGGTCCGGCGCCGTCGCGGGCGCCGGCGCGCGCTTCGTGCTCCAGCGGGCGGCGGACGCCACATTCGCCGAGGCGCAGACGGTCTACCGCGGCCTCGACTCCGCCCGGGTGCAGAGTGGCGTGCCGGACGGCACCTATTACTACCGTGTGCGGGTGGAGGGCCCCGAAGGGGCGGGTCCATGGAGCGCACCGCGACGCGTCGAGGTGGCTCATCACCCACTGCCCCGCGCGCTGGGTTTCCTGGGCGTGGGGCTGCTCGTATTCCTGATGACGCTGGGACTGATCGTCAGCGGTGCCCGCGCCGCGGCAAAGGAGCCTGCATGAGTTTGACGGTCGACTTCGAGCGACTGAAATCCGATATCCAGACCCTCGCCACCATCGGCCTCGGCGAGGGGCAGGGCCTCTACCGCATGGCCTTCTCAGACGGCGATATGCAGGCGCGCGCCTGGCTCGCCGAGCGCATCCGCGCCGCGGGCCTCGACCTGCACGTGGACGGCGCGGCCAACATCCATGCCCGTCTCGGCTGGGACGAAGGGCGCACGCCCAGTGTGATGATGGGCTCGCACATGGACACCGTGCCGGGCGGCGGCCACCTGGACGGTGCGCTCGGCGTGCTGGTCGCGCTGGAGTGCGTGCGCCGTCTGAAGGAGGCCGGCACCGCGCTCGCGCGCCCGGTCGAGGCGGTCGCCTTCACCGACGAGGAAGGCCGCTTCGGCGGCATGCTCGGCTCGCAGGCCATCGCCGGGCGCCTCACCCCGCAGACAATTTACGCCGCGCACGATCTCGACGGCATTTCGCTGGTCGAGGCCATGCAGGCCTACGGACTCGATCCGATGGACGCCCTCAGCGCCCAGCGCCGGCCGGACAGCCTGCATGCCTTTCTGGAACTGCACATCGAACAGGGCCCGGTGCTCGATCGCCAGAAAATCAGTGTCGGCGTGGTGGAGGCCATTACCGGGCTGTTCAAGTGGAACGTGCGCCTGATCGGCGTCGCCAATCATGCCGGCACCACGCCCATGGACATGCGCCAGGACGCCTTCCAGGGGCTGGCCGAGTTCGCCGGCGAGATCGCCCGCATTCTGGAGGAGCACGGCAGTGCGCGCAGCGTGGCCACCATCGGCCGCGCCGAGCTCTATCCCGGCGCGGCCAACACCGTGCCGGGGCGGGTGGAATTCTCTCTGGACGTGCGCGACCCGGCGCCCGAGGTGCTCGCGGGCTTGGGTCACGCCTTCCGCCGGGCGCTGTCCGCCATCGCCCGGCGGCGCGACCTGATGTTCGAGTTCGAGGTGCTGAGCGAGATCGAACCGGTCAAATGCGATGCGGGTATCGCGGACCTGATCGAAGAACACGCCAATGCACTGGACTTGCGGGCGCTGCGCATGGTGAGCGGCGCGGCGCACGACACGCAGATCATGGCGGGCATTACCCGCGCGGCTATGATTTTCGTGCCCAGCAAAGAGGGCCGCAGCCATTCCGCGGCGGAGTGGACGGCGTGGGAAGACATCGAACGCGGCGCGAACTTGGCCCTGGCCACGCTCGCCCGCTTGGCCGCCTAGGAGCGCCCATGGAAGACAAGCTCGATCCGCAATTTCTGAACGTCGATCCGCTCGAGGAGGCATATCGGGAGAGCATTACCGACCCGAAGGCCTTTCGGCGCTCGCTCGGTGAACATCACACCGCGCTGATGGTCATCGACGTGCAGTACCTGGACGCCGCGCCCGGCCACGGCGTGTTCGCCAACCTGGAAGAGAACGATGTGCCGCGTGAGGCGCAGGAATACTACTTCTCGCGTTTGCACGACATGGTGCTGCCCAACATCCGCTTGCTGCAGGACGCGTTTCGATCGCGTGGCCTGGAGGTGATCCACACGCGTATCCAGTCGCTCACCCAGGACGGGCGCGAGCGCAGCCCGGGTCACAAGCGCCTCGGCGTACACGCGGCGCCCGGTTCCAAGGAGGCGCAATTCCTGGAACAGGTCGCCCCGCAGGGCGACGAGATCGTCATCAACAAGACCGCGAGCGGCGTGTTCACCTCCACCAACATGGAGTACGTGCTGCGTAACCTCGAGATCACCGGGCTGTTCGTCACCGGCGTGTACACCAACGAATGCGTGTCCACCACGGTGCGCGACGCCTGCGACCTCGGCTTTTACGTCACGCTGATCGACGATGCGTGTGCCACGGTGACGCCGGATTTGCACGAGGCCACCATCCGCACCCTGCGTGATCGTTACGCCCGCGTGCAGTCCACCGAGGACGCCCTGCAGGACATCAAGGGGCTGGTCTTCGCGTGAATGTGGTCGGCGATGCCATTCTGGATCCGGGGCTCGCCGGCCTATTACTGGTAATCCTGAGCGCGCTGTGGATTGCGCTCGGATGGTATTGGGGCCGCGGGGCGCGCACCGCGGACGACTACATGCTGGCCGGGCGCAACGTCGGCATGGCGCTCGCCACCGCCACCGCGATGGCGACCTGGGTGACCAGCAATACCACCATGGCCGCGCCGCAGCTTGCGCTGCAGCTCGGCCTGTGGGGGATGATCGGCTACTCCTTGGGCTCGATCGGGCTGTTGCTGTTCGCGCCGCTCGCGCACCGCATCCGTACCTTGATGCCGGGCGGCTACACCAGCGGCGATTTTTTCCGCCTGCGCTACGGCAAGACCGGCTGGCGGGTGTTTCTCGCCATCTCGCTGTTCTACGGTCTGGGTTGGCTGATCAGCCTGGGCATGGCCGGCGGCGTGTTGATTCATGCCCTGTCCGGCATCGACTACCGCATCGGCATGAGTGTCATTCTCGCGGTGTGCGTTGCGTACACCCTGCTCGGCGGGCTGCGTGCGGTGATCGGCACCGATTTCATTCAGACCATCCTGATCGTGGTCGGCGTGGTGGTGCTGGCGGTGCTGGCGGTGGGGCGCGTGGGCTTCGACGAGATGCACGGCACGCTGCTCAGCGAGCGTCCCGAGCTGCTGAACATGCTCATGCCGGCCGCGCTGATGTTTCTGTTCAACAACCTGTTGTTCGGGGTGGGCGAGATCTTCCACTCCAACGTGTGGTGGAGCCGCGCGCTGGCGTTTCGCGGCGACGTCGGGCGGCGCGCCTATCTGCTGTCGGGCATCTTTTGGATGCCGATCCCGATCGTCGCCGGTTTCGTGGCACTGGCCGCGCCGGCGCTGGCGCTGAACGTGCCGGACGCCGACATGGTCGGGCCGATGGTGGCCGCCGAGCTGCTCGGCGTGGCCGGCGCGGTGATCGTCTTCGTGGTGGTGTTCGCGGCGCTGGCCTCGAGCCTGGACTCGCTGCTCGCGGCGACCAGCGACCTGGTCACGCGCGACATCTATCAGGGGCATGTGCGTCAGCACATGACGCCCGAGCAGTTGCAGAGTGCGGCGCGCTACACGGTGCTCGGCTTGGGCGTGCTGACCTGGTTGCTGTGTCTGCCGCGCATCACCGACCTCGCGGCGCTGCTGCATTTCACCGGCGCGTTTGTGGCCAGCACCATCTGGCCGGTGGCGGCCGGTCTGTATTGGCGGCGCACGAATCGCACCGGCGCGATCCTCGCCATGGTGCTGGGCAGCGCCGCGGGCTTGAGCGCGTATTTCATCATCGGGTTCTACGTCGCCGCGCTGGTCGGCGCCGCGGTGTCGATGACGCTGGTGTTGGTGAGCACCTGGCTGTGGCCCGAAGACTTCGACTGGCGGCGCCTGAACGAGACGCCGCCGAGCGGTGGTTCGGCGCCGAGTCCGAGCCCTAACCTGGGCGGGGGCGTGGCATGACGGCGAGTATCGAATTTCTCACGGTGCTGGTGAGCGTCGCGATCGGCGCGGCGGCGGTGGCGCCGGTGGTGCTGATTACACTTTGGATCAGGGACAGGAAATCGGGGAGACTATGGTGAGCGAGCTGAATCCGCTGCTGGAACACCCTTTGCAGCCCAAGGACGGGACGGCGGGCATCGAACGCCCCACCGCCCTGCTGAATCACATCGAAGAGGATGCCGCGCCGCTGGTGGATCTGGCCAACCGCTGCATCGTCTCGGCGCGCCAATTCGACCGCGCCACCTGCGTGCAGTTGTTTCGCCTGGCGGCACAGTACGAGTCTACCCCGGCGCTGATGGCGCGGCCGCTGGCCAACAAGATCTTGATCAGCGCGTTCTACGAGCCGAGCACGCGCACGCGCCTGTCGTTCGAGAGCGCGTGGCATCGGCTAGGCGGCGACATCATGTCGATCACCGATCGTGGCTCGACCGGCATCGCCAAGGGCGAGTCGCTGCCCGACATCGCCGAGATGTTCAACAACTACGGCGACGTCATCGTGCTGCGCGACTCGCACGACCAGTCGGTGTACGAGATGTTACCCGCGCTGCGCATCCCAATCATCAATGCGGGCAACGGCGTGGACGAGCATCCCACGCAGGCGCTCGCCGATCTGTACGCCATCTTCAAGTGGCGCCCGGAGCTGCTCGACGAGGACCTGCCCGAGGATCAGCGCATCCGTATCGGCGTGATCGGGGTACCGGACCGCATGCGCACCGTGCGCAGTCTGCTGCTGATGTTGAGCCTGTTCCCCGAGGCGATCGCCGAGATCGTGATCATCAGCCCCGAGGAGGGGCTGTTTCGCGAAGGCCAGCGCGAGGAGCTCGAACAGCGCGGACTGCGCGTGCGCGTCTCCAAGCGCCTGGACGAGACCCTGCCCGCGCTCGACGTGGTGTACATCAACTCCATCGCCTGGGTGGGCGATACCTACGAGCAACTCGGGGTGGACATGCGCCTGTCGGCCGACTCGCCGCTCAAGTCCGGCGCGATCGTGCTGCATCCGCTGGCGCGCGGTGCCGAGCTGGCCACCGATCTCGATGACACGCCGCACAACTGGTACTTCGCGCAGGCGCGCGGTGCCGTGTTCGTGCGCATGGCGCTGCTCACCTGTCTGGTGCAACGCATCGGGCAGGTGATGGACGCGCAGGACTGACACGCCCGACCGAAATGGACCTGGCGCGCCGCGGTCGCGCGCCCCCGCTTTACGAGGACGCTTCTTTATGTGCGGAATTGCTGGTTACATGAACGCCGATCCGGCGAAACCCATCGACCCCGAGACCCTGGTCGCCATGGTGGCGATCCAGCATCATCGCGGCCCCGACGGCTTCGGCTGGAAGCGCATGGAGGATCGCGGCGTGGGCTTTTCGCACGCGCGCCTGACCATCGTCGACCTGAACGAGAACCGCGGCCGCCAGCCGTTCGTCTCCGACGACGGCAAGCTGATGATGGCGCACAACGGCGAGTTCTACGACTACCAGCGCATCCGCGCCGATCTCACCTCGCGCGGTGCGCGCTTTCGCGCCAAGAGCGATTCCGAGCTGGTGCTCCACCTGTACCCGCGCTACGGCCTGGAGGGCATGCTGCCGCACCTGCGCGGCGAGTTCGCCTTCGCGCTGTACGACCGCGAGCGCGACCGCCTGATGCTGGTGCGCGACCGCTTCGGCGTCAAGCCGCTGTACTGGACGCAGACCGGCGACACCTTCGTGTTCGGCTCCGAGCTGAAGGTGCTGTTTGCGCACCCCGAGGTGCCCCGGCGCTTCAATCCGCAGGGGCTGTACCACCAGCTCATGCAGACCGTGGTGCCCGGCACCACGGCATTCGACGGCATCCAGCAGGTGCAGCCCGGCTGCGTGCTGATCGTCGAGCGCCGTCACGGCCGCTTCCACCTACGCCAGGAAAAATACTGGGACATGGATTTCCCGGTGATGGGGGAGCGCGACGACAACCGCCCCGAGGAGGAGTGCGTGGAGGAGGTGCGCGCGGGCCTGCTGGAGGCGGTGAACCTGCGCCTGGAGGCCGACGTGCCGGTGGGCTGTTACCTCTCGGGCGGCATCGACTCCTGTTCGATTATCGGCTTGGCGGCGGCCTGCCGCCAGGACCCGGTGAAGGCCTTCACCATCGGCTTCGACGACAAGGCCTACGACGAGACCGCCATCGCGCGCGAAATGGCCGAGTCGGTGGAGGCCGAGCAAGACGTGATGATGCTCAGCGCCGACCACCTGTACGACAACCTGGTCGAAACGCTGTGGCACGCCGAGCGCACCATCTACAACACCCTGGGCGTGGCCAAGTTGCTCATGAGCCGCCACGTGCGCGAGACCGGCTACAAGGTGGTGGTGACCGGCGAGGGGTCCGATGAGCTCTTCGCGGGCTATCCGGCGTTTCGGCGCGACATGTTCCTGTACGGGCTCGATACCTTGAGCGACGCCGAGCGCGCCGACTGGCAGGCCTTGCTGGACGAGGGCAACCAGTTGTTCCGCGGCGCCATGCTGGCCGAGGAGGCGTTGGCCGATCCGGCGCTGGACCAGCTGTGCGGCTTCACCCCGAGCTGCCTGCAGCCGTGGCTGCGCGCCGGCGAGCGCGTACCGGCGCTGATGGCGCCCGAGTTGCGCCGCGAGGTGGAGGGCTATTCCCCGGGCGCGGGCATCGCCAGCGTGCTCGACGGCGACATGCTCCACGACCGCCACCCGCTCGACAAGGCGCAGTACGTGTGGATCAAGACTATGCTCGAGGGACAGATCCTCACCTGGGGCGGCGACCGCGTGGACATGGCCAATTCGATGGAGGCGCGCCCGGCGTTCCTCGACCATCACCTGGCCGAGGCGGCCACCCAGCTGCCGCCGGGGATGCGCATCAAGGGCCGCACCGAGAAGTACGTGCTGCGCGAGGCCATGCGCGGCCTGCTGCCGAAGGTGCTGTACGAACGCCAAAAGTTCGCCTTTATGGCGCCGCCCGCGCATACCGATCCCAAGAAGTACGCGGCCATGAAGGCGCTGGCGTCCGAGTTCCTGTCCGATCAGGCGATCGCCGATGCGGGGCTGCTCGATCCCAAGGGCGTACAGGAGCTGTTCGCCGTGCACGAGGATCCCGAGGCGAGTGCCGGCACTCAGGTGCAGCTCGACGCCATCATCAATCACATGCTGGGGGTGCAGATCCTGCACCGCCACTTCGTGGCCACCGACGTGCCGCGCCAGGCGCGCGAGCGGGCGCGGGAGTTGGGTTGGGAGGCTCGCTCCGCCTGACGGCAGGCCGCCGATGCTTTTCATTCGCCCGGCCAGGGAGAGGGCCGGGCCGCACCAGAGGGGTGAGTCACGCGATGGCGCGTCGCGGTCTCCACGCGAGGCCGCGGCCCCCTTTTGCTCCGAGAAGGACGAGACAACACCGGCCGCCGCGCCCGCCGCGCGGACGGTTGCAACAGCGAGGCTCAGGTATGAACACCATTGCCAAGATCAAGCACACGGGCGCGGGCGCGCTCGGCTCCCACACCCGCTTCGAGGTCTACACCGAACGGCACCTCGACCAAATCGAGCCGCTCAAGGTGCTGTCGGCCGAGCAGCGCTTCGCGATGCGGGTGGTGGCCAACGTGCTGCCGTTTCGGGTCAATCGCTATGTCATCGACGAACTCATCGACTGGGACCGCGTGCCCGCGGATCCGATCTTCCAACTGGTGTTTCCGCAGCCCGAGATGCTCGACCCGCAGGCCTTCGATCGCATGGCCGACGCGCTGCGCCGCGAGGCCCCGCGCGAGGAGCTGCGCGC